>NZ_JBBNAN010000283.1:0-5256 GCF_037994405.1 Phyllobacterium sp.
GGATAGGGCGGCGCGCATGGCAAACCTGGAACGAGTTCAAGCAAACGGGGCGGCGGGGTGCGCCTCGGACGCGTAAGCGAGAAAACGTCATAGAGTGGATGCCGATCGAAGACGCGATCGTGCTGTGATCCTGGAGTGCCCCATCTGACCTGGGATATGATGTTTGCCAGTTGCGGCATATATTAGAATGTTTTATAATTAACTAATGATATTTTATACATCATAATTGATGTTACAAACGGAACATATCTGGATTATGAGGCGAACTTACCGGAAATCAATGGGCCATAAACCAGCTCATGGATGGAATGACGACCAGTATCTTGGATCGGACTTATTCCTTCATGGTTATCATGGGCTTATCGTCCCTTGCGATGAGAGGGCCATTGGAAGGCTCGATCACCTCGACGATCAACGTGGTCACTACCGCTGCCATTCCTTCGTCAACCGGACGCAAACCCGGCTCAAGGATATCAATCGGCAAAGCCTGTGGCGGCGATCAGGACAATGCGGGTGGCAACAGTCGACAGATTTGTCGAAGTTGACCGCATCATGATCCAAGTTGCAAAATTTCAGTCCGAGTTTGGCAAAATTGAAATACTTCAAGCCAAGCACACCGGCTCGTTGATTTATCGCCAGGGCGGGTACTATCAATCCGAATGTGATTCGAACGGGGTAAGCGTCGCACCCTATATACACGGGATTTTTGGTTTGCTCGCCCAAGCGCGGGCAGAAGACGTGTTGATGATCGGTTGCGGCGGCGGCAGCTTGGGCACGATGCTGGATAGAGCAGGGGCACGGGTGACAATAGTCGATATCGATCCCACGGCCTTCTTTATCGCCCGAAAATATTTCGGGCTGCCTCGCAAAATTGAGTGCCATGTCGCAGATGGGTCGAATTTTTTACACGCCGTTCGACATCGTTATGATGCTATTGTTTTGGACGCCTACACGGGAGGGGACATCCCACATCACCTATGCAGTGAGTCATTCTTCGGGCTGGCGCAAATGCGCCTCGATAATTCTTGTGGCTGTTTGATTGGGAATGTTTGTGCTCGCAACGATCGTGACACGATTCCTAGGCGTATTGCCGCAAAACTAAGCAATGTTTGGGCAGACGTACGGCTCCTGGACACGCCCGGTATATGGAATCGGAACGCCCTTCTATTGGCGGGGCAGGTTAAAGAACTTGCCCCTCCAATGATGCTGATGCCCCCTGAGGTCGGCTCAAACGATATTGTGCGTGAACTTGATCGTCTCCGGTTTACACCTTGGCAATTGCCGGAACACGAACCGTACAGGCCGCCTCATCAAAGGGGCAGGCGCTCGGTGCGGGCGTAGCGCGCCAGGTCTCTCTTTTATGCGTTGCCCGCTATTTTTCATCGGCCAACGGGACGAAGCTGGAACATTTTTCCATCACAGTTAGTTCATGTTGTATCGTCTGAATGGGAGGCCAAAATGAAACACCATGCGCTCGAACAACTGCAGACTGTCGCCGCGGTCGGGCAGGACTATCCGCTCCAGACCATGTCGCGCAGCGAACGTCTTGAACGCTGGGCGGAACTCCTCGAACGGAACCCTGACCGGCGCCTTTCAACACTACACCAGACCGAGTATCAGCTGTCGGCGGCGCGCGCGGCTATGCGCAGCGACGGCTCGCCGATCTCAGTCGCTTTCGAGGATCCCGTCTTCCGGGCGACCGGGTTGGAAAGCGACAGTTATGGCGAAGCGAAGCGATTTTTCGAACTCACCGACGCGCAATTGCACAAGGTCATCTGCTATTGCCATTTCGGTGAGACCGTGAACGCCGCAACGGCGGCCTATCACGTCCGCAAGGCGCTTCCTGGGAAACAGCGTGGCGTGCTCACGCGATTACACGCTATGTTCGTCGGATAAAGCCGGTAACGTGCAGCGGATTACTGATGAAGCGGCCCGACTGGGCCGAGCAGCCGCTGAGGCTGCCAAAATAACACCAGCAGGTCCAACGACGACGCTCTGGTGAGACGGGCTGTGGAGGAGGCTTTCTCTTCACTCCGTTCAAGCAATTTCAGACGATGATCCCGAGCCTAACAGAGGCGCGCTATCCTTATCGAAAAAACCGGCCACGCCGTATTTCTCGGCAGTAAGGTAGAACGTTTTGAATGCTTCTTGATCCGATGGAAAGCCTTCCATCCACATGGTTGCTTTCCGGTCTTCCGAAGTGACCTGGAGTGTCCAGGGGGTTGGTGAACTATCGCCATCAAGTCGGTAAATGCACACGTTGACGGCAGTTCCCGTATGAGCGAAGCGACCGGAAATCGGCGATACTTGTTTCAATTTCTGATCAAACATTGCGACTCGATTTTGAAAAAGCCCGGCGCCGATTGAGGTTCCTCAAAGAGTATAAAGGGCCAACTATCTTGGTAGCTTAAGCCAAACAGAGTTACGTCAGCCTGGCTGGAATCTCAATGGCGCGCCACGTAAAACAACGCATAAGCCAGCAACCGCTGCAGAGCTTGCGATCAGACGTGTGCGTTGTGCGTTCTGTGCCGTCCCAACCGTAGAACGGATGATATCTCAATCCCCGCTCCCACTAGGCCTTCCTGAGGAATTCCGTTTTAAGCACCAAGCCTTTGACCTGCTTGGTGTTACACTCGACCTCACCGGAATTTCCCGTCAGTCGAATTCCTTTGACCAATGTCCCGCGTTTGATTGTCTCTGATGTTCCCTTGACCTTCAGGTCTTTGATTACTGTTACGGAATCACCGTCATTCAACTGGTTGCCATTGCTGTCACGGACGATGTTATCACTCATTGCGTTTTCCTTCTTAACCTGCCCGAGCCTTAGCCTGCGACTGATGGTGCCCCAAACGGTGGGTTACCACTTAGATACTTCCCACCCCCAGATCAATCCCATCACCGTGACTGTGGTGCGATATGAGTTTCTGCCGAGATCAGATGTGCTCACCGGGCCGTCCGACGGCGGCATGGCCTAACCGATAGCAATGCGGGCGCTGACCGTGGTCCCCGCTGCTGCCCGACTTGATGTCGAACTTGCCGCTCAAGGGATGCAGGCGTGCTTGCATCCCTTGGCCTCAAAATGCCGGCGACAATTCCCTGTTGATACCCTTCCTCTGTCGGATAAGGCGGATGGAACCGTCTTGGCTCGACACGATTCGCTATTTCCTGAAACAGGAGTAAACTTTCATCCCTGTCGAGCATCGTCGGCATTAGCCGCCGACGCATGAGAATGGAACGTGCTCCCGCCAACGGTGGAAAGGAGCCGCCATGACCAACAATCACGTTTCTGGCAGACCCGCTTACAGCGAAGAAGATCGACAGATCATCGAACGCGCATACATCAAGGCGTGCGAACTTCTTGGACAGCCGCCCGCAACGTACGAACATGCGCTCGACTGGCGCGAACCATTATAAAGCTCTTCGATCAAGGCTCACGCGACTTCCAGATTCTCGCCGCAATCGCCGTATTGGACGGTCAGTCGTCCAAATATCATTGAATGGTAAAAGGAACATTATGCCTGAGAAACTTGATCACAAGCTCGAATGCCCACCTGCGGAACGATCTATCTGCGCATCCCTGACAACGTGCAAAATCACACGCTGATTCAATGCAGTTCATGCGCCAGAGTATTGGGGCGATGGAGTGATCTGTTAGAGGATTTTGATGCCCAAGGCGGCCAGAATGGCATATTTGAACTGCATGAAGGCCAGATCATCCGGAGAGAGTGATTTTCCACTGTTCCCCTGCAAGGAACTGAGGCCACGTCATGCCAGGTTGTTTTGACGACAATAGAGAGCACTCGTCAAGAACCCGCCATACAGAACCTACTCCCGAAGAGGTTGGTCAGCCGCCCGTCTGGGTGTATTATTTTCCTTGGCTGAATGTGAAGGCTCTCCACATTCCCGTGCTCCTTCCCTCAGCCTATTGGGGAGGACAACTAGAGCGTCCCCAGCCTTTGTCCTCCCTGTTTTTGGAGGAAGGATGAAAGGTAACTCACAGGAGATGGAAGCCACGTTACGCGAGCTTCCAAAGGGCGAAGTAATCGAAATTGCCACTCGCGACGATGGCCCTTACGCCCTCAAGGCACGCGCAGAGCTTGTAAGGCGCGATACAAGAACATTCCGGATCGGAATGGCCGTTGTGGCAGTGGGAATTGTTTTGAGCGTCGGAATTCAACTGGCCGACTAGGTGTAATCGAACGCGGGCACCCGCACGGGAGCCTTGACATGAGTTGGGAAAACGCCGCTCTCATTATAGTTTCATGCCTGCTCGCCTGGGCCGTTGTTCATGTGTTCTTTAGAAGAAATTGACAATGGCGACCGCGGGTCATGCGCGATCTATCGTGTATTCATCCCCAGGTGTGAAGAAAACGCCTCCTCAGTGAATGTAGACGTTGTCGATTTTCGTTTGTCTCGACCAAGCGGCAAAAAGATATCTAGTCCCCGTCGCCGTAACGTATGACCTGGACTTTCTCGGTGGTAATTAGGCAACTCTTCGTCAGCTCCATGATCTCGGGGATCAGTTTTTCAATCTTCTCGGCGGAATCGACGATCTCCACCACAATTGGCCCTGTCGGCTCGAAGCTGCGAAAATGGCCAACTCGGAGAACAGATCAAGAATTATCCTCAAAATACTGCCAGAACCGGCCGGTCTTGCACCAATTAACGGCCGAAAACCCTATGCAGAGCTATTTCCCGCTCTCGCGGAATCCCAACGTCCAAAAATATTAAGCCATTGAAGATGCTGTACTATTTAGATTGTGTTCTGTATTTATTCTTTCAAATGGCCATTTTCGCAGCTTCGAGCCGACAGGGCCAACTAAGTGCCCAAGAGTGGTATTGGTGGGCTGTCTACTTGAATGCTTCGGTTGTTCGGGTTCCGCACGCGCCGCTCTTAAGCGCAAATGTCGCATTGATATGCTTCCCCAAAAAGGCGCGTTTTGCCGAGCCGTTGGTATGCGCGTATTGTTTGACTTGTTTGACATCGGGGGATGTTCCGTTTGCGATGACCGATCTGAGCGCAAAGCAACTGCACGAACTGGAGCTTTGGGCAAGCGAGCGGCGGCTGGCAAGAGAGAGCGTGACGGCCTGTGCGTCGTGCGAAGGCATGGGAATTGTCATGACCGATAATGCCGGTGACACTGGACAAAACCCCTGCCCGCGTTGCGGGGGAGCAAAATTCTTCCATGACAGAAAAAACCGGGACGCCGCCGGCGATCAGAGTTGACTGCAGCCTGGTCACGATCCTTCAGTCGA
>NZ_JBBNAN010000284.1:0-21290 GCF_037994405.1 Phyllobacterium sp.
TCCTCGGCCTGTTCGGCGACAAGATCACCACCGACCACATTTCCCCGGCGGGTTCGATCAAGGCTGCGTCGCCAGCCGGCAAATACCTCACGGACCACGGCGTTGCACCACTCGACTTCAACCAGTACGGCACACGCCGCGGCAACCATGAAGTTATGATGCGCGGCACATTCGCCAATATCCGCATACGCAACCACATGCTCGGCGAGAACGGCCGCGAGGGTGGCTACACGATCCATTATCCTTCCAAGGAAGAGATGCCGATCTATGATGCGGCCATGCAATACCGCGCCGAGAACGTGCCGCTGGTGATCTTTGCCGGTGTGGAATACGGCAACGGCTCGTCACGCGACTGGGCTGCCAAGGGTACCAATCTCCTTGGTGTTCGCGCTGTGATTGCCCAGTCCTTCGAGCGAATCCACCGTTCTAACCTGGTCGGCATGGGCATTGTGCCATTCGTTCTCGAAGAGGGAACGAGCTGGCAGTCACTGGGTCTGAAGGGCGACGAAATCGTCTCCATCGAAGGTCTGGCCACTATCCAGCCACGCCAGAAGACGTTCGCCACGGTGACCTATGCCGATGGCAGCGTGAAGCAGGTGCCGCTGATCTGCCGCATCGATACGATTGATGAGCTGGAATACCTGAAGAACGGCGGCATCTTGCAGTACGTTCTGCGCGACCTTGCCGCATAAGCGGCAAGCGCGTGAACAAATGAAGGCCGCCGGGCAACTGGCGGCCTTTTGCCTGGTTGGCGGACTAAAACGTGATCGAATTCACCTCAAAGTGACTTCCTCTTGAAAGGTCCGGCTCCTATCAATCATCTCGCAACCATTTTATCCGACAACAACCCTGTTCAAACTGGGAAGAAATAGAACTCGTGCCCTTGCCCGCCCTGTCCAGACGTATCTTGATCGGTGCTCCGCTTCTGGCGGCGGCTGCTTATGTGCTGCCAGTCTGTGCTGATGACATTGGCAAGAAGCCGGATGGCGTCGTTGAACTTTATACTTCACAAGGCTGTGGCTCGTGCCCGCCAGCGGATGCCGTGCTGAAAGAGCTCGTGACCGAGGGCAAGGTGGTCGCTCTGGCCTTCCACGTGGACTACTGGGACTACCGCGGCTGGACAGACAATCTCGCCTTGCCGGAAAACACCGACCGTCAGAACGCCTATCGCACCGCGCTGGGTTTGAACGGAGTCTATACGCCCCAAGTCATTCTTAACGGCCGCGAACATGTGAACGGCCAGGATGGTCAAAAGATTCGCCGCCGTATCGCAGAAATGCGCAACACCGCTACCGGCCTTACCATTCCCGTCTCGATCGAAAAAACCGCACCGGACCGCCTGCTCATCGACATCGGTTCTGGCCCCATCACACCGAATCCGGTCCGGGTTCTGCTTGCCTATTTCAACCGGGAGACCATCGTCGAGATTCCAGACGGCGAGAATGTCGGACGCAAGGTAAGTTACGCCAATAGCGTACGGGCTATGGATACGGTCGGCATGTGGGATGGCGCCGCGCAAAAAATTGAAATCCCGATGAGCGAGCTTGCCAGCAAGAAGGCGACGGGATGCGCTGTGTTGCTGCAGGAAATGCTTGGAGAAGGTAAACCTGGGCCAATCATCGGCGCATCTATCATGGCCGCAAAACCCTAGGTAATTCTGGTCCCAAAACAAAAACAGGCCGGATAAATCCGGCCTGAGATATTGGGGCATGTTGCCTTTCAGGGAGACTGATTGGTTCGGCCCAAACAACCCGTTGGGCGGGGGGCTTGGGGTATCGGACTGTCAAGACCGAACCGTCTCAGACAACATTTGACGATGTTGGGTGCGGAATCGGGCGGCAATGCGAACAGAAAATGGCGAGAATGTGTCAGGTAATCACCATTGGAAACAGGGCGTATTTCTTCGTGAGGGAATCCAGAAAGCGGTTCGTAAACAAGCGAAGGCGAAGCAGGAAAATCACTCCGGACTTGTAAAAAAATGCAGAACAGGTCACCCTAATGTCATCCAGGTGTCACACGACAGTTCAAAGGCGGATGATTGATGGACAGCAATGCAGGTGGCGACGAATCGCAACAGCAGGCAAAATTGATCCCCCTCGTTCGCAGCAGCGAACTCCCCGTCACCTTCAACCGGCGTGAGCTTGACCAAATTCTTCGAATATACGGCTTTATGGTATCTGCGGGCGAATGGCGCGATTATGCGATCGACCATTTGATGGATCGCGCGGTATTTTCGATTTTTCGAAGAACCAGTGAAGTCCCCATGTTCCGGGTGGAGAAGAATCCCAGACTGGCGCGCAAGCAAGGGGCATACAGCGTCATCGCTGCCAGCGGCCTCATTCTCAAACGCGGCCATCAACTGGACCGCGTTCTCAGGGTTTTCGACAAGAGCTTGAGCCTCGTTCGCGGCTAGCCGGGTTCGCCTAGAGCTCTAGCCCCTCAGCGGCGGCTCACCAGGCAGTGTTTCCGCACCACCATTCATATCGAGCTGCATCAGCACCGTATCGAGCCAACGGCCGTGCTTGAAACCTGAGCCCCTGATGGTTCCTGAATGCGTAAAGCCTGCGCTTGCGTGCAGGCGCACGGAGGCAGATGCATCATGACCATCCCCGATGACGGCGATGAACTGGCGAAATCCGAGAGCCGTGCAATCCTTGATCAATTGGTGCAGAAGCCTTTTGCCGAGACCCTTGCCCTTTGCTTCCGGCGCAATGTAAATCGAATCCTCTACCGACCACCAATAGGCAGGGCGGGTCCGAAAATAGCTTGCATAGGCATAGCCGACTACGGCGCCGTCCAGCTCGGCCACGATGTAAGGAAAACCGTCTGACGTGATCGCATGGAACCGCCGTGTCATCTCTTGCCGATCAGGTGGGTCGATTTCGTAGGTAGCAGTGCCATGGAGCACGGCGTCGCAATAGATTTCGGTAATCGTGATTAGATCGGCTGGGCGTGCCGAGCGGATATGAATCTGGGACATGGGGTTTCGCAGGCAAAAGACAATCTTGCGTGTTTCATGCACTTCTTTGCCGCGAATTTGAAGAGGCCACTTCAGAAAACGATTGTTTTTGGCCATTCAAATAGGTTGCCAAAGAAAAGGGCAGCGTTTCCGCTGCCCTTTTCGTCAATTCGGATAGACTGCTTAGTTCCGGTTGCCCAAAAACTGCAGCAGGAACATGAACATGTTGATGAAGTCGAGATAGAGCCTCAGTGCGCCCATGATCGCCTTGCGGCCATAAGTGTCCGAAGCATCGCCCTCATAATACATTTCCTTGATCTGCTGCGTGTCGAAGGCAGTCAGGCCAGCAAAGACCAATACGCCAATGACCGAGATCGCGAACTGCAAAGCGCTCGATGCAAGGAAAATATTGACCAGAGAGGCAAGGATGATGCCGATCAGGCCCATGAACAGGAACGAGCCCATTGCCGACAGGTCACGCTTCGTGGTGTAGCCGTAAAGCGACAGGGCGCCGAAAGATGCGGCCGTGACGAAGAATGTCTGTACGATACTTCCGGAAGTGAAGACCAGGAAGATAGACGAAAGCGACGCGCCAACGAGAGCTGCGTAAACCCAGAAAGTGGTCTGGGCCGCCGATACAGTCATGTTCTCGATGCGGAAGCTCAGGAAGAACACTGCAGCCAGCGGTGCTAGCATAACAAGCCACTTCAGCGGCGATGTGAAGAAGACAACGCCAAAACTGGTCAGCATCTTGCCGTTTGGCAACGTAGCTGCGGCCAGAGAAGGATCATTGGTGGTCGTTAGATAAACGAGCGCAAGTGCAGCAAGACCAGTCACTGCGAGACCGATCCCCATCAAATTATAGACTTTGAGCATGTAGCTGCGCAGACCCTGATCGATCCCCGCGTCCACACGCAATCCGGCCGAAGAACGGGCCTGGACGTTGCGATAGTCAGCCATGATTAACCTCATTTGCTTCGTCCCGTCGGGTGTCGGGATTATCCCAGGCGCCGCTGGCGGGACCCCAGCATGCCTTGGGACAAATTATGGGGATTCGCGAGGCTCATAACAAGACCTGATTTACTCAAGATTATGTGTAATGCGGCCAAATACGGACAAATTGGCTGAAAATTACACTCTTTTAATGATTTCAGAGGTTTCGCAGGATTGGTGCAGCTTTCTGACCGAGGATCCTCCAGGTACCGGCAAGGCCGAATCCGACGGTCAAAACCAGCGCGATGATTAACGTCATGACAGCGATCTCCGGCTGAAAATAAGGCGGCAAGGTCATCACCCGCACAATCACGTACCAGGCTGCAAGGCCACCGGCAAACAGCGCGAAGATGGCAGTTGCGAGGCCCAGCAGCATATACTCAAGCGTAAACGCCTTGATGAGCGTGCGGCGTGTCGCACCAAGGGTCTTCAGCACCACCGCATCGTGAACGCGTGCACGATTGCCTGCCGCAAGCGCGCCGCCCAAGACAAGGATCGACGCGATCAGCGCAACCGAGGCAGCAGCACGGATTGCAACCGCCAACTGGCCTACAAGTTCATTTGCGATGGTGATCGCGTCCTTGACACGGACGGTGGTCACAGCCGGGAACGCACGGGTAACGCTACGCATGACAGCGGCTTCCTCCTGCGGCGTTGACGAAGGATCGGTCAGGGTTGCCAGCCAGGCATGTGGCGCGCCCGCAAAGGTATTTGGCGAGAATACCATGACGAAATTGATAGCCAGCGATTCCCATTGCAACTGACGAAGATTGGCGATGCGTGCTGTGACATTGCGCCCGAGCACGTTGACTGTCACTGTGTCGCCAATCTTGAGCCCGAGATTCTTGGCCTCCTCTGCCGAGAACGACACAAGGGGTTCGCCGGAATAATCCGCCGGCCACCAGTCGCCGCTCGTCAGTGCCGAATTCTCCGGCACGTTCTTGGCGTATGTGATGCCCCGATCGCCGCGCAACACCCACGCCCCTTCGGGCGGAATAGTCAGTTTGGTGATATCAGTACCGTTGAAGGCAATGATGCGGCCGCGCAACATCGGCGCGCTAACAATCTTTCCGTTTGGGGCCGTTTTTTGCAGCAGTTCGCTGAACTGTTCCACTTGCTTGCTTTGGATATCGACAAAGAAGAAGTTCGGTGCGCGTTCCGGCAGATTGCCCGCGAGCTGCTGCCGCAGACTGCCATCAATGAGGCCAAGCGTAACCAGAAGCGTCAACCCGAGACCGAGCGACAGGACGACGGAGGGTGTGAGCGCTCCCGGGCGGTGGATATTGCCGATGGCGAGCCGCAATGCGGTCGAGCGAACTCTCGGAGACCGTCGCGCCAGCCATTGGACCAGAATTGAGACCACTCGCAAAACGAGAAATGAAAAAATTACCGCGCCGATGAAGATCGTGGCAATCCGCCGATCATAGGCAAAGAACACCGCAAGCAGGCAAAGAATGGCGATGAGGACAGCCGCAGCGGCGACGTAAAACGGCTTCGGCCAGCCGCGTTGTTCAAATCCCTGCTCACGGAAAAGCGCTGTTGCCGGAACATCGCGCGCGCGCCCCAACGGCAGAATTGCAAAGGCGAGCGTCGTCAGAAGGCCGAACAGGGCCGCCCACAACAATGCGCCAGGATAGAACCCGCCCTTACCGGCGATCGGCAGAACGCCTTGCAAGGCATAGCCCGCCACGTAGGGAATGATCGCCGCAATCACGAGGCCGATAAGGATTCCGACCAGCGCAATGATGACGATCTGAATGAGATAAACCGCAATGACAAACCAGCCCGGAGCACCGAGCGATTTGAACGTCGCGATAACACCGCGCTTGCCATCAAGATAGGCCCTGACGGCATTGGCGACACCCACGCCGCCGACGATGAGTGCCGTCAGCCCGACCAACGTGAGAAATTGGGAGAATCGTTCAATGTTTGCGCTGAGCGAAGGTGCCGCATTGGTCCGGCTGCGAATCGTCCAGCCGGCCTGCGGAAATTTCTGCTGAGCTTCCTCACGAATAGCTGCTATCGCCGCTTCACTGGTCCCGGCAGGCAGTGCAATCTTGTAGCTGTGGTCGACGAGACTGCCCGGCTGCACCAGCCCCGCCGCGCCAAGTCCATCCAGCGACACCATAAAACGGGGTGCAAAGCCGAAGCCGTCGGACAGCAGGTCCGGTTCGTTGGTGATGACAGCGCGCAATTCGAATGTCGCCGATCCCACCAGAACATGGTCGCCGAGCTTGAGATTGAGCCGATCAAGGAAAATTTGCGCGACGGCCGCCCCGAAAGCACCATCCTTTTCCGCAAAAAGAGCCCCGTGGCCAAATGCCGGCGCTGTTTCGAGCCTGCCAGAGAGCGGGTAAGCGTCGTCTACCGCTTTCACCTCCACCAGCGACTGGTCCGATCCATCGGCAAGCCTCGCCATCGACCGCATATTGGCGCTGACAGCAACGCGACCCTTGCTGTCAAGGAACGCTCGTTCGTCAGGATTGACCTCTCGCTGGTTCAGCTGAAAGCGGACATCGCCGCCAAGAATGCTCTGGCCCTGGCTGGAAATGCCAGCTGAAATGGAATTGGCGACCGAATTGACGCCACCAATCGCCGCTACGCCAAGAGCAATGCAGGCGAGAAAAATATAGAAGCCTGACAGCCCACTTCGCATTTCCCGCAAGGCGAAACGCAAAGCCAGCCTCGGTGACGGCGAAGGGCGGGTGGAGGTGGCCTCGCTCATGCGCTTCTCGCCAGGCCCAGTGCGTCTTCATCTGCTTCAATCAGGCCTGATCGAACGCGGATTTCGCGATCGCAGCGAGATGCGAGAGCGGTATCGTGGGTGACGAGCACCAGCGTCAGGCCAAGCTCTTTTTGTTTCTCAAACAAAAGGTCGGCAATCTGCTTGCCGGTGGCCGTATCGAGGTTGCCGGTCGGCTCGTCAGCTATGAGGATTTTTGGCGATGGCGCGAGCGCACGAGCAATCGCAACGCGCTGCTGCTCGCCGCCGGAAAGTTCTCCCGGATAGTGGGTGACACGATCCGCCAGTCCCACCGCTGCAAGCATACGTTCGGCAATGGCAAAGGCCTGGCGATCCCCCGAAAGTTCCAGCGGCACTGCGACATTTTCGAGCGCAGTCATATTCGGGATCAGGTGAAACGACTGAAACACGATGCCAATATTCTTGCCGCGGAACGTCGCGGCCTGATCTTCGTTCATGGTCTCAAGCCGCTCTCCAGCTATCTGGACCGAGCCCGAATCCACGCGCTCCAGACCAGCCAGCACCATCAGCAGGGTGGATTTGCCGGATCCGGATGGCCCGACGATACCCACCGATTGCCCGGAATTTATGTTGAGCGAAATGCCCTTGAGCACATGGACCGAGGACGCACCGCTACCCAGCGTCAACTCAATGTGATCAAGCGCGATGACAGATTTAGTCACGAAATGACTTCCTTTACGATATGTTCGGACCGACTCTGGTCGCAGCTTGTCTGATATGGGTACCCCAAAATGAGATTCAAACCATTGATACAAATTCTGGTTTCGCTTGGTCTTGTTGCCTTGCCATCCCTGGTATTGGCCAATCAAAATAGCGTGTCCGATCGCCCGCTATCGGTCGTCGGCTTCGGCGACAGCCTGATGTCCGGGTTCGAATTGCCGGTACAGGATTCCTTTACTGCCCAGCTTGAAAAGGCCCTGAAGGACAAGGGCGTCAATATCACGATCGCCAATGCCGGCGTTGCTGGCGAGACGACGACTGACGGTCTTTCGAGGCTCGACTGGTCGGTTCCGGATGGGACAGATCTGGTGATTCTTGAATTCGGTGCAAACGACGCACTGCGCGGAATTTCGCCGGAAATCAGTGAGAAGAATCTGGCGGATATCATTGAAAAGCTGAAACAGCGAAACATTCAGGTCATTCTGGCCGGTATGCTGGCACCGCCGAACATGGGCGGCGACTACGAAGAGAAGTTCAACGCCATTTTTCCAAGACTGGCCGAGAAATTTAATGTGCCGCTCTATCCATTCTTCATGGAGGGCGTTGCTACCGAAAGATCGTTACAGCTTCAGGATGGGATGCATCCGAATGCCAAAGGCGTTGCCAGGATGGTTGAAGGCTTCATGCCTGTCATGGAAAAAACCATCGCAGAATCAAATATTACGACCGACGCCGCACAGTAGGGTCCGGACCTATTAATCTGGTCGAAATGGTATGAGGCTTTTCGTTCGCATACGAGGAGCAAAGGCGATGGCAATGTTATCCATTGTCGAGCCTTTGCAACTAAGTAGCCTGGCGAAAAGACCATATCCTGCGGACGCCGAAAATGGCTGCAAGCACAAGTGTCGAACCGTTCGGCCGGGAGAAAGACCCCGCCCTTCACGCCCCTCAGAGCATGGTCCAATGAATGAAGCTGCACTGCATCTTCTTGCCGTTTCAGGCGCCATTTCGATCATATTGATAGGTCCAGACCCTAAGGCCAATCATCAGATTGTTGGCGCGTGATGTTCCTGGAAACAGCCTTCATTCAGGTTGGAAATAAAGCGTGGCTAATTTGTCGCGTCAGGAGTTAATCTGAAGTTATGCCTTGCTCCCGGACTCATTCAATGATTCTCTAGAGTTACAACTCGATTCGGGGAGGATGCCTTATGCCGCGTCTCTTTACTGCCCTCGAAATCCCGAGGGACGCCGCTCTCTCACTGTCGCTCTTGCGCGGTGGCCTGCCAGGTGCCCGATGGATTGATGTCGAAAATTATCACATCACGCTGCGTTTTATTGGCGACGTCGAAGGCCATGTTGCTGACGAGGTGGCCAACGCGCTTGACCGTATCCGGCGTCCGGAATTCACCCTGAAACTTTCTGGCGTCAACGCCTTCGGTTCAAGGAAGCCGCACAGCATCTTTGCCGGCGTGTCTCCTTCTCCGGATATTCAGGCCCTGCAGGCGGAGATCGAACGCATATGCCAGCGCCTGATGCTGCCGGCCGACCCGCGTAAATTCACACCGCATGTGACCCTGGCCCGACTGCGCAATGTTCGCAATGAAGAGGTAGCGCACTACCTTTCCTCGCGCGGCAACTTCGCGACGGCACCGTTCACGATTGGCCGATTTGTGCTGATGTCCTCGCGCGATTCGATCGGCGGCGGACCCTATATCGTTGAAGAAGCCTGGCCACTGGAGGCGCCTCGCTCCTCCTCTCAGAACCGTTTTGAAAGGCCTTTGGAAGCAGCCAGAATCATCCGGTAGACGCGCTCAAAATCAACATTTGTGCCGTAATACGGATCTGGAATCTGTTTGAGTTCACCTAGGGCGATCTCGTACAACAGTCCGGTCTGAGCGGTGGCGTTTGCGGGACGACGGGTTTCTATTGCTGCAACATTCGCCCGATCCATACCAACGATCAGGTCGAAGCGAGTAAAGTCCTCCAAGGTCAACTGCCGGCAGCACTGATTAGAAATATCGATTCCATATCTGCCTGCCACCGCGATCGACCGCTCATCCGGCGCTTCGCCCGTATGATAGCCATTGGTGCCAGCTGAATCGATGCGTATGCCATCGCCCTTCCCTTCCGCGGCAAGCACCGATCTGAACACGCCTTCAGCCAATGGCGAGCGGCAGATATTGCCGAGGCAAACAAAGAGAACGGAGCGAAACGGTGAGTTGTTCATGCGAAGTGCAGCTCTGAATTGGGGGGCGTGTAGCGATTACGACATGACACACAATAGCTGATCGCAATCGATTTTCACGGCAATTTGATCGAAACTATTGTACCCCGTTAAATGTCTTCCCATGTTGTCATCGAACAGTGCCGAAGGAAAAGGAATGGACGACGCAAAGATTGGTGAAATTCTGGAGCCCGGAAGCGACGATGAGCAGCGCTCTCGCGAGGAGCGTATTCGCGCGCGGTTCTGGAAGACGGTGCGCAAGGCTGCCAAGGCCGTGCCGTTCCTGGACGAGGTGATTGCCGGTTACTTTTGTGCCCTTGATCCAGCCACTCCAACCAAGGTACGCGGCATCCTTCTCGCTTCGCTCGCCTATTTTGTTATGCCGCTCGATTTCATTCCCGACTTTGTCTTTGGTCTTGGTTTCACCGATGACGTCGCCGTACTGATGGCGGCGTTGACGGCTATCCGCAATCACATCACACCGGCACATCGCGCTGCGGCAAAGAAGGCGCTCGATGATTTCGATCGCGATCCTTCACCGGAAGGCAGCAGGTAACGAATTGCCGAAGTGAAACCAGCAACATCACAAGCTTGTGATAGTGCGAAACGTCAAAGTCTCGCCGCTTTTGTTTGGCTGGAGTTTGCACGTGGGACTTTGACAAGGATGTGACCTTCTTGGCTCTAAAAATCGCTTTTTTGACCCTGTCTTCACCGTTTGGTAACCCAGATTAAGTCAAATTAAGAGAAGCGAACTGGACAATGCGGCATCCGGATTTCCTCCGGGCCATTGCCGGTTCACGAGTTATGAAGCGAACGACAGAAACTGGTAGGTAAAATGTTTGGAAAATCACTTGTAGCGACGACTGTGCTCATGCTTGGGCTGACAGGAACAGCTCTTGCCCAAACCCCAAGTCAGATCAGCCAGTTCAATGCTTGGGGTGCTTACAGCTATCAGCAGGGCAAGGGCAAAGTATGCTACGTTCTCTCGGTTCCGATCGACAAGCAGCCTGCCAAGATCGACCATGGCGACAATTTCTTCATGGTAAGCCAGAAACCTGGTCAGAATGTCAGCTACGAACCACAGTTCAAGGCTGGTTATGATCTGCAGGAAAATTCCAAAGTCACAGTGACGATCGACGATCGTAGCTTCTCCATGTTCACCAATGGCAGCCATGGCTGGATGGAAAATGCCGCTGAAGAGCCCCAGCTCGTCGCCGCTCTCCGCTCCGGCCACAAAATGTCTATCAATGCTGTTTCCAAACGCGGCACCAAGACAAGCTATGCCTACTCGCTGAAAGGCGTATCCGCCGCGTTGAAGGCTATTGCCACCTGCAAATAATCGCATCGCAGTATATTCTGGTAGAGGCCGGGCCCATGCTGCCCGGCCTTTTTCTATGCACAGGTGACGCGCGGGCTCGAACGTGATATGAGCCCCGCTTCCGATGAGAACGTTAGAAAACCCCATGTCCGTAACGCTTGACCTGACACATCCCGTCGCCCGGGACAAATCCCGTGACGCACTTTTCATTTCGACGGCAGAAATGCCGTCGCTGATCGGCCTGTCGCGCGCCGAAATCGGAGAGGCCTTGATCGCCATTGGCGTTCCGGAACGGCAGGTAAAGATGCGGGTCGCGCAGCTTTGGCACTGGCTCTATGTGCGTGGTGTATCCGATTTCGCCGACATGTTGAACATTTCCCGTGACATGCGCGAATTGCTTGCCCGCCATTTTACCATTGCTCGTCCGGAGATCGTCGAAGAACAGATTTCCAACGACGGCACACGCAAATGGCTGTTTCGTTTCCCGGCGCGCGGTGCCGGGCGCCCGGTCGAGATCGAGACTGTCTACATCCCCGAGGAGGGCCGAGGCACACTGTGCATCTCCAGCCAGGTCGGTTGCACCCTCACCTGCTCCTTCTGTCATACCGGCACCCAGAAACTCGTCCGCAACCTGACGGCGGAGGAAATCCTGTCGCAGCTGCTGATTGCCCGTGATCGTCTTGGTGATTTTCCCGACCGCAACACACCCGATGGCGCCATCGTACCGGCTGAAGGCCGTAAGGTTTCCAACATTGTGATGATGGGCATGGGCGAACCTCTCTATAATTTCGAGAACGTCAAAAAGGCGTTGCTGATCGCCTCCGACGGAGACGGGCTCTCGCTTTCCAAGCGACGCATCACGCTTTCCACGTCAGGGGTTGTGCCGGAGATCTACCGCACGGGTCAAGAGATCGGCGTCATGCTGGCGATCTCGCTGCATGCGGTGAACGACGATCTGCGCGACATGCTAGTGCCGATCAACAAGAAGTATCCGCTGAAGGAGCTGCTTGATGCCTGCCGCGCCTATCCGAGCCTGTCCAATTCAAAGCGCATCACGTTTGAGTATGTAATGCTCAAGGGCGTCAACGACTCGCTCGACGACGCCAAGGAATTGGTGCGTTTGCTCAAGGGCATTCCTGCCAAGATCAATCTGATCCCATTCAACCCGTGGCCTGGAGTGAATTACCAGTGCTCCGATTGGGAGCAGATCGAGAAATTTGCCGACTACGTGAACAATGCCGGCTATGCCTCACCCATCCGCACGCCACGCGGGCGCGATATCCTCGCAGCCTGCGGCCAGTTGAAATCTGAATCCGAGCGCATGAAGAAGACGGAGCGTCTGGCATTCGAGGCCGCCATGATAGCCGGGCACGGCGACGATTGAACCAGCTCCTGCACTATCTGTTCCGCTTTGCCCTGATCATTTTCGGTTTCATCGGTGCGATCGTCGTTGCGTCGATATTCCTGAACGCGCTGTTGCTCGGCGGCTCTGAGTGGAACGGTTCCGAAGGGCCTTTTCTCTATACGACCGTCCCGGTATTTGCCGTGGTCATCGGCTATAGCGTCTTTTTTCCTGCAGCGATACTGATCCTCTATGCCGAGCTGACCGGCTGGCGTGACTGGCTGTTCTATGCCCTTGGTGGCGCCGGCTCGGCCATATTCGTCATTGTCTGGAAATGGCGGCCGCAAACGGAAGACATAAGCACCTTCGCGGCAATCCTTGCCACCGGTGTTGTCGGCGGCTTCGTCTATTGGCTGATTTCAGGACGCAGCGCCGGCTTGATTGCGCAGCGCCCCGAAGACCGGCGGGGTTAGGACCAAGAGTTACTTGGCCTGGGCCATCAAAATTTTTGCGGCGAAGGCGGAAAAGACGCCAGCGAACAACCAGTCGGTAATCCGGGTCACTGTTGGATTTTTCTTGAGCAGCTTGGAGAATGTGTCCGCTGCGATAATCATCGGCGCGACGATAGGCAGCGCCAACGGAATGAACAACACGCCCAAAAAGAACAACTTTCCTGGAGCGTGAGGATCACTTGCCGACACGAACTGCGGCAGGAATGTCATGAAGAACAGGATGATCTTAGGGTTGAGAAGATTGATCCCGAATCCGGTCAGCCAGCTCTGAAGCAATGTATGCGACTGCCCCACTTTCTTTTCCGGCGAGAATGCGGAGCCGTTGCGGATCGCCTGATAGGCAAGCCAGACGAGATAGCCCGCCCCCACGATCTTCAGCGCGAAGAACGCACTCGGCGAAGCCACGATCAGCGCCGACAGACCGATCGCGACCATTGTTGTGTGCACGACAATGCCACTGCTGGCACCGGCCAAGCAGGCAAAACCGGCAGCCTTTCCTTCCGACAGGGCCCTGCCGACAAAGAGCGTCATGTCTGGCCCGGGGGTAATGGATAATACGAAGGTCGCTATGGCAAATTGCAGAATAATCGGCCAATCAGGAATGAAGTTCATGGTAGGCTCCGTCTGAAACTGGCGGAACCTAACGCGAAAGACTGAATTTCGCCACTTGATTCCGCGGCAAGATAGCTGCGGGGCAAAAAACATCTTCTCCTACAATACGCCACGGAAATTTCCTGTTCACGCCGTAATCACCCTGCAACATCCAGACCTCACAACAGGCTGGATTGTCAGCCTTTCAGAGAGCGCATGGTTTACTATCGAACAACTTCACAACCATGCGGCACGGCGACCTACGGGTTCGGGACGTGGAGTCAACCCGCTTGCGTGGTGGGTCTGGCCATTTTGTGGGTATCCTTGGCCATCCTGTTCAATCGCGCTCCAGAAATAGACGAGGCGGTTTCTTCCTATTTTTTCACCCCCACCGAATGCGCAAACGCTCTCACTACCCGAATATGCGGTGACTTTCCGGCTAGTTCCGTTCCGTTTCTCAAAACGCTCAGGCGCGTTTTCTATGCTTTGCCGATGGTAGGGGCCAGCGTCGTCGTGACGATTGCCTTGCGCGATCTCGCTTCAGGCCTTCGCTGGAGTCATGAGCGCATCCGTATCTCGACCATCGCGCTCATAACGCTTGCCGTTGGTCCGGGATTGTTGGTCAATGGCTACATGAAGGAATTCATTGGCAGGCCCCGTCCGGCCGACACATTTTTGTTCGGCGGCGATCATCCCTTCATTGCCGTAGCTGAGTGGTCGCAGGCCTGTCAGCACAATTGCTCATTCGTTTCAGGCGAAGCGTCCGGCATCGCCTGGATTGTCTGCCTCCTGCCATTTTGGCCGCACCGGGAAAGGCTGAGATTGTTCTCGGCAATGATCGTAATCATCGGCCTGACTGACATGTTGCGCGTCGCCTTCGGCAGGCACTATTTGTCCGATGTCGTTCTCGGATCCCTGTCCACACTGGTGGTTTTTTCCGCCATTGCTTGTTTGTGCGAGACTTTGACCAACCGGTTTGGCGTGGCTCCGGAAAAACGGGCGTGATTATGAACGCGAAGTCCGCCTCGCCGCAGGCGCATCTTTGCGTTGGCTAGAGCTTTCGAAACCGGTATGAAGCCGCAACAATAATGACAAGACCGTAGAAGCATGATGTCTCAAGATGAAATTGCCCCTAGAGCCTCCGATCATTCGGGTTCGGCTGACAATGTGATATCAAGAACAAAACTTGCCGTGTTTCTTGCCTTGGCGCTGATCATCGGGCTATTGCCGCTCGGTTCCAGTCTTGTCCTGCACTTTCCGGATGAGCGTTATTACTCAAACGGTGCTGTGATCATGATCCAGAGTGGTGATTATCTCACGCCACACACCGCGGAAGGCGATGTACGGCTGAAGAAGCCGCCTTTCACCTACTGGATGAGTCTTGCCGGTATGGAAGTTTTCGGTGTCTCGGTGATCGGTGCGCGGTTTTTCTGGTTGATTGGCGCCGCGGCAATTCTTCTGGCGACATTTCAATTCACCCGAATTCTCACCCGCAACGATCAGACCGCATTGCTTGCGGCTGCGATGCTTGCCAGCAACTTTGTCTTTCTGCGCGCGAGCATCAACGCCATTCCGGATCTGCCGCTGACATTGTTCATGCTTCTGGGCTTTATCGGATTCACCGGCTTGCTCTTTCGTGAGGACCGACAAACGCTTTACGGCCTGCTTGCCTATGGTGGCACAGGACTGGCAGTGCTCACCAAGGGCCTGTTGCCGCTCGCCATGGTCGGCTACGTCCTGGCTTTTAGCCTGGGTATCCCTTCAATGCGTCCGCGAGCACGTCGCTTGTGGATTCCAACGACAATTCTGCCATCGATCGTTTTGTTCGGCGCATGGTTTGCCTATCAATCGTTCGAAGCATCGAGCGAACTTGCGTCGGACTTTGTCGGGGACCAGCTCTCCGAAAAGGTCGCCATAGGCCTCGGCACGTTCTTGAACGGCATCGCCAATAACCTCGCCGGGCTCTTTCTGCCTGTATTGTTATGGCTTGTCATGCTTTTCGTCGGCAACAGGACGAGCGGCAAACGGCCCAGTTGGCAGCCGCTTGGTGAGGCCGCACTTTTCATTGCAGGCTGGATCGCAAGCGTTGCCATCATATTTGCCCTTTCCCGATATGCGTCCCACCGTTACGTCATGCCGGTCATACCGCTGGTCTGCGTGCTCCTTGGCTGCCTGCTGCAGAGCGTCATGGATCAAAAGTCGGATAATGTGCTCCGCGTCATCTTACGCCTTTCCATGATCCTCACAGCCGGTGGACTTGCAGTAGTCTTGCTGATCGGCTTGCTGCTCCTGCCACCGGTCATCATTGCCGGGCTGTCGGCTACAGCGTTCTTGGGGTTGGTTGTCCTCTGGTTCGTAAGCCGCAATGCCAGCACAGATGCACTAGCTTTATGCTTTGCGCTGTTGCTCCTTGGGGCGGGCTTCATTAGCACTCCCGTTCTGAGCGGATTGCTGCTACCGGATATCGGCGAAGTTATCGCCGCCAAGGCAAAGCCACTGCACTTGCCTGAGAACCAGGTGCTATTCATCGGCTCGCATCTCGATGCCGCAAAGGTCCGGCTGCACACCGACCGCGACACGCCGTTCAGGCAGATGCGCCGGTTCCCCGAAGCGGGAATAGATCCCGAGATCAAACTGGTTATGACCAATGAACAATCCGTAGCGGATACCCTTAGGGGGCAAGGCTTTTCTGTCGAAGAAGTAGTCGCCGGCTGGCGTCGCGTGCAATGGCAACCCTTCGTCGCTGCGCTGAAATCTGGCCAGTTGATCGAGGCGCGGGAGCAAAATGGCCAGCACGGCTGGATCGCCATTCGTAAATAGGCACGCATGCTCCGGTCTCAGGCCAAAGCTGAACTTGCCAACATTGCACCACCTGTTAAAAGACCGGCAACGGAACAACTATCGGCACCGCCACGGCGGTCGAGATCCAGGGAAACACAATGAACAAGTGGAAAGACGTCAAGAAAGTCGTACTGGCCTATTCGGGTGGTCTCGACACATCCATCATCCTCAAATGGCTGCAGACGGAACTCGGCGCTGAAGTCGTCACCTTCACCGCCGACCTCGGTCAAGGCGAAGAACTTGAGCCCGCGCGCAAGAAAGCCGAGATGCTCGGCATCAAG
This sequence comes from Phyllobacterium sp., assembly GCF_037994405.1. Taxonomy (GTDB): domain Bacteria; phylum Pseudomonadota; class Alphaproteobacteria; order Rhizobiales; family Rhizobiaceae; genus Phyllobacterium. The sequence continues at coordinate 16,486 of NZ_JBBNAN010000284.1, forward strand.
GAAATCTACATCGAGGATGTGCGCGAGGAATTCGTCAGGGACTTCGTGTTCCCGATGTTCCGCGCCAATGCGGTCTATGAGGGCGTTTATCTGCTTGGCACCTCCATTGCACGCCCGCTGATCTCCAAGCATCTTGTTGAGATCGCTGCTCGCACCGGTGCTGATGCCATCGCCCATGGAGCGACCGGCAAGGGCAACGATCAGGTCCGCTTCGAACTTTCAGCCTACGCACTCAACCCCGACATCAAGGTGATCGCGCCGTGGCGCGACTGGACCTTCAAGTCGCGCACCGATCTCCTGGAATTTGCCCGCGAGCATCAGATTCCGATCGCCAAGGACAAGCTCGGCGAAGCACCGTTCTCGGTCGACGCGAACCTTCTGCACTCTTCCTCGGAAGGCAAGGTGCTTGAAGACCCGTGGCAGGAGGCGCCGGAATATGTGCACCAGCGCACCATTTCGCCGATGGAAGCTCCAGACAAGGTGACGGAAATCGAGATCGCCTTTGAAAAGGGCGATGCGGTCGCCATCGACGGCAAGCCGCTTTCACCAGCGACGTTGTTGAAGACGCTCAACGATCTTGGCCGCGACAATGGCATTGGCCGTCTTGATCTGGTCGAGAACCGTTTTGTCGGCATGAAATCCCGTGGTGTCTATGAGACACCCGGCGGCACCATTCTCTTGGCTGCTCACCGCGCCATGGAGTCGATCACATTAGACCGCGGCGCAGCCCATCTGAAGGACGAGTTCATGCCCCGCTACGCAGAGCTGATCTACAACGGCTTCTGGTTCTCGCCGGAGCGCGAAATGCTGCAGGCCATGATCGACAAAAGCCAGGAAGACGTCGAAGGGTCGGTTCGCCTGAAGCTCTACAAGGGCAATGTCATGATTTCAGGCCGCAAGTCGAAGAAATCCCTCTATTCCGACGCGCTGGTGACGTTCGAAGACGACCGGGGCGCCTATGACCAAAAGGACGCGGCCGGATTTATTCGCCTCAATGCGTTGCGGCTGCGCACGCTGGCTGCCCGCAAGCGCAACAGCTGATATTTCTGAGCGAATATCGAAGCGGGGCCCGGCCCCGCTTTTTTGTTTAGCTGATAGGGCCACACTTTATCGCCTGTTCGGCTTGTGGCCATCACAACTCCGTCCTAGATGTTAGAACCATACAGTTTTTGCCCCCAATGGAGTCCCCCCATGTCTTCACAGAAAACGGCCACAAATCCCGCACTGACTGACTGGACTGGGCCTCTCGGGCTGCCAGATTTTACAGCGTTCGACGATGATGATTTCGCTGCCGCCTTTGATGCTGCCCTCGCGAGCGACCTCGCTGACATTGACGCGATTGTCACCCATCACGAGGCGCCGACGATCGACAATACGTTGAAAGCGCTGCAGCTTTCGGGCAAAGATCTTGATCGTATCTCGGCAATTTTCTGGCTGCGGGCCGGTGCGCACACCAATGACACGATCCAGGCGCTGGAGCGGGTCATTGCGCCCAAAATGTCGCGGCATTCTTCCTCAATCATGATGAATCCGCTGCTTTTTGCCCGCATCGACTCACTTTACGAGCAGCGCGATTTGCTTGGTCTCGATCCTGAAACCGAACGCGTGCTGGAAAAGACCTGGAAAGGCTTTGTACGCAGCGGTGCACGGCTCAATGAACAAGGCAAGGCGCGGCTCGCCGACATCAACGAGAGACTGGCGAGCCTTGGCGCTCAATTCGGACAGAATGTCCTGAAGGATGAAGCAGACTGGGCTCTCTTCATTACCGACGAAGCCGACTTGGCCGGCCTCCCGGATTTCGTGCGCGATGCCATGCGCGGTGCGGCCGAAGAGCGCGACCATCCCGATGCATGGGCGGTAACGCTTTCGCGCTCGATCATTGAACCCTTCCTTTCGTTCTCCGAGAACCGCACCCTGCGCGAGAAGGCATTCCGTGCCTGGGCTGCGCGCGGCGAGAACGGCGGTGAAACCGACAATACCGGTATTGTCGCCGAGATGGTGAAACTGCGCGCCGAAAAAGCGGACTTGCTCGGCTATCAGAGTTTTGCGGCCTATAAGCTCGACGATACAATGGCCAAGACGCCAAAGGCAGTCATGGACCTGCTGGAGCCTGTCTGGGAAAAAGCGCGGGCGCGCGCCGCCGAAGAAGAAAGCGACCTGCTGCGGTTGATCGTTGGCGAAGGCCGTAACCACAAGGTCGAACCTTGGGACTGGCGCTACTATGCCGAGAAGCTGCGTAATGAACGTTTTGCCTTCGACGACACCGAGCTCAAGCCTTATCTGCAGCTGGAGAAGATCATCGAGGCCTGCTTTGATGTTGCCACACGCCTGTTTGGTATCCGTTTCGAGGAGAAAACGGGCATCCCGACGTGGCATCCGGATGTGCGTGTCTGGGAAGTCCTCAATCCCGATGGCAGCAAGCGTGGGCTTTTCCTTGGCGACTACTTCAATCGCCAGTCCAAGCGCTCCGGTGCCTGGATGAGCGCGCTGCAATCGCAGCATAAGCTCGACGGCGAACATAAGCCGATCATCTACAACGTGATGAATTTCGCCAAACCACCCAAGGGCGAACCGGCTCTGCTTTCGCTCGATGGCGCGCGGACACTCTTTCACGAATTCGGGCACGCGTTGCACGGGCTCCTGTCGGATGTCACCTGGCCTGCGGTTTCCGGTACATCGGTTTCGCGTGATTTTGTCGAGCTGCCGTCGCAGCTCTACGAGCATTGGCTGACTGTACCGGCCATCCTCGAAAAATATGCCATCCACTACCGCACCGGCGAGGCCATGCCAAAAGCTTTGCTCGACAAAGTGCTGGCGGCGAACACATTCAACGCCGGGTTCAATACCGTGGAGTTCACTTCTTCCGCTCTCGTCGACATGGCATTCCATGCTGATGGCACGCCGCCAACGGATCCGATCAAGTTCGAGGCAGATACGCTTAGACATTTGGAGATGCCGGACGCAATCATCATGCGCCACCGCACGCCGCACTTCACTCACGTATTCTCCGGCGACGGCTATTCCGCGGGCTATTATTCTTACATGTGGTCCGAGGTTCTCGATGCGGACGCATTCAAGGCATTTGAAGAGACTGGCGATGTCTTCGACACCGAGCTTGCGGCTAAACTGAAGCAACATATCTACTCGGCGGGAGGGAGCCGCGATCCGGAAGAGCTCTATAAGGCCTTCCGTGGTAAGATGCCCACGCCCGATGCGATGATCGAAAAGCGTGGGCTTGCTTGAGCTAGATCAAGCCTTGGCGAAGGCAAGCAGATCCTCGTTAAGCTGGTGCTTGTGGGTGGTGGCAAGGCCGTGTGGCGCGCCCGGATAGACTTTCAGTATGGCATTCTTGACGAGTTTCACCGCCTTGCGTGCTGCATCGTCGATTGGCACGATCTGGTCGTCATCACCGTGGATGAACAATGTCGGCACGTCGATTCTCTTCAGATCCTCGGTGAAATCGGTCTCCGAGAACGCCTTGATGCAGAAATACGAGGCCGGCATACCTGCCATCATTCCCTGCAGCCAAAAAGCTTCCCTGACACCTTCAGAGGTCTTCGCCTCGGCTCGATTATAGCTGTAAAACGGCAGCGACAGATCCTTGAAGAATTGCGAGCGGTCGGCGATGACACCATCGCGGATGCCATTGAAAACGTCGATCGGCAGGCCTTCTGGATTGGCATCCGTCTTCAGCATCAGTGGTGGCACAGCGCCCACCAGCACGGCCTTGGCGACGCGCTTTGTACCGTGACAGCCGATATACCGGGCAACTTCGCCACCGCCGGTCGAATGACCGACCATGATCGCGTCTTTCAGGTCAAGCTTTTCAAACAGTTCGGCCAGATCATCGGCATATTGGTCCATGTGGTTGCCATCCCAGGGCTGGCTCGACCGCCCGTGACCGCGGCGGTCGTGGGCAATCGCCCGGTACCCGTTCGAAGCCAGAAAGAACATCTGGTCCTCCCAGGCATCGCCTGTGAGCGGCCAGCCATGGCTGAAGACGACCGGCTGTCCCTTGCCCCAATCCTTGTAATAGATCTCGGTTCCGTCCTTGGTCGTGATCGTGCTCATCGCCTTGTGTCCTTTCACTGGTTGGCTGGATTTTGGCTCTCTAGAGGTGGTTACTGCGGTGGCAACTCCCGCCGGAATACTGACGGCTGCTACAAGGCCTGCTCCGGCAGTCAGAAAAGCTCGGCGGGATGCCCGATGGGTTGGGGTATCGCTCATTCATAGCTCCCATTCATAACCCTAGTGCAACAACCTAGGGTGTCAATTAATCGAAATGCGTACGTCGAGATTGCTGCGAGTTGCCTCTGAATAGGGGCAGACGATGTGCGCACCATCGACAATCTGGCGGGCCTGTTCTGCTTCGATACCAGGCAGCGTGACGGCCAGGGCGACAGCAAGGCCGAAGCCCTTTCCATCGTCACGCGGACCAATTCCGACGGTGGCTGTAACGGACGTTTCTTCGGACAGTTTGACCTTCTTCTGCGAGGCTACATATTTGATCGCACCCAGAAAGCAGGCGGAATAGCCAGCCGCGAAAAGCTGCTCCGGATTGGTACCCTCAGCGCCGTTACCACCAAGCTCCTTTGGGGTTGAGAGCGTCACGGCCAAACGGCCGTCTTCGCTTGCTGCGCGGCCATCACGGCCACCGGATGCTGTCGCCTTTGTCGTGTAAAGAATGCTCATGGGGTCGTCCTTTCGTGTGAAATGTTTGACGTACATTATATTGCACACAACTGAATTGTGTGCAATATGTATCTTTATATAAATGATGAGAAATTAAATGATGCACAATCCAA
>NZ_JBBNAN010000285.1:0-3015 GCF_037994405.1 Phyllobacterium sp.
AGGTAGATCGGTATGGGGCGTAACCCGTATCGCGCAGCAAGGTACCCGGTGAGAAATGCCGTCACACCGACGGCTAGATAGCCGGCAAACTCGTTGAGGCCGACAGCAAGGCCGCGTGACTTCGGACCGACGAGGTCGACCTTCATGATCACCGTCATCGACCAGGCAAGCCCCTGGTTGATGCCGAGGAGCGCATTGGCTGCAATGACCCATCCCCAACTCGGCGCCCAGATGATCATAAAGGGAACCGGCAAGCCAACTAGCCAGCCGAGGACGAGAACGCGCTTGCGGCCCCAGGCATCGGCGAGTTGGCCCGAGACGAGATTGGCAAAGGCCTTGATGACACCGAAGCTGACGATGAAGGAGACAACGAGCGTCGTCGAGGCGATGCCGAACGCCTCTGCGCCGATAAGCGGCACGACGGTTCGTTCGATGCCGACCATGCCCCCGACAAAGGCGTTGATCAGAACAAGAAGCGCGAACTGCTGCCAGTTCTCCTTCAGCCCCAGCCTGATTGGCGAACCTTCTGGCTTTGGAACCGACGCCGCGTCACCCACTGGTCAGGCTGCCGCGACTGTCACGCCGGAATTCGCGGCCCTGAGCGCGGTCGCCTCGGGCGGTGCCGGCGGAATCTCGGCGAGCATGAAGCGAATGAACTCGGCTTCGTCCTCGATCCGGAAGGCTTCGTTGTGGCGTCTTTCGAAGCCGATTGTCGACCAGGGCATGCCGCTCAACCGACGGCCGCAGACCGAGCCAGCATAGGCACCGGGCAGAACCTCGACATAGTCTGGAAGAGCCCTGAGCCGGCGCACGCTATGGAAGAGGTCCCGCGCGCCTTGTTCGGCGCTGACGGCAAGTTCCGTTCGCCCGAGATCACCGACCATCAGCGTGTGACCGGTTAGCACCAACCAGGGTTCATCAGCCCGGGTGCGATCGCTCACAAGGAGACAAATGTGCTCAGGGGTGTGGCCGGGCGTGTGCAACGCCGTCACCGCGACGTTGCCGAGCGGAAGTACTTCCTCGTCGCGTGCTCCCTTAAATGGAAAAGAAACATCCGCATGCGCGGCGAGTAAATATTCAGCGCCGGTTGCCTCGGCGAGCTGGCGGCCAGCCGAGAGATGGTCGGCGTGAATATGCGTGTCGATGACGAAATGAATGCGCATTCCGGCCTCTTCCGCCGCACGCAAATAGGGCTCGATCTTACCCACCGGATCAACGACGGCTCCGGCTGCCCGACCACCACAGCCAAAGAGATATGAGATGCCGACGGGATCCTTGTGAAGGAACTGACGGAGGATCATGGGCTTGCACTCCCAAGTTCGACGAGATAAAAACATTCAATCATTCTGCTGAATGTTCCACTGAGAGGAAACCGTGTCAAGCATTGGACCAAAACAATCGATCTTCGCCAGCCTCTCTGAGGTTGCCCAGGCGCTTGGCCATGCGCATCGGCTTGAGCTTCTCGAGCATCTTGCCCAAGGAGCGCGCAGTGTCGAAGAACTCTCCGTCCGCACCAGTCTGACCTTTGCCAACACTTCGCGTCATCTGCAGATCCTTCGGCGCGCACGTCTCGTCGACACCGAGCGCCGCGGCAAGCATGTGCTCTATCGGCTCGCCGGCGATGCCGAGGTGGTGGAACTGATCAAGGCGCTCGGCCGCGTGGGTGAGCGGAACTTGGCTGAGGTCAACCGGGTCATGACCGACTACTTCCGCGCCCGTGACGCGCTGGAGGCTGTGTCGCGACAGGATCTGATCTCGAGGCTGCATGACGGTCTTGTCACAGTTCTCGATGTGCGACCGGAGGACGAGTTTGTGCTCGGACATCTCCCCGGTGCGCTGAACATCCCGCTCAGCGAACTGGAGCGCCGTTTAGGAGAACTCCCAACAGACCGGGAAGTAATCGCCTATTGCCGCGGACCCTATTGCGTTCTCTCGTTCGAGGCAGTCGCGGCGCTGCGCGCACGCGGCTATCTCGTCCATCGACTCGAGGACGGCTATCCCGAATGGAAGGCCGCCGGTTTGCCGATCGAAGCGGTCGCCTGAGTTGAGACTAGTGACAGAGAGAAGTCCGTTCCCATTCCTTCCCGGGACTGTCAACTTGCTGCGAAGGGAACGCAGTGCAAGGCTTTTGGTGGCCAAAAGCGCACTTACGCCGTTGCCGTAGATTCCCGCTGTCCGTGTAACGAAGACACCCGAAGGCGAACTTACATTTCTGCTGATGCGCAAAGCAGCCATTGGGGAGGCTCAGAAATCTGAACAGTGTTGCCCTATGTTGGCGGCCAACATCGACGGGATTAATGTCGTCGCGGTCACTCTCGTTTTGACGCGTAAGCTTCTAGCATACGATCGACGTCAGATAGCTGCCGATAGAGTTCGTCTAGCATATCATCAACGACATTCATCTTTTCACCCGCGACGGCAAAAATTTCCTGTGAGGCACCGCGGACCTTGGAGTCCGAGACCGTCTCCAATATCAAATCGAGCCCATCGTAGCGATAACGGGCGTGAGCAAGTGCATCTTTGATGTCGATGACGTGTCTGCGAAATGGATCAAGCACTTCGCCTAAATCAATCTTCATCCGGGATCTCCACTATTCGAACGATGATTTTTGTTTCTGCTTTGCCTGTACATTAGTGGATACTGACCGTGTACGATACATTGTTTGCCTTGTGTCAGGGTAGCACCTAAGGGGTCGCAAAATGTATTCCCGACCTACCCACTTACGGCCGTCCGTCGGTACGACGTGATCTAACTGCAGACAATCTAATAAACGTGTCAGTCGGGTTGGCACCGCAGCAGCGCCAGGCCAAAAGTCCTAGAACTCCTAAAATTGCAAAATCGGGACGACCGGAATCGGACCCATTGCGGGACCTTCGTCCGAGCCATCAGACTCGGTATCGAGAGCGTCAAAGGAACACGCGGCTGTCGCCGGCCAGCAGCACTTTCCACGAGGGGCGCCCGGCGGCTACGAAGCTGCCCGGCGTCCCCCCACATGCATAACGACTGGACTATTG
>NZ_JBBNAN010000286.1:0-2451 GCF_037994405.1 Phyllobacterium sp.
GAGTTCGAGGCGTCGGGTCTGGGGCGTGTCGATCTGGAGCAGGCGGACACAGGGCGCCCGCTGCAAATCATCGGTTGCAACCATCACATGGGAACGACCCGCATGCACACCGATCCGCGCCTCGGCGTGGTCGACCAAAACTGCAAGGTGCACGGCATGCACAACCTGCACATCGCCGGCAGTTCGGTATTCCCGACCTGCGGCAATGACATGCCGACCCTGACAATTGTCGCCCTCGCTCTGCGTCTTGCCGACCACGTCAAGGACCAGTATGGGTCTTAATCTCCAGCAATTTTTCTCCATACTGGTCTTTGTTGGCGGGATTGTTATCTATTGTCATGCACGTTGGATGCGGCAAGGCTCAAGCACTAGGAATACTTTATGGAAGAGTGGGATCCGGCGATCGTCAAGTTGTTCAGCATTTTCATGCCAACTACTTTTGAGAGACGATTTGCCATCAAAGCCTATTCGCGCTTCGTTTATTACACGACCGCAGAAGATTTCTTTCGTATTCTCGACAGAGAAGAGGTCCTGTTTCGGAGCCCTCGATGCATGAACGACCATCGGGAAATTGAAAATGGCATCATGCAGCTGCAGCAGTGGAACAATGATACGGAAAGCAGCGGCTCTTTGGTCCGTGCCCTTGAAGCGTGCATGCCCGGCGTGTGGAAAGAAGGTCTGAAAAAATATCACCACTGGCTCCCGAACTTGCGGGCCCAATCCTATGTCCTGTCCGTGTCCGAACACGATCCGGACGAGAACGAAACCGGCAGATTGTCACTGTGGCGTGCCTTTGATAAGGGCGCAACGGGGGTTGCTGTCGTCGTGAGCGTTGCCCCATTCATGCAGATGACGGATGCCTTGAAGGCCTATCCCAGTCCCGTGGCATACTGGACCCGTCGGCAACTCTATGAGGAGTTCGACGTGGTAGCCCACCGCGTAGCGGCCAACAAGGATTTCCTGTCGAAGTTGAACAAGGCCGCATTGACCGAAATGGTATTCCTGATGCTGCTCTTTGCAGCGACATGCTCGAAACATCCTGGATTTCAACAGGAGCGTGAATGGCGCGTTCTGACCAATCCCCTGCTTTGGCCTTCGACCCGCTTCACCGCGCATCAGGATGTTATCGCCGGCATTCCGCAAACCGTCTACAGATTGCCGTTGAAGAACAGCCCCAACGAAAAACTGACCGGGATAGAGTTGCCTGAATTGATCGACCGCGTAATCATCGGACCATCGTCCCATGCCGGCCCGATTCGGGACGCGATCGTGGCACAACTCGCAGAAAGAAACGTTGCGGATCCTGGCTCAAAGGTTATCATGTCGGGAATACCCGTACGCGCAACTGGAATAGGTTGATTGGGCAATATTGTTTGTGATTTTGAAGTATTATTTAAATATATATAAACAGGATAACTAAGAACCAGAGCCATTGATAACAAAGATGGTTTGTCTATACTTCGCCCAGACAAACATCGGGGAGGATCAAAACTGTGACAAGAATGGTGGGTTCAATCGCGAACGACACTCTACTGGGGACGGAACAAACCGACCGCATCTGGGGCCTTCCAGGCAATGACTATATAGACGGTAGCGGCAGCAACGACCTTATCGACGCCGGGGCCGGCAATGACGTTTTGAAGAGCACGAGCGGCTATGACCGCCTCATCGGTGCCGACGGCGACGACCATGTGACGCTTGTCGGCACAGGCGGCGCGGTGACAGGCGGCGACGGCGCGGACACGCTGGTCGTCGATCTCTCGACATTGAGCTCCCCGGTCACGTTCAACGGCGTCAACGGCCACGGCTTCATCGGTCACCAGACGGCGATCGAAGACCAGATCTTCTTGCGCGACATTGAGCACCTGGAACTAACAGCCGGGAGCGGCGATGACCGCGTTCTCGGAACTGTCAATGACGACGGTATCCACGGCCTGGCAGGCAATGATAACCTCGACGGTGGCGGCGGTAACGACTTCGTTTACGGCGGCGATGGCGATGACGTTCTGACGAGCACGAGTGGTTTTGATCGTCTGGACGGAGGCAGCGGCGACGACCATGTGACGCTTGTCGGCACAGGCGGCGCGGTGACTGGCGGTGACGGATTCGACACACTTGTCATCGATCTCTCGACTGTCAGCGACGCCGTCACGGTCAATGCGGACCATGGCCACGCATTCTTCGGCGATCCTTCGGACGTCACCAATCATGTCTATTTCAGTGATATTGAACGGCTGGAGCTGACAACCGGAAATGGCAACGACACGCTCTGGGGCAGTGCGCAGTCAGATTACCTTAACGGCGGTGCAGGCAACGATACACTCAACGGTCACTTGGGTGCGGATACGCTGGTCGGCGGCGCGGGAGCGGACACGTTCGAGTGGTATGAATTTGCCGCACGTTCTGACAACAGCATCGACCACATCGTCGACTTTAACACCGACGATGGTG
>NZ_JBBNAN010000287.1:0-2889 GCF_037994405.1 Phyllobacterium sp.
CAACACCAGCTCCGACGATGTCCAGGCTCACCCGGACAGCTATTTCACGGTACATTGATCCAGTAAATAGCGTGCCCAGCCATCCGGCCGGGCACGCCTTTTTCTAATTGTAAATTTGAAAGGGCAACGTGTTGAACCTCGACCTTTCGGCGGATATTTCAGGCGACACGGAGAGCATTTCGATCTCGCGTCTCTGTGGAGATGTGGCTGTCGTGATATGGGATCTTCCTGGTGCGCGGACCTCGACAAAGTGCACGCTGGAAACGCCGGAACAGCTGGTCCCGCTTGTCAGTCTGAACATCCCTCTCGAAACTGGCGGTCAGCGCATTCTTTGGGCAACGCGTACCAAGGACAAGCCGATCAATCTCACGCTTTCAGCCGGTGCGCTCGGTCCGACCGAGCAGGCCATCCTCTACCCGGCAGTTGAACTTGCCTCCTTCGACGTGGATCGTGCCGTCAGCAATCTAGCGGCAGCAGGCCATGTCAAACTGCTCAACAACATTCTGGGAACGTGGCGCAGCACTTTTCGCCTTTCGCAAAACCAGACCTTTGCCAGCGTCGTGCGCGAACTGACTCTGGCACTCACGCCCGAGCCGCGACAGGTGCGCTCTTGCGGTCAGCCTATTGAGGGGCAACATCTTCTCGAGACGGCGGTCGATCCTGTCCTGGGCGATATCATCACCATCTACGCAATCAGTGCCAACGCTGTGACGACGTTGTCGACAAACTTCGTAATGGGCCAGCAACCCAAAAAGGGGTTGCAATCATGCCATCTCCTTGTCGAGTCAGCCCGGCCGCTGCCGCAAAATTTTCATCTCGTGTTCTCCGGTAAGAACGGCATCGCCGTTCGCAAGTTGTCAGACAACAATGGCCATTCTGTCGATTTTCAGAAATGGTGGGGAAAACGCCAGGGCGATATGGAACTGCGAGAGTTCCTCGTGCGCCAATTGGTACAAGTTGCTGGCGCCGGTGTTGCTACAGCAATCGATATGCAGATGCGTGCGCCTTTGGCAGCACGCCAGATTGCGAAATCGGCAACACATCCTGCCGCCGAAATTGATCTGGCCCTTGCTCTTGACGAAGGTCTGCTTGTGGGTGGTTGGACTCATGATCCTGCCGCGATGCTCTCCAAGATCGAACATCTTTCTGAAAACGGAAGTGCGCTGCCGCTTCAGCCAAATTTCTACAAATTTCCGGGCAAAACCGGCGAGCGCGAGGATGGGCTTGGTGCCGATGTAACCGGATTTGCGGCGTGGCTCCCACAATGCAAAAACCTTGGCCCGTTGCTCCAGCCGCGCTTCCAGATGCGGCTCGCCTCAGGCGGGACGGCCATGCTGGTGCCGGCTTTGCAGCCATTTGAGCCAGCGGCCCAGCGTAACCGCATCTTACGAGCCGTACCGCCACAACACGCGCGGGATGAGGTTTTCGAAAACATTCTTGCTCCAGCTTTGAAAGAGGTGGAGCAGAAACTTGGACAAACAGTCAGAATTGCAGACGTCAAGGAATATGGGGCGATGCGCGAAACGCCCCTCGCCTCGATTGTCATCCCGCTCTACCGAAATCTCGACTTCCTGCGTTTTCAGCTCTCGGCGCTGGCAACGGATCCGTGGATTGCGAAGAACGCGGAAGTTATTTTTGTGCTCGATTCACCGGAAATTCAGGACGATACCGAGCATCTGCTCGGCGGGCTGCACATCCTGCACGACCTGCCAATGAAACTGGCAATCATGAATCGTAACAGTGGCTACGCGCGCGCTTGTAATGCCGGCGCGAGCCTTGCGACTGGCACGATCCTAGTGATGTTGAATTCCGACGTCGTGCCGTCTGGACCCGGTTGGCTGCACGAATTGGTCTCCCCCTTGCTTCAACAAAAAAAGCTTGGTGCCATCGGGCCAAAGCTTCTCTTTGAGGATGGTTCCCTGCAGCATGCCGGGCTCTACTTCGCCAAGGACCGCCGGGGCATCTGGCTTAACCATCACTTCTACAAGGGAATGCCTGGTAACTATGCGCCAGCTCAGATTGCGCGCACTGTGCCCGGTGTAACCGGTGCTTGCCTCGTTACCCGCAAGGACATTTATGATCTCGTGGGCGGCTTCACAGAGGACTACGTTATTGGAGATTACGAAGATAGCGACCTCTGTCTCAAAATCCGCCAGATCGGGTTTCAAATCGGTTACGAGCCAGCAGTCTCGCTCTATCATTTTGAGCGGCGCTCGATCCGCCGCAGTTCCGATTACATGCGAGGATTGGCGAGCCAATATAATGCGTGGCTTCATTCGAAGCGGTGGAACGACGACATTGCCGAATTGATGACGACCTATCTCGACGAAGTGGTGGATGACACCATCGCTCCCTTCGTTGGTGAAAAATCTGAAAGGAGCGCCGCTTGACTGAGGTTATTGCACTCAAGAAAGCCCTACCTGACCCTACCAGCACGATCGATAGCGACTATGTCGACTGGCTGATGAATGCCGTTTTGCGGAACAGGTTTCTCCCTTGTCCTGATCCAGACAGCATCTTTGTCGGTGACGGCAATTTCCAGGCTGTCGGCGCGGAATTTCTTGGTCATTTCATTCGCAAAGGCGGATTGTTGCCTGAAAGCCGCGTGCTCGATATCGGCTGCGGCATCGGGCGGATGGCCGTGCCCCTGACCCAATATCTGGACACCGAAAAGGGGAGCTATCGCGGGATCGATCCGGTTTCCGGTGGCATCAACTGGTGCCAAAAGATGATCAGCGCTGCGTATCCGAACTTCGAGTTTCGCCACCTGGATATCGCCCATTCGCTCTATAATCCGAAAGGTGCGATCAACGGACTGGAACTTGTGCTGCCGTTTGAGAGCCGTCAGTTCGATTTCATCATCATGACGTCCGTTGTCACTCATCTGCC
>NZ_JBBNAN010000288.1:0-2726 GCF_037994405.1 Phyllobacterium sp.
CGCCGATACGGATTTCACCGGCAAAGGGGTGGCTACGGGCGTAGCCGCGCTGTGTCGAATAGGCAAGCCCGAGGAGGAAACCTTCGTCGCCACGTGCCAAGGCTTGAAGTCGAATGTCGCGCTCCAGTGGAAACGACAGCGGTTCACGCGTCAGATCTCCTGTTTCGGAACCCTCAGGCATATCGCCATCAGCTTCGATCATCCCATCATGGCCGAGAATATCGGTGACCCGCGGCGTATGCTCATGCGATTCAACACGGCGCTCAGGCACTTCTACCGCGCTATCCCCGGCAAGCTCCGGATCGAGCAGACGATGGGTGTAGTCGAATGTTGGCCCGAGCAACTGTCCACCCGGCAGATCCTTGAAGGTGGCTGAGATGCGGCGTTCGATGGTCATCTGCGACGTCTCGACGGGCCTGGTGTAGCCAAAGCGCGGCAGCGTCGTGCGATAGGCACGAACGAGGAAGATCGCCTCGATCATGTCTCCCCGCGCCTGCTTTACTGCCAGCGCTGCGAGTTCCTTATCGTATAGCGAACCCTCCGCCATGACGCGATCAACGGCCAGCGCCAGCTGTTCGACGATCTGCTCCAGCCCTATTGCCGGTACTGAGCGATCACCGCGACGCCGGTCGGCCAGCAGCTTGTGCGCATTGCGTATGGCCGCCTCCCCGCCCTTGACTGCAACATACATGGCTCAGGCCTCCCTTTTCGAAATGCGTGTCGTGCGCGGCAAAGCGGCGAGCCCACCCTTGCCGGCAAAGACGAGATCGACACCGCGCGGAAACGCGCCGCGATTGGCTGTCCATTGGTCGATGAACATTTTCGGCAACTGGCTGGGCGCAAACGCCCGGATGTGCTTGATCCCAGGTCCCTTGAGTGTCAGTTCCTCTGCACCATTGAAGCCATCGATCTGCAGGATAAGGGTCGTCGAGCGATCCGGATATTCAGACGTTCCCTTGGCGAATACTTCGAACGAAGGCATGGTTTCGATGTCGCTGATAAGTGCAAATTGCGCTTCGGATGGATTGGCTGTCAGTTCAAGTCCGGTGTGGAACTTCAGCCAGCCGGTTGCAGCTTCGGAGCCGGCGATCGGCTTGTCGCACCAGACCGTCGCATCATGATCAAACAGCGTCGCTGCAATTGCTGCGGCAACGGGCAAGATGGGTGCTGGAGCGTTGACCAGACCGCGCGAAGGAATGGCGCGGCCAGGGTTGGCCATGGCGTCCATCAACGCCCGAAAGACTTCTTGTGAGTTGAGGACTGCATCGCTGAAACCGCCCTCAAAGACCTCTGTCGCTGCACGCATCAGTCGTCACCCCGCACCATTGTAAAGAAATCAACTTTCGTCGCCGCCGTTTCGGCCCGCCGGTGTTCGAGATTGTCCTTCAGACGGTGTGCAATCGGAGCGAGCACCGTGTCCTCGACAGCTTGACGATGGGCCGGCTCCTGCCAGAGCGCATCAAAAACGGCCGCAAGCCGCACCTTTGTGCCATCACGTCCAAGCGCATAGGCATGACCAACCGCGCCATTGCCAAGCCGTATGGTTGCGCGCGTCACCGTCGCTTCGCCCAGATTGAAGGGAGCGCCGCCGCCACCGATACGTCCGCGCACCATGACCAGCCCGGTTTCCGGACCACGCAGCGTCTCGAACTGCGGCTTGTCAGCCCACTGCCCCCAAAACTGCGCCATCTCCTGCGTGGTGGCCTGCGCCAGCAAGGCCATGGCGGCTTTGCGCCCGGCATCGTCGGCAGTTGGGACGCTTTCAAGAATTTCGCCGCTCATTGACACCTCGTTATAATTTGTCTATTTATCTATACAACTAGACAATAGACCTACCTATAAAACCCGTCAATGACAGGAGCATGACAAAGCGTGCCTTCAGGAAGATTCATTACCCGCAACAGTGGTGTCGCGATCTGGAGACAGATCGCCGATCAAATTCGCGGTGATATCACGGCGGGAAAAATGGCGAGCGGCGCACGCATGCCGCCGGAAGTAGAACTGGCGACACGCTTCGACGTCAATCGCCACACAATCCGCAGCGCAATCGCCGCCCTGACCAAGGAAGGTGTCCTGCGTGCGCAACAGGGCCGAGGCACTTTCGTCGCCAACAGCAAAAAACTCACCTATCGCATTGGCGAGCGCACACGCTTCTCCCAGAATGTTGCGACGCAGGTGCGAGAAACCAAAGGCATCCTCCTGTCTCATCGCGTCGAAGAAGCAACGCCTGAGATCGCAGAAGCATTGGACATGCAACCTGGGCAGGTCATCCGAATAGACACGATGCACACGGCAGACGGCAGCCCTGTTTCTTGCGCGACGGCATGGTTTGATGCGGCACGCGTACCGAATGTCGTTGAAGACTATCGCTCATCCGGTTCGATAACATTTGCCCTCAAAGCTGCAGGAATAGACGACTATCTGCGCAAATCCACGATCATTGCTGCGCGCCATGCGGATGCGGAAGACCTGCGGCACCTGCGTTTGTCGCCCGGTGCCATCGTCCTTGTCGCCACTGCCATTAATGTCGACATGGAGGGCCGTCCGATCGAATACGCCAAGACCCGTTTCGCGGCCGACCGGATGGAAATCGCCATCGAGAACAAATCTACAACTTAACCTCAGCTGATTGGTCCGCACCAGCCAGGCAAATAGCTTGCTGCTTGGCTTTTGGCATCTTTGAGAGCCTGATTGAGTGCCTTGTCAAAGCTCGCATCCACGAATTT
>NZ_JBBNAN010000289.1:0-20452 GCF_037994405.1 Phyllobacterium sp.
ACCATGCCGATACGGATACGCCGGGTCGCGGGTTTTTCCCTGGATGCTCCAATTGCCATTCTTCTACCCTCTTAACTCAAACCAAGAATACGGCGATTGGCCGCGTCGTCAGTGCCGGCACCGGCAAAATCATCGAAGGCCCGCTCGGTGACACGGATCAGATGTGCATTGATGAATTCGGCGCCTTCGCGGGCTCCGTCTTCCGGATGCTTCAGGGCGCATTCCCATTCAAGTACCGCCCAGCCATCAAAATCATAGGCGGTCAGCTTGGAGAAGACGGCGCCGAAATCCACCTGGCCGTCGCCAAGCGAGCGGAAGCGTCCGGCGCGGTTGACCCAGGACTGGAAGCCACCATAGACACCCTGCCGCCCGGTTGGATTGAACTCCGCATCCTTGACGTGGAAGGCTTTGATGCGCTCGTGGTAGATGTCGATGTAATCGAGATAGTCCAGCTGCTGCAGCACGAAATGCGATGGGTCATAGAGCAGATTGGCCCGCGGATGATTGTTCACCCGCTCCAGAAACATTTCGTAGCTGATGCCGTCATGCAGATCTTCACACGGATGGATTTCATAGGCGGCATCGACACCCTGCCCATCGAGGTAGTTGAGGATCGGCGTCCAGCGCTTGGCGAGTTCGTCAAATGCGGCTTCGACAAGTCCGGCAGGACGCTGTGGAAACGGATAGATGAATGGCCAGGCAAGCGCGCCGGAAAAGGTCGGCATTGATTTCAGGCCGAGATGTCTCGAGGCGCGCGCGGCACGCTGGAGCTGATCCACTGCCCATTCCTGCCGTGCCTTGGGATTGCCATGCACTTCCGGCGCGGCAAAGCCGTCCATCATTTCGTCATAGGCCGGATGAACCGCGACAAGCTGGCCCTGGAGATGCGTTGAAAGTTCGGTGATCGTCAGCCCATGCGCGGCTGCGACACCGGCGAGTTCGTCGCAATAGTCCTTTGAATCGGAAGCCTTCTTCAAATCGATGAGACGGCCATCCCAGGCCGGGATCTGGATGCCCTTGTAGCCAAGCCCGGCTGCCCATTTGCAGATTGCGTCGAAGGAATTGAATGGTGCCGCATCGCCCGCGAACTGCGCGAGAAAAATGGCTGGTCCCTTGATCGTCTTCATAAGTCTCCTCCTTCAAAGTGTCTGCCGTCAGGGCATGTTGTCCCTGAGAAAGATGTCGATGCGGATGTGTTCCTGCCCGGGGACGATCGGCCGCCCTTCGCGCAGGGCGGTCAGAATGCGCGCGGTGCTGCGCGCCATGTGACCGGCATCCTGGTTGATGAGCGCGTCGATCGTGCCGCGCACGAGATGACGGCGGGTTGAGGCCGTCAGTTCATGGGCGACGAAAATCACATCGGATACGCGCCCCGTTGCTTCCAGCGCTGCGATGACGCCCGCCTGCCCGCCGCCCGCATTGTAGATGGCGACAAGGTCAGGATGATCCTGCAACAGCGAGCGGCTGACGGCCTCGACCCGTGCGTTCTCATCGCGCGCCTCGCGCACCGGCAGGACCTCAAGATTGGGATACTCGCGTGAGAGGATCTGTTCGAAGCCGAATTGGCGCTCGATATGGTCGCGCAGTGCGAGCGAACCGGCGATCATGCCGACCTTGCCCTTGCGCAGACCGACGAAGCGGCCGATCAAAGAGGCGGCGGTGCGGCCGGCGGCAAAATTGTCGATGCCGACATAATGCGCCCGGCGCGAATTTGGCACATCCGAAACAAGGGTCAGGACGATGACGCCTGCATCGGCGAGTGCGTTGATTGCCTCGGTGACGGCTGGGTGATCGAGGGCAACAACCGCGACGCCGTCAATACCCGACGGCAGCTTTTCCAGCGCAGCGGCAAGCGCGATGCCGTCGAACGTATCAACATGCTGGATCGAGAGCCGCACGCGCTCCTGCAATTGCCGTTCGCGCGTTGCGCGGAACTCGGCGGCAAGGTTCTGCATGAACTCGTTTTCGCCGGTCGGCAGAATGATGCGGAAATCATAGTCGCGGCCGCGGGCGAGACGCGACGCGTGCGGATCGGGCAGAAACCCAAGCTGTTTGATGGCCGCATTGACGCGTTCGATGGTGCGCGCATGCACACCCATCCTCCCGTTCACGACACGATCAACCGTTGCGAGACTGACACCGGCTTCTCGGGCGACGTCTTCGAGCGTCATTTTAACCACGAGAAATTTCCTCCGACCAAAGTATTAGATCAGGAAAATGAGGTGTGCAACTCTTTTTGAGTGGTTTTGATGGGAAATTCGAGATTGCCTCTCACACAGGCTTCTCGCCTGCAGCGCGGATGTTCAAGGCCTTGCCGAGGGTATCAAACCAGAACTGTGCCCCAAGTGATGTAGCAAGCGCCGTTAACGTCCAGCCAGCGATTGCCGTCAGCCAGGCGAAGAGCAGGTCGTGTTGCTCTTGGCCGGAAGCTGCCGGATTGCCAAACAGGCGATGGACCTGCGAATTTGTCCAGCCTACGGGCAGCGCACTGTCCACCTCTGAAAGCAGCGTGCCGATATCGTTTGGCGGGCCCGCATTTGCGGGCGCGGCTCCTCCCGCTGTGGTTGCCTCGGTCGAAAAACCACGGGCCTGA
Organism: Phyllobacterium sp.; assembly: GCF_037994405.1. Classification (GTDB taxonomy): domain Bacteria; phylum Pseudomonadota; class Alphaproteobacteria; order Rhizobiales; family Rhizobiaceae; genus Phyllobacterium. Next base: position 2,594 of record NZ_JBBNAN010000289.1, read on the forward strand.
TCGACGATCGCGGCCCGGAGAACCGGCTGGGTCCATAGCTGGTGCGCCGCCTCCAGCGTATTGGCATTAAGCCCTATCGCCAGCAACATTCCTATCGCCAGCAGGACCAGCTGCACGTTGCGCTTGTACCAGCCGCCGAAGCGGTCCATTGCATTGTCGAACCAGACTTCAAGGTCTGACCGCAATCTGTCTACATCACCCGCTGCGTCGCGAATGAACGGCGCAAGGGGTCCCCGGATGGAGTCCGTATTGGCGGAAATGCTGCCCTGTTCGGCAAGAATATCGATCAGCGCCCTGGAGAATGTTTCAGGTGGTATGTAGCTGGGTAATTTTCCTGGCAGCGACAGGCCGCTCACGCGGGGATTGGCGTAGATACGTTTGGCCAAGCCGGTCATGTTCGGATCATCGAGCATGGCCTTGATGCTCGCCCTCAGATGCCGGCCGCGCCAGCTTGTCACGTTGGCGATGAGTTCTTGCATGACGCTACAGATCAGGGCCAGCAACAGATAGAGGAAGACCAATCCGATACCGAGATCGAGTACTGTCGAGCCCCACATAGCCGCATTCCTCCCATTCGCTCGTAAATTCTCGACTTAGCTTTTCGCGGCTTCTGCTGGTTTCAATGTCACTGTCTGGTTGCGCTTGAACTGGAGCTTGACCCCGCCATGGCCGGCAACCTTGGCGCCTGTGCCGATAATGCTGATCCCGCCTTCGGAGTTGATGTCGACAGAAAGCTCGATCTCTTCGAGTTGCAAATTACCCATCGCCCGCGCCTGATCAAAGACATGATCCACAACGGCGAGCAGACTTGCCATTTGATCGCGCAAGTCATCGGCACTGACTGCAATCCGCCGCACAATTGCCGAGGTGGCGCGAGCCCCAAAACCGCCTCCAATATCCTCTCCTGCGCGTGCGCCATCCAAACCGATATCAGCCGCATCGCTCGTCAAGATCCATACCTGCTTGTTTTGTTCGCTCATCGCCTCGTCCCTCCGGTTTCACTGAACTCAAAGCTCGCATACAACCCTCAATCCGATGCGCCCCTGCCATCCCACCAGATCCGCGCGAATGGGCTCACGATAGGCTGAACGGCAGATGGCCGGATTGTGCGACCAGGAACCACCGCGGAGCACATGGAGGTCCTGCGGACCACTTCCGTTCGGTTCACCATCTGCCATCGCGTCCATGTAACTTGGCTGCCACGTGTCCAGGCAGTGCTCCCAGACGTTACCGTGCATTTCATGAAGCCCAAATCGGTTGGGTGGAAACGTCCGGACTGGCACGGTCTTGCCGGCAAATGTGCCGAGAGGCCCCAGATCATAGTTCCCACTTGCATAGGACGTGCCGCTGTAGGAAAGGCTGGCAATATCCTTGCCATTGTTCATCCCGCACACGGCTCCTCCCGTACCGCAATAATTGGCGAGTTGCGGCGTAAGGGTCGGGCCATAGTGGAATGGGGTCGAGGTCTGGGCCCGGCAGGCATATTCCCACTCGGCCTCGCTCGGCATCCGATAGGTGCGCCGGCTCAATTGCGACAGCCGGCTACAGAATTCGGTAGCGTGTTCCCAACTAATCGTTTCAACGGGCAAGTCATCCCCTTCAAAGAAGGAAGGGTTGAAAGGTAGATCAAGAAAGACCTTATCGGGCACGGCCATCAGGACCGCCCGCCATTGTGCCTGGGTTAGGGCCGTGCGGCCCATGGCAAAGGACCGGATGTTCACCGGGTGCTGCGGGCCCTCGCTTGGGCGCCGCTGCGGTTCATTGCCGGGTGAGCCCATCAGGAACTGGCCTGACGGTATGACAGCAAGATCCAGTCCAACTTGGGATGTAAGCGGCTCGGTGAAGAATTCACCCGTCCGGGATTGCCAATTACCGAGTTCGCCAGCGCTGCTAACCGTCACCGTCTTGAATTGTTCGGTCCGGATCGTGGGGAATGGCGGTTTCCGTGTGATATACCACGCGCCTGCCGCTGTTCCGAGGGCAACACCGCCGGCTCCCAAAAGCAACAACTGCCGGCGGGTCACGGATGGAGCCGCACGCGTTGTAGTGACCGGAACGGAGTCGCCTGTTGGCTGCGCTTTCAATGGATCACTGATCAGCCTGCTTGCGACAGCAGGCACAACGATTTCGCTAGCGGACTGGCCGGATGGTGCGGCCTGACTGGCGCGGGCAATTTTCAGCGCGACACGTTTGATGGCCTCGTGTGCCTGGGAATCCGTGGGTGATACTGCATTGACCCGCCACCACAGCTGTTCCGCCAGCGCCAGGTCGTCTTCTGCTTCGGCGTTCAGCGCGTCCAGTTTGATCGGCTCAAGATCTTCAGGCAGGGCCATCTCCGGCAGAAGGATCAGATGGCGTTTGGCAATGGGTTCGACAAATGTATAGGGGGTCTGCCTCGGTCGCCTGTATTGGGTGCAGATCTCCGGAACCCGGTAACGCAAATAATCATCGAGCCGCTCGACAGTGGCGCAGTTATGCTTGCCCTGGAGTCGGAGTGCTTCAAGGAGACCGTACGTAAATGCACCGTGTTTCAGTTCTCCGATCTCATAAGATCGTTCTGCGGGGCTGCAGGAGCAAAGGGTTACAACCCCCTGTTGCGGCTCGAGCCCGATACCCTGGCCATCTCGAGCACCTTCGTTGCGACAGGCGTCGAGCAGAAGAATGACATTGTCTGCGCCGCTTCTCCGCAAGCGCTCGCAAATATGACTGACGGGGATCGCGGTCTGTTCGATATTTCCAGGATCAGCATCGCTGGGCAGAAGGAAGTCCTGATTGCCTTCCCGTCTGCCGTGGCCTGCAAAGAAGAACCAGAAATTGTCGCTTGGCTTGAGGAACGGCTCATCGAACCGAACCCGTAGAAATCGCATCAGACTTCCGAAAGTCGGGGCCGCACTGATCGGCACGGCCGAATTGCCAATAATTGGGGGCGCATTCTCGGCGAAATGATAGACCGCCTGAAAACCTGTCTCGCTCTTGAAGAAATCGCGCAATGCTTCTGCATCCTGCTCGGCAAATTCAAGCGGCTGCAAGTTCACATAATTGTTAATGCCAACACAAATAGCCCAGTTTTCGCTCATGCATACTTCACCTTCGAAGAAAATTCGGGTTATGCGATGATCGTCATCTACTTTAACTCTTAGTGATTATATACGAATTGGATATTTTAAGCTATATTATTTAGCATTGTATTACTTGCGTGCCAATAATAGGAGGCTGCGATGCTGCTTCTTAGTCGAAGAAGTTTTATTTTATTTGGAAGTATAGTCCTTGTATCTGTTCGTTCTCACAAGAGCGCGTACGCTTCAGCTGAACCCTACGCTGCGCCCGGCGGCTCTGCGCTGCAAGAAGCGGTACTGCTCGCACAAGATACCGGCGGCATGAGTGGCGGCGATCCTGGCGGCGGAATGGGATCCGGGAGCGACACCGGCGGCGGCATGGGTGGCAGCAGCGGATCTGGTTCGAGCTCCAACGGAAGCACAAGCTCTGGCATGGGCGGATCCGGCTCGGGCGGAGGCATGAACGGCGGAAGTGGCACGGGTTCCGGAAATACGCGAGGGTCGCGTAACGACAGACGCGATCGGTATGAATGGCCGACGACCAGAAACAGTGGAAAGAAAAAGCGCCAAAATCTTCTGTGTCTGCTGCAAGGGACTTGTTAGGAGCACGGGACAAGTTCCAAGTGGCTGAACACGGAACATCGAGCCAGCAATTCTGGTGAGCCGTTCAGGTGGATATGAAGTTGCTGCCCCCATCGCACAATTCTTCGCACTGTATCCGCTTGTCTTGGCGTAAATTCCACCGCCGGGACGCTTTGTGCTTACACAATTGCCTGTTGTGCTGATGATACAGCATCATTGCCGTTTTCCATATTGTGAAGTTCTACCAACTGCGGGGTAACCCGCAATGCGTAGGCCCCTGCCCTGTCGCAGCGCGGGTTTGAGCGCAGTCAATTCATTCCGCCGCGCGCCGCAATTCGACCGGCGCTTCGGGGGCGCTCAGCCGTTCGTGCTTACCGCGCAAGCGATTGCCGATCTTGCCCAAAATGCGCGACAGGTCTTCCATATAAAGGAAGATGACCGGTGTGATGAACAGCGTGAGAATCTGGGAGACCACGAGTCCCCCGACCACCGCCACACCCAATGGCTGGCGAAGCTCGGAACTGGCACCCGCGCCGACGGCGATCGGGATCGTGCCCATCAGCGCCGCGAGCGTCGTCATCATGATGGGCCTGAACCGCACGAGACACGCTTCGCGGATGGCTTCAAAGGAAGTCTCGCCTGCGCGTTGTCGGGCAAGCGCAAAGTCGATCATCATGATCGCATTCTTCTTCACAATCCCGATGAGCATCAGGATACCGATAATCGCGATAACGCTGAGGTCGTAGCCAAACAACTCCAGCGTTGCGAGTGCGCCCGCCGCGGCTGGAGGCAAGCCGGTCAGGATCGTTAGCGGGTGGACAAAACTCTCGTAAAGAATGCCGAGCACAATATAGATCGTGAGGATGGCTGCACCGACCAGCAGTCCCTGATTGGCGAGCGACTGCTGGAATACCTGGGCCGTACCGGTGAAGCTCGACGTGATTGTGTTCGGAATATTGAGATCTGTCTTCAGCGCATCGAGCTTCTGTACGGCCTGTCCGAGGGGGACGCCTTGCGGCAGGTTGAATGAGATCGTGACCGCAGGGAGCTGACCGAGCTGATTGACCGCCAACAGGCCGGTCTTGCGCTCCACATGGGCAAAGGCTGAAAGCGGTATCAGCTTGCCAGTCGTCGTAGATCTTATCTGCATCTGGTCGAGCTTGTCGGCCGTCCACGGGATCGACGGATCAAGTTCGAGAATGACCTCATAGCTGTCGCCTGTCGAGAATATGGTGGATGCCTGGTTGGTGCCGAAGGCATAATAGAGCGTGTTGCGAAGTTGATCAGAATTGATGCCAAGGAGCTCAGCCTTGTCCTGATCGATGACGAGATTGGCCTGGAGCGCATTGTTTTGCAGGTTGCTCGATACATCGACAAAGGTGGTCCGGTCCTGCTGCATCGCAAGCATCATTTTCTGCGACCAGGGATAGAGATCAGCTGAACTGACACTTTGCAGGACGTATTGGTATTGCGCATTGGAAGAGACACCACCGATCCGCAGGTTCTGTATAGCAATCGGATAGCTGGTGATCCCAGGGACTTTTGCCAGGGTCTGGCGAAGATCCCTCAAAAGGGTTTCCAGATCCGCGCGTTGTGCCTTCGGCTTCAATTCGACGAAGAAACGTCCCTGGTTGAGACTGAAAGAACCAAAACCGCCACCGACGGTGGAGACGACGTGCGCGACGTAGGGCCGGCTGGAAATGGCATCCGCAACCTGCTTTTGCAGCGCTACCATGGCGTCAAATGAGATATCCTGCCGCGCCTCGGTCGAAATCGACAATTGCCCGATATCTTCGGTCGGCAGGAACCCCTTGTTGATGGTCGTAAACAGAAAGGCGGTCACTACGACTGTGAGCAGAAACACGACTAGGATAACGGGCCGGAAGCGCAGGCAAAGATCGAGGATCCGGCCGTAAACAGCCTGAACCGCATCGAAGACACGTTCTGTGATTGGCTTCTTTGCAACTTCACCGTGTGTTTCACCACGCAAATGACTGCAAAGCATGGGCGTCAGCGTCAGCGATATGAACGCCGAGGCAACGATAGCAACCGTCACCACGACGGCGAACTCATTAAAGATGCGCCCGACAACGCCGCCCATAAGCAGGATGGGTATGAATACGGCAACAAGCGAGGTGGTGATCGATATGATCGTAAAGCCAATTTCTTCACTGCCCTTCAACGCTGCCTCGTACGGTGCCATGCCGTCTTCAATATGACGCGTTATGTTTTCCAGCATGACAATCGCATCATCGACCACCAGCCCTACCGAAAGCGTGAGACCGAGGAGCGAGATATTGTCGATTGAAAAGCCGAGCACATACATGGCACCCAGCGTCGCGATTAGTGAAAGCGGTACCGCAACGATCGGTATCATCGTGGCAGAAAGCCTGCGCAGAAAAACGAAGATCACCAGGATCACCAAGCCAATGGTGAGAAAGAGGGTGAACTCGACATCCGAAACCGCTTGCCGTATCGAGGCTGAGCGGTCATTCAGCAGGTGAATGGCCGCAGACGGGCCGAGGTCTTTTTCGAACTGGGGCAATATGGCCTTCACGTGGTCGACGACGTCCACCGTATTGGCGCCTGGCTGGCGAAACACGCCCAGGACGAGCGAGGGCTTGCCGTCATATCTGCTTTCCGTCTGCGTGGTGGCGACGGAATCGATGACCCGCGCAACATCCCCTAGGCGTACCAGCTTGCCATTCGATGATTTGACGATGATCTGACGGAACGTATCGGCGTTTTGTGCCTGCGTATCAGCCTCGATCGCCATTTGTTGCGTCGGGCTTGATATCGTCCCTACAGGTGCAATCGAATTGTTGTTTGCAACCGCAGTCGTCAGCTCATCCAGACCTATCCCGCGGGCCGTCGCGGCATTCGGGTCGACTTCGACGCGCACGGCATATTGCTTTGTACCGAACACCTGGACTTCACCAACGCCATCAATGGTCGAAAACGCTGGTGACAAGACGTTCTCGGCATAATCATCAAGCTTTGACAGCTGCATCGTATCGCTTTGCAGCGCGACAAGAATGACGGGCGCATCGGCCGGATTGGTTTTCCGATAGCTTGGCGGAGTCGTCATGTTCGCCGGCAGTCGCCGCAAGGTGCTGGCGATCGCCGCCTGAACGTCGGCGGCCGCCTGGTCGATATTGCGATTGAGATCAAATTCGAGGGTGATCTGTGTCGAGCCGAGGGTACTGGTCGAACTGATGGTGGAAATTGCCTGAATCGTCGAAAACTGCTTGATAAGCGGCGTCGCTACGGCATTGGCCATGGTATCTGGGGCGGCGCCTGGAAGCTTGGCCGAAACCGTTATGATCGGGAAGTCGACAGTCGGCAAGGCAGCAACGGGCAGAAACCGATAGGCAAAAATGCCGGCTGCCGCGAGGGCAACGGAAAGGAGAATTGTTGCGATTGGGCGCCGAATGAAGACCGATGAAATGTTCATTTGACGGTTCCGGTTTCATTTGCCGCCTGTTGGGTCGGCGAAGCCGTGGAGGATGCAAGATCCGCCCGCGGGCTTGTCTGTACTGGAGCGCCGTCCTGCAAATGGAGCTGTCCGTCGACAACCACCTGATCTCCCGGCAAAACGCCTGAAGCCACGACCGCCGTATCGCCAACCGTATCGGTGAGTGTGACCATTTGCTTGGCAACTGTCTTGTCCGGGTGAACGACGAAGACAAAGGATCCGTCATTCCCTTGCTGGACGGCCACAAGCGGTACGGTCGTTGCATTCTTGTGAACACTGAGCTCAAGGACTGCAGTCACATATTGGCCTGGCCACAGCGCGCCATCCGCATTGGCAATATCGGCCTTGAGCACGACCGTGCCCGAACCGGTATCGACGCTTGAATCGATGAAATTCAACGTGCCTGTCGCGATCGTATCACTGCTGTCGGGGAGCTTGATTGCAACACTCGTCGGTTGTTGCGCCACGGCAGCCCGAACCGCGGGAAGATCGCGCTCAGCCAGCGTGAAAGCGACACGCAGCGGTGCCATCCGCGTTATCGTGAGAAGGCCATTGCCGGTGTCAGCGCTGCGGACCAGATTGCCTACCGACGTGTTGATCACGCCGACGCGACCGTCGATCGGCGCGGTAATTGTCGTATAGGATAGCTGAACCTGGTCGGCCTCGATCTGTGCCTTGTCCATGCCAATCGATGCTTCGAGCACCTTCGCAACTGCTTCGGCCTGGTAGACTTGCTGGTTGGTATCAACGCCGCGCTTTAGGAGATCCTGGGCCCCGGCCAGATCCTGGTTGGCTGCCACCAGGCTGGCTTGATCCTTGGCAAGCTGTGCCTGATCCTTGCCGATCATCGCCCGGATGGCCCTGTCATCGAGACGGAAGAGGACGTCCCCTGTCTTGACCATCTGGCCGTCAGTGACCTGAGTAGCGACGACAACACCGTCGATCTGCGGCTTCACAGCCACCGTATCGATCGGCTCCATTGTGCCGACGACTGTTTTGGTAACAGGAACATCTTCCGATTTTGCCGCGGCAACCACCACGGATGCAGCGCCAGCACCTTTACGACTATTTCCTGCCTTTGCCGCAGAGCCGGCCTCGGCAGAGGTGGAAGCTGCTCCAGCAACAGGTGAGGACGCACGATGAAATACTTCGGGATAGACGAGGAACAGGCCGATGCCGACAAGAGCAATTACAACGATCAGGAGACCGATACGCTTCATGACATTTCTCGTCCTCAGGGGTGCACCGAATACCTCAGCACTAATCGCTCCACGGCCCATTACAAATTATACTTTTGTAATGATTTGAGGCTGAATTGCCGTGCGCCCTGCGTCTCCTATAGGCGCCAATTGGGTTTTTCACAGGGCACCGAGGACAGATCAACTGCACGTCACACAAATGTTACAGCTTCTCGCCCCAGGCGGGAATCAAAGCTGCGCGTTTGAGCGAATAAGGAGCCTCCCTCTTTGGCTGTTCAAATGCCGTTGAAAATTTTTCGCTTGTCACGCCGCTGTTATAAACAGACAGTACAAAGAAAAAATTGCGCAGCTGTGCAATCAGGGGTGAAACATGGTTATGCAGGCTTTCCTCAAGGTAGAGAAGTTGCGCGTCGGCTATGGGACGACAACAGTTCTCGACAATCTTGACCTCGGGATTGAAAAAGGTGAATTCGTCGCCCTTCTTGGCTCTTCCGGTTGTGGCAAGACGACATTGCTGCGAACGATTGCCGGCTTTGCCAAGCCCTTTGCAGGTTCAATACACGTTGCCGATCGCGAGGTGACGCAATTGCCACCAGACAAACGTGGCATGGCACTGGTCTTCCAATCCTATGCGCTGTGGCCGCACCTGACGGTTGCCCAGAACATCGGTTACGGGCTGAAACTGCAGAAGCGCTCTCGCGGCGAGATCGACGCCAGGGTTGCCGAGATGCAAACACTTCTTGGCCTTTCCGGTCTTGGCAATCGCAAGCCGGGACAGCTGTCTGGCGGCCAACGCCAGCGTGTTGCGCTTGGCAGGGCTTTGGCGATCGATCCGGAAATTCTGCTTCTCGACGAGCCACTTTCCAATCTCGACGCACGCATCCGGCTGACCGTGCGCCATGAAATCCGTTCGCTGCAAAAGCGCCTCGGCATCACGGCGATCCACGTTACACATGACCGCGAGGAAGCGATGGTGATGGCGGATCGGATCGTCATCATGAATGCCGGCCGTATCGAACAGCAGGGCTCGCCCGAAGAGGTTTATAACAAGCCCGCCTCGCCTTTCGTCGCCGCATTCATGGGCGCGGAAAATCTACTTTCGATGCGAGCACGGGTCACAGGCGAACAGGTCGAAATCATGGAAGGCGCATTCAATCCTTCCACGCTGACGGCCCGCCATGGACGAAGCTTGGAGAGCGGGCCAGTCGAGCTGCGTTTTCGTGCGGAAGCTGCGCGCCTTGCAAGTCACGGTGACGGCGGAGCGCCTGAACCGGGAGCGCTCGAACTGCACGGACAGGTTACGAGTGTCAGCTATCCGGGTGGCCATTGGCGCCACGCCGTGCGCCTCGGGGCAGACGAGGTCCTTGTCGATGCCGATACGCCGTTTGATCAGGGCGAAGCCGTGAAGGTGCGCATACCGGCGCAATCGCTGTTTATCTTCAATACGCCTGCGCATTGAGAAATTGGCAGACAATGAACCGGCTGCCATCCAAAAGACTGCCACTTATCCATGTTTGCTCAAGGGAGTTATCAATGAAAGCGCTACTACAGACTTCCCTCATCCTCGCACTGGCGGCAACGCCCGCCGCCGCGGCTGACTTGACGGTTTTGACAGCAGGCGACCAAAACATGGTCGACTATGTCAATGACTATCTCGGTCCTCTTTTCGAGAAGGAAAATCCAGGCACCAAAGTGCGCGTGATTGGAACTGGTCCTGGTGATGCCGGATCGCAGAAAATCGTTGAACGCTTTGATGCGCAAGCCAAGGCCAATGTCGACAAATGGGACGCGGACGTCGCTGTTGTCCATGAGAAGTTCGCCGGGCCGATGGTCAAGGAAGGTTATCTCGAGTCCTACCGTTCGAAGATCCCGTCCGGTGAAATGGTTACCACTGAAAAAGCCAGGATGGCACTCGGCGCCAACGTCGATGGCTATGTCATGCCGATGTTCTCCAGCCAGACGGCGATCGCTTACAATCCTTCGCTCGTCCCCAATCCGCCTAAGAGCTATGAGGAACTTGTTGCCTGGGCGAAGCAGAACCCCAAACAGTTCGGCTATAACGGTATTAAGGGGGGCGCCTCGGGTGTCAGTTTTGTTATGGGCTGGATCTATGCCTTTGGCGACGGTGATGCCAACAAGCTGATGAAGGGCCCCTTCGAGGAAGCAGAAACGAAGAAGTGGGACAAGGCTTTTGCCGGTCTGAAAGATTTCACCACCAATGCTACCCTCACGCCGGGAAATGCCGGAACACTCGATATGCTGAGCCGCGGCGAGATCGCCATGGGTCCGGTCTGGGTCGACATGTTCTATTCCTGGCAGGCCGATGGCAAGCTCCCGCCTGAAATGAAGCTTTTCCTGCCAGCACCGGGCATGCCGGGCCAGCCGATGCACTATGTCATTCCGGCCAAGAGCCCGAACACAGAATTGGCGGAGAAGTTCGTGGCCTTGGCCACTAGCCCGAAGGTCCAGGCGGAGGGCATCGTCAAGCGATTCAACTGGTATCCCGGTATCGATGCGAAGTACGTGCAGCCGCAGCTCGACAAGGCAAGCTGGGACAAGCTCTTCGTCGATATCTCGCCGAACGATCTGGCCACGAAGGCCAAGCCTTTCCCGATCGCGCCCTATAATTCCGCGATTCTCGAAGCCTATGAAAAAAATGTAGCCAACTAATCATTTACGGGAGATCGCCGGTCGGGCCCGGCGATCCCCCTCCCCTCCCCGGATCATCTCGATGCAGAAACGCCTTTTCGCCGTTCTCCTGGTTCTACCGGCACTGGTTATGATCGTGCTGTTTTTCATCGTGCCGCTTTTTGCGTCCATTGTGGGTGCATTCGAGGTTGGCGACACGCTGGGCTTCGGCAATTTCAGCAAGTCGTTCGAGCTCTATTTGAACGACATGATTTTTACGCTGGTGATCGTGGCTGTTTCGACCACGCTCATTTGTTTCTTTGCGATTGCGATCGGTGGCTATCTGACCCTCGGCGAGAATCCGCGCGCCGTCGCGCTGCTACGCTGGCTCTATCGCTGGCCGATGTTCATCCCGTTCATCGTCGTCGGCCAGGTTCTGCGGACGTTTCTCGCCAAGAATGGACTGATGAACAATATCCTCGTCAGTCTGGGCATATTGACCCCACTGCAGACGGTCGGTTTTCTCGACTGGCGCGGTATCGTTATCGCCTTTGTCTGGAAGCAGACGCCTTTCGTGACCCTGCTCGTTGCCGGAGCCATGGCTTCGCTTGATCGCAGCACGATTGAAGCCGCACGCAATCTTGGCGCCTCGCGCTTGCGCATCCTGATTGAAATTGTGGTGCCGCAGATCGCCTCTACTCTGCTGGTGGGTTTGATTCTCTCCTTCGTCACGATGATGTCTGTTCTTTCCGTCCCGCTCATGATCAACGCGCAATCGCCGACCATGCTGACTGCCGACATCGCTTTCCGCATCAATGCCCACGGAGACTACGGCGTGGCCAATGCACTCGGCATGATTTCTCTGCTGCTGACGGCGGGCGTTGCTCTGATATATCTGCGCGAATCGATGAAGGAGCGCGCATGATGGCCCGTATCGATCTCTGGTGGCTGCCGCGCGCGCTCGTCCTCGGTCTTTTGGCGTTTGTTATTTTCGGGCCATTGACCAACCTCGTTCTGTGGACGGTCGCGGAGAAATGGTACTTCCCGCACATGCTGCCGCTGGAATATGGATTCAGCTTCTGGCAGCGGGTTTTTTCGCCGCGCGGCAACGCCATGGAATCGTTGCTGACGAGCATCGTTGTAGCCGTTCTTGCCGTCATCGCCTCGCTGGCGCTGGCGATCCCGGCCGGTTATGCGCTATCGCGATTGAAGCTGCCTTTCCGCGGCCTCATCCTCCTGGCATTTCTCATTCCGCAGGCGTTCCCCAACCTTCCGGTCTATGTGAACATTGCCCGGTTTTTCTATCAAATCGGCCTTAATGGGACGATTGCAGGCGTGGTCATGGTGCACGTCACCCACGGGCTGGTCTACGCAGTGTGGATTGCAACGGCAGCATTTTCAGCCGTCGATGTCGACCTTGAGGAAGCAGCGCGTTCCATCGGTGCAGGCCCGCTTCGCGCATTTCGCGATGTTACGCTTCCCCTCGCCGCGCCAGGGCTGATGGCGAGTGCAATCTTTGTGTTTCTTGAATCGCTTGATGAGTTCACAGGCACCTATTTCGTCGGTGCTCCAGATGTGACCACACTGCCGCTCTTGCTCTATACGGCGGGATCCGGCGGCAATTATCAGATCGCTTCTATCACGGCTCTGCTGTTGCTCGTGCCCTCCATAGGCTTCATGCTGGTTGTGGAGCGATTCTTACGCGCAGACGTACTATCCAAGGTCGGACATTAGAGAGATGGGATCCAAAAGTAAAAAGTCGTCGAAAGACGACAAGCAATATGTCAGCGCGCTGCAGGTTGCAAAACGTGCCGGCGTCTCGCGCTCGGCTGTGTCGCGGGCATTCACACCCGGTGCCAGCGTCTCGGCCAAAAAGCGGGAGAAGATCATGGAAGCTGCGGAAGCGCTCGGCTATCAGGTCAATGATCTGGCGCGTGGCCTTCTGGCGCGCAAGAGCCGTCTTGTCGGACTTGTGGTTTCCAATCCGGAGCTTGGCTATCGCTCACATCTCATGGCAGCCCTGACCAAGGCGCTTATCCACCGCGGCAGTGTTCCCATCGTTATCAATACCGGCAGTACTGAAGAGGAATTGGTGGCAGCGCAGAAGACGCTGTTCGGCTACCGCGCTGAAGCGACCATTATTCTGTCAGGCTCACCGCCCTCCTCTTTCGTCGACCTCGCACGCCGCAATGGCCAGCCGTTGATCGTGCTTGGACGCTCGGAGACGGGAGCTGATGACGTCAATGTCGATGATGAAGGCGCAGGCCGGGAGGCAGCGCGCTTTTTCCTGGGCAGGGGTGCGAAGCGGTTGGGGTTCGCCGGGGCGCTTTCGCGCACACCGACCACCGTTGAGCGCGAGTACGGCTTTCGCCACGAAGCCGAATCGCAGGGCGCCATTTGTATGATTGGAAATGGCAGTAATTCAAATTATGCCGGCGGTCAGGAAGCGGCACAGCAACTGTTCTCAGGTGCGCAATGGCCGCAAGCGGTGTTCTGCGTGAACGATCTGGTTGCCTTCGGTTTGATGGACTACGTCCGGCGCCATACAAAACTTTCGATCCCCGAGGATCTTTCCATCATCGGATTTGACGATATCCCCGAAGCGGCGTGGGATGCCTACAATCTGACGACCTTCAAACAGGATGCGTCCGTGATGGCCGCGCATGCGGTCGCATTGCTTGACCGCCGCGAGGCAGACCCAGATCATCCGCCAGTACATGAACGCTTGAACACGCCCCTCATTCAACGTGGGAGCACGCGCGTTCCTGCGGTGTTGTCTTCCTGACCAATCGCTTCGAGACGGACGGACCATGAAAATCATCCAGGTGACCGATCTGCATCTTGTAACTCCGGGCGAGACCTTGTGCGGACTTGACCCTTTGGCGCGGCTTCAGGCCTGCATCGCCGATATCAACCAGAATCATTCGGATGCGGAGCTGGTTATCTTTACCGGTGATCTCAGCGAAACGGGTGAGGACGTTACATACCGCGCTCTGGCGAATGAATTGGCCAAGCTTGTGCCGCCGTTTCGGCTGATGCTCGGCAACCATGATAATCGAATTGCATTCCTCAACGTCTTTGGCACAGCGCGTTCGGAGGATGGTTTCGTCCATGGCGTGGAAGATACCGCAGAGGGTCGCTTGGTCATGCTCGACACTCTTCTTCCGGGTAAGCCGGAGGGGCGTCTGGATGATGTACGTATGCATTGGCTACAGGCACGTCTGGAGGAAGCAAAGGATCGGCCGGTATTCCTCTTCTCGCACCACCCACCCTTTCCCATCCATATGCCGCTTCTGGACCGGATGGGCATTATCGAGGCGGATGCGCTTTACGCGCTATTGCAGCGTCATGGCAATGTACGCCATATTTTTGCGGGCCATGCGCATCGGCCGATTGCCGGCAGTTGGCGGGGTATTCCCGTCAGCGTCTTGCGTGGAACCAATCACCAGTCTGCTCTTGATTTCTCGCCCGACAGAATTGCGGTCACGCACGAGCCGCCTGCCTATGCGGTTATCTTTATCGACTGCAATGGCGTCATTGCTCATTTCCACGATTTTCTCGACCAGTCGGCGGCTTATCGCTGAGCAGGGTCCTGCCGTGCGCGGATATGTTCCGATGGCGTGTGCGAATAGGTTGCCCGGTAGAGCTTGCTGAAGCGTCCGGGGTTGGAGAAGTGTAGTTTTGCCGTCAGATGCCGTACCGACGTCGCCTGTCCGCAGAGGATCAAAGTGCGCGCGGTAGCGATACGAAAACTGGCGAGCATCTGATTCGGCGTAGCGTTGTGGTGTTTCCGGAAGAGCCTTTGCAGTGCGCGAATGTTGAGGCCGGTAGCGGTTGCGATATCGACGATAGTGATCGGGTTGTAGACGTTATCGCGAATGAACTCTTCGGCGATATCCAACTGGACATGAGGTGCCCTTACCGGTTTGCTGCGGTCCTGGAGCGGTGAGTTTCCGTCTTTGAGCGTAATGGCTGCGTCTGCATCAAAGTGCGAGTTGAAACGCGGCGATGTTTCGTCAGACATGAAAAGAGTCCTGATCAAGGGTGTGCATTGGTCTAAAACCAGAATGAAAGAATACAATTAGACGTAGAAGGGACAAAAAGTAAAACGCAGGATTGTATTATTGATTCCTGAGGAACCGAAAATGGCAATTGTGCTATCGGTGAACAGGTTGGCTTCGTGTTAGCGGATAGGAAATCAGACGATTCCCCAAGCGCGATAACGCCCCCTCCCCGTCATTTCGCGCACGCCAAGTTCCGCGATGAGATTGAGCGCTCCGCGCTGTGTGACTTTTAGCTCTTTGGAAATCAGGGCTGTCGATACCATGGGGCGCGACAAAATAAGATCGATCATACCCGGCAGGCTCGACGTCGAACGTCGATCCTTCAATTTTCGCTCCATTTGCATCCGTGCCAGACTCAACCGCTCGACTTCCTTCAAGTTTGTTACACTTGATACTTGTACCGCCTCCAGGAATGCGATCAGACGCGTTGTGCGGTCACGTGCCCGACGACGATCACGCGAAATGGTCCGCAATCCGGCATTGAAAGCAGCGAGGTGCGATTTCGTCTTGCCGCGTTCGCGCAACACCGCAGAAACCAGCATGGGTCCGAGCCAATGCTGGTGTTGTAGCGGTTCGATAGCTTCCCAGGCGTCCCAGGCGACCGCAGCCGCAAGAAGTGGCGGCAAGTCGCGCGTCTGATCGCAAGCGGAAAGCCATTGCTCGAGTCGCCTATCTTCATCCCAGTCCGGATCGTACACGAGTGGGTCACCGTCCGGAGTTACCGCGGTTGAATCTGATGCCGTTTCCCCCCGCCCCTTCCTGAGCTGGGCGCTTGATTCATTGTCACCGGCAGGATGCGCCAGCAACCGCTCCGAGCGGTCGAGCAAGGCGTCGAGCCGCGCCAACTCATCTTGGAAATCATTTTCGGCTTGCGATTTGGTCTCAATATCAATGTCGATCTCGGCTTCGATACTGGGGGTGTTTGCAATCGTCCTTATCAAAGCATCCGTGCCCGCGCGTCCTCGAAGGCTGGCAATACCTTTCGAACTGAGTGCCCAAGTCGGCGGATTGGTTGCTATCTGGCGGCGTGTCCGCAAAATGGCATGCGCTTTCGTCAGTTCGTGTGTTGGAGTGCGAATATCCATGCGCGCGTCGTGCAGTACGAGATCCTCGATGTGAACAAGTTCGCCGGCAAGCCATAATGCATTGCATGCTTCCATAAAGTGTGCCCGGGCAATCCAGCCCTCGTTTTCACGCAACAGACCGTCGCGCGACCGCCGGGCATTGGCTTGGCTAAAATCCCCCTTGCGCCCTAGACGATCATCTAGCCGTGCCAACGCATCTTCTGCCGCAACCACGGGCTGAAGTAAATTTTGAAGGGACAAATGACCAGAATCACAAACCATTGGAAATATGGTAGATGATTAGCGAAGCGGAAGATATACGGCACTTAACTTCCACTGGCCCGATAGGCACATCGGTGTGGCAATTACCAGAAGAATCACTTGGGATGCTGTTGGCGTACATTAGACGGATTGCAACGGTTAGCCAACCACTACCGTCGCCTTTCCGGACACGCGACTATAGAGATCGATGATATCTTGGTTGATCAGGCGCACACATCCCGATGACATGGACTGACCAATCGACCACCATTCCGGCGAGCCGTGTATACGGTAGCCGGTATCGATGCCATCCTTGAAGATATAGAGCGCACGAGCACCCAGCGGGTTCTGCGGGCCAGGTTCCATACCGTTTTCATATTTGGCCAGTTCAGGCTTGCGCTGGATCATTTCGCGTGGCGGCGTCCAGCGCGGCCATTCCTTTTTATATTGAATGTTGGCGCGGCCGCTCCATAAGAAACCAGCCTTGCCAATACCGACGCCGTAACGGATAGCGTCACCACCAGGCTGCACAAGATAAAGGAAACGCTCCTGCAGCCGTACGACAATTGTTCCGGGCTGTTCGCCGGTGGGATCGAGCACGATCTGTCGGCGGAATGGCGTCGGGATCTTTTGATAGGGAATGGCGGGGAGCGAATAAGGCCCTTCCTGAACCGCAGCATACATCACATCTGGAACGGTTACGGACTTGTCAATGCTAATCTGCGGGCGGATGCCGCTGGTGGGCATGGCATCAATATTCATTTCCGGCAGATCAAATGTTGTTTGCGTGCATCCGGAGACGCCTAGCACGGCCATGGATCCCGCTCCGAAAAGAAGGTGGCGGCGCGAAATTGCCGGAGCTTGCAATTCGTTCGGGAATGCCTGTTTACGCTTGGACAATTGAGGTACTCGCTTACAAAATGGCAATTGTTCAAACTCTATGGAATTGTGGTTTACAAAGGATGAATCAGGCGGGACGCATTTTAATGACTATCCTGCAAGTCCGCGGTTGACGGCTGTCAACCAAGTTTGATCACGCATGCCTTGTATGTCCCCTCACCCGGACATTCAGAATTTTCTTCGCAGGACCCGAAGCCAGTTTGTTGACAGCTGTCAACGAAGGCTCCGTGTTATAAGCCTCGCGGCAATCACAATAAGTGTGAAATTGGCCTAAGGTCGAATTCCCAAATGCGCGAACTCATATTAAGGTCCGACCGTTCTTGTGGTTCCTCAGCCCGTGTTGGTGATAAATCCCTGGACCTAGGGACTATCCGTACGCATCAGGTGAGGGCCACAGGATTTTTTGCATGACGAGCGTCGAGCCTGGAAAGGGTTTGACTGGGGCGTCATGGACCGTTTGCATCAGAAGGGCTTGATTGCAAATCCCGCAAACAAGTCGAAGTCTGTCGTTCTAAGCGATGAAGGTTTGCGACGGTCGGAAGAACTGTTCCGTGCTATGTTTACGCGGCCGACGCGATGATCGCAGTTTCCGGTTCCACTGCCACGGCAACGGGCTCTGCGAGTTTTGTG
>NZ_JBBNAN010000290.1:0-25711 GCF_037994405.1 Phyllobacterium sp.
CGTCTGGCTGGAGGCGCTCATGCTTTTCGAGCTTTTTATCGGAGCCATTTTCGTCGGCGGGACGATTGCGCTGACGCTTTGCGCCTATTTCCTTATGCGGTGGGTCGTTGGAGGCGAGGCCGAGGGGTACGAAAGGGATCTGGCGAGTTCGGGCGTTTCCGCCCTGCACGGGCTTATCCTGGCGCTGGTCTTCGCGCAGGAGATGATCGGCTACCAGCAGCTCCGCTACCAGACCGCCACGGAAGCCAACGCCCTTGCCGACATCTATTTCGATGCCGGGCGCTATGGCAACGCCGAGAAGGGACCGATCCAGAAGGAACTCAATGAATATCTCCATGTCGTCATCGACAAGGAATGGCAGGAGCTCGGCGAGACCGACCGGCTTGCACCGGAGGCCTGGGCGCAGTGGGATGATGCCTATCGCGCCGTGCTTGATCTTGTGCCGGCAAACCCGCGCCAGCAAAGCCTGCGCAGCCATATGCTCGACCGGATCTACCTGATCTCCGACAGCCGCACCAAGCGCGAGAGTACCGTTGCCGATTCGATGAGCGGGGTGTTCTGGTTCGCTGCCCTTTCAGGGGTAATCTTCATTGCGCTCGCCTATTATTCCTATGCGCCGCGCCGCCGCAATATCCTGCTTATTTCGCTGTTCGGCGCCTATACGGGCATCATCCTGTTTCTCATCTATGCCTTCTCAAACCCCTACAGCCCGCCGGCGGCGCTCAGTCCGGGCCCGCTGCTGCGGTTGCAGGAGCAGATCGCCCATCTGCCGCCGCCGAGTTGAGGCTGCGCCGCACCAAATCCCGGAACACCCGATTAGACCGAACGATTCAGTGCCCGTTGGTAAAGCTCTGGTCGCGCGCCCTGTTGCTGGTGCGCAGGCTGCAATTGTAGTAGCCGGATGCACAGGACCGGGCCGGGTTCATGAAATAGGCTTCCACACGGGTCTGCCAGTTATTGTGCGTGCTGCAGCCGGCCAGCGTCGATGCAACCACAAGGGCGGCAGCAATTTTGACAATTTCCATATCTGTCTCCTCTTGTGCGGCTCTGATTCACCACCGTCTGCGCAATGCTTAGCCGTCCATACCCTAGCGAAAGACCGCTGGATGAGCAGCATATTTCCTGAAATGCGGATGCGACACCGCACTTTGACATCGGCGCCGCCATCCACCCGATGGAGTCCTTATGTCTTCTCAGTCTGAGTCCCGCTAAGGCCCCAGCTTCCTTGCAAGTTGGGGCATGAAAACAGGAGCCGCGCGCCGGCATCGGCTGGCTGCGGACGTGTTCACGTGGGGTTTTTGCCCGTTTTCCTCAGGACTATAGACATGGACATTTCGCGCGAGGAACAGCGCATTCTTCACCTGCTCGCCCAGGGCGGCAAAATTCTGCTCGAAAAAGACGAGCGCAAGACCATTCGCGAGAGCGATGGCTCCCGCTATATGGCCTGCGACTTTCGGCTGTTTCGCAACCTGAAACAGAAAAGGCAATCGCATCTTCCGGCGGTGGACCCTACCTGGTCACTCGCCGCGGCCTGGATCTGGTGCGGGCGGAACTGGATAACCGATGAGATCAGCCGGCGGCGCTGTAAGGTGCCGCCGGTGGCTCGCCCAGCGAATTTCGGCATCTTGGCGTGCCAGAAATCGCCAGACAGGGGTACTTGGAAGGCAGAGATTTACGGCAAATCCCCTCACTTGGATTTGCCAAGGATTTAGCAAGGGCTAAATCCAGGAAAATCCTTTCTCTTCGTGCAAGGGAGAGATAATCGGCATCAAAAATCCTCTGCCTCGGGTATCCGCCCGAAGGCGATCTTCGAGCCGATATAATTGCCCGGGCCATTGACCGGGCCGAGGTTGAGCGCCTTCGAGCCGTGGCGGGTGCGCACCTTGTCGAGCATATCCGACACGCGCTCCCACTGCCAGCGCTGCTGCATAGTCTCGCCGGTGTCGAAAAGGTCGCCGCTGGCTTCCTGTTCGCTCGAAAGGTCGTGCAGCACCACGGTAACATTGCTGATGTTGCGCATCTCACCAGATCTAACCAGTTTCTCATGTAAGTCATTGAGACAATTCAGGAAAGTGTGATCATCGCGCGCCGGGCGAAATTGACCTTCGAGCGACACCCGGCTGTCACGCCGGGTGCCCACCGCATAGCTCATGGCGCCGGCGCGAAAATGCGAGCGGCGTAGGCGGCGCGCGGCGCTGAGCGTCAGCAGCCTTGCGCATTGCAGCACCTTTTCCGGCGCGCGCCAGTCCGATGGCAGGTTGCGGCCATGGCCGAACATGCGCTTGACCGTCTCCGGCTTTTCTACCGCATAGCCATGCAACGCCGAGACGAAGCGCTCGCCCTCGACGCTGCTCCAGATGGCGCGGGCGTGTTTCGGCGCGAGGTCCCACAGGCCCGCAATATTTGTGACACCGGCCTCGCCCAGACGTGCGGCCATGCCCTTCGAGATGCCCGGCAGGTCGCGCAATTCGAGGTCGAGCAGGCGTCCTGGCAGGTCGGCGTGGTCGAGGATCACGAAACCGTCCGGCTTGTCCATTTCCGCTGCGATCTTGGCCAGAAGCTCATTGACGGAAATGCCGACGGAACAGGTAAGAACCGGCCCAATCTCTTCGCGCAAGCCACGCTTGATTCGCGCCACCAGCGCCTCCGCCTCGCGCGACTCGGACGCAAGCAGGCTGCAGGTCACCTCATCGATGGAGCGGATGGCGGCGATCGGCACACAGCGCTCTATCGTCTCGAGAATGCGATTATGCAATTTTACGTATACGTCCGGTCGCGCCTCGATGAAGATGATGCCGGGACATTTCTCCTTTGCCTCGCGTACCGATGTGCCCGTCTTGATACCGAAGGGTTTGGCCTGGCGGCTCGCAGCGATGACACTCGTATGCGGCGAGTCCAGCGGCACCACCGCAACCGGACGCCCTCGCAGCGCCGGATTGAGCTGTTGCTCGGCGCTTGCGAAGAAGCTGTCGAAATCCAGGTACAGCCTTTCTGGATGGGTCGGTTTACGCATGCTCAAGGTTCTCATTTGAGAACAAAACTAGAACATATGCGACGGTACTGCAAGGAAATATGCGGTGGTTCGACAAGCGCGCCATGAGGGACGTGGATGATTGCACGAAAAAGGAAACTGCACCGTCGGCGATTATAGTTGCGGCCCACCATCTCCCTCATGGTGAGCTTGTCGAACCATCAGACGGCTTTTACCGCGTCGAGGATGCGAAATTGCGTAGTGATCGAGCCGTTCCAGTGGTTGAGCGCAAGATTGCCCGCCACATGCAGCGACTGCCCTAACTCCTTGAAAAGAAAGTCACCGAGCGGACTTCCAATGGCGCGGAAGGCGATGGCGTTGATGCGCTTGCCATCCGCCCCGGCCAGCGTCGCCTTGACATGGGCGGTGCCAACCATCCGGGCGTCAACGAGCCTGTGATGGGGCAGGACCAGCACCGGTTGCGGATGGCCGGAACCGTACGGACCGGCCTTTTCGAGTGTATCGTAAAGGGGCACCGTGGCGCCCGCAGCGCTCAACGCCCCATCGATGGCAAGCGACGCGTTGCCACGTAGCTGCCCCACCATTTCACTGGCATTCTTCTCGAAAAATGCCCGCAAAGCGCCTAATTTGGCCCGTTCCACGGTGATTCCGGCCGCCATGGCATGGCCGCCACCCTTGACCAGAAGGCCGTGTTCGACGGCACTCCGCACCAGTTTGCCGAGATCGAAACCATTGATCGACCGGCCGGAACCACTGCCTGTACCATTGGCGTTGAAGGCAATGGCAAAGGCCGGGCGCCGCGTCCGCTCCTTCAGCCGCGCTGCAATCAGTCCGACAATGCCGGGGTGCCAGTCATCGCTGGCGGTGACCAGAACTGCTGGTCCTGACGCAGCTGAAAGCTCGACCATCGCCTCGGCCTCCGCCTGTTCCAGCATGATCGTTTCCATCGCCTGGCGTTCCTGGTTCAGCCGGTCGAGCTCCTCGGCAATGCGCATCGCTTCGCTCTGGTCATTCAGGGTCAAGAGCCGCGCGCCAAGCCCGGCATCGCCTATCCGCCCGCCTGCATTGATCCTCGGGCCGATGAGGTAAGCGAAATGAAAGGCGTTTAACGGTTCGCCGATGCGCGAGACGCGCGCCAGTGCAGCCAGGCCGACATTCTGCTGTGCCCGCGCCACCAGGATACCCTTGACGACGAAGGCTCGGTTGAGGTCCTTCAGCGGTACCACATCGCATACGGTCGCCAGAGCCACCAGATCGAGCAGCGACAGCAGGTCCGGCGCGAGTGTGCCGGTGGCGACGCGCTGCTCACGTATGGTGCGCAACGTCTGAACCAGTGTCAGGAACACCACACCGGCCGCACAAAGATGCCCCTGCCCCGAGAGATCGTCCTCACGGTTCGGATTGACCACCGCATGGGCGGCGGCTGGCAGCTCGCCCCCCACCTGGTGGTGGTCGAGTACTACCACATCGGCTCCGGCGGCCTTGGCCGCCTCGATCGCCGCAGCGCTGTTGGTGCCGCAATCCACAGTGACTATTAGCGATGCCTGTTGTGCGAGCTCCTGCATCGCTGCCGGATTGGGGCCGTAGCCTTCGAAGATCCGATCCGGAATATAGATCCGGTTTGCGATGCCATAATGGGTTAGAAATCGCGACAGAATCGCTGAAGAACAGGCGCCATCGACGTCATAGTCACCGAAAATGGCTACTTTCTCACGCCCGGCAATGGCCCTTGCGATACGTTCCGCGGCTTTGTTCATGTCAGTCAGTGAGGCGGGATCAGGCATCAGGCCTTTGATCGTCGGCTCCATGAAGGCTGCAGCTTCGTCCAAGCCCACACCCCTGCCCGCCAAAACGCGGGTAACCAGATCGGGAATGCCATGGTTCTGCGCAATGGCGAGCGCGATATTGGCTTCGCGCTGCCCCAGCCGGTCGATCCATTTCAGACCGGTCGCCGATTGTTCAATGCCGAGAAAGAGCCGTTCAGATACCATCCAAGCGTTCAATCACCCGGCGCCTTTGAATGCAATGCTTCGAATGATGTATCCAACGGCAATCGCAGCAAACCGTTCAGTTGCTGGCTGGCAGCGCCAGATCATTCACCGCAGACGCCATTGACGAAGCAAAATCGGCGAGTTGGCGGTCAACAACCTCTTTCGAACTGAGCCTGTAGTTCATAACCGGCTGGATCAGCATATAACGGCCAAGCACGCCGGTGGCGCAAACCAGGAAATCATCCTTCTTCTGGGGATCGTCCGAACTGACGCAGGCCATGGCGCGATTGCCGTAACTGACATTGGTTCGTTGCGCGACCTGATTGGGCTGGCTGCTGTGGTACTGGAAGGCCTGATCCAGCAGGCTGCGCACCACAGGATCGTCCGGCCCATCCCGGACAGGGTACATCCCTGCTGTATTGCTGGCCCGAACACCATTTACCGACACAATCGCCCGCGCATCCACACCGGCATATTCCACCGTCGCGCTGTAGTTCTGCGGGTCCGCGTTGCGGCTGATCACATTGAATGGTCCGGAGGTGTCAGGTAGCCCGATCAGAATGTCACGGGAGCGATAACCTTGAATGAGATCAAGATCCGCTTGCTGCGCGCGAACAGCGGAAACGCACCCCAAAACGAGGGCCATGGAAAAGACGCAACCGGCGATTCTGCGTTGGATATTCATGACTGTCCCATCGGAATGAATTCCCATGAAACCAAAATAGCAAAAATGATGTGATCCCAATAGGGTACAGTCACAATTGTCAGCAAACAGGCTGAAATGAAACTGCCGGACCCTTTCGAGACCGGCAGCGCCGATTGTTAGGAAGATCCTTTTACTGGAACTTTGCCATATCCTGATGCTTCGCCTTGATCTCACGCACGGTCTGCGAATGCGAACGCATGACGACCGTATGGGTCTGAATATAGTCGCGGGCGAATTTGACGCCGGAAAGCAGATTGCCATCGGTGACGCCGGTCGCGGCAAAGAGCACATCGCCCTTGGCCATTTCCTCCATCGTGTAGATTTTTTTCGGATCACTGATGCCCATCTTGGCGGCGCGGGCAATCTTGTCGTCGCTGTTGAGCTGCAGGCGCCCCTGCATCTGGCCACCGATACAGCGCAGCGCAGCGGCCGCCAGCACGCCCTCAGGCGCACCGCCAATGCCGATATAGATATCGATGCCGGTTTCGTCCGGATCTGTTGTATGGATTACGCCTGCAACGTCGCCGTCACCGATCAGGCGAATGGCAGCGCCAGTCGCACGCACTTCCTCGATCAGCCGCGCATGGCGCGGACGGTCCATTATGCAAGCAGTGATTTCGTGGAGCGGAACACCCTTGGCCTTTGCGACGGCGGTGATGTTCTCGATGGCGGGAGCGTCGAGATTGATGATGCCGGCCGGATAGCCCGGTCCAACGGCAATCTTTTCCATATAGACGTCGGGCGCATAGAGCAGATTGCCCTTTTCCGCGATCGCAATAACCGCCAGCGAGTTCGGCAGGTTCTTCGCACAGATCGTCGTGCCTTCCAGCGGGTCGAGTGCGATATCAACGGCGGGACCGTTCCGAGTGCCAACTTCCTCGCCGATATAAAGCATCGGCGCTTCATCGCGCTCACCCTCACCAATGACCACAGTGCCATTGATCGGCAGACGATTGAGCTCCTGCCGCATCGCGTCAACGGCAGCCTGGTCGGCAGCCATCTCGTCACCGCGTCCGCGCAGGCGTGCTGCGGCGACGGCCGCACGTTCGGTTACGCGTACGAGCTCAAGGGTCAGAATACGATCGAGGCCTGCTTCAGTCTGGTCGGAAGTTTTCGGCATAGTGTTTCCTGCTTTGGTGTCGAGGTGCCATATTGCGGATCAATACAGCGTTGCTTAGCATCGGTATGCGAACCTTTTGTCAAAGTCGCAACCATGCGGCAAGAGCCGAAGGCCAAGAAAAACCCTTCGTCGAAAAAGCTAATCGATTAAACGGTGTAGCGGGGTTTTTAGAACAAGTTTAACCCGCCCGCTCGATGCGGATCATCTGCGGTTTGTCCGTAGCATGACCATCCTTGACGATGCCCTCGAGCGCCTTCTTGACCGCAGCTTCCGTCGTCTCGTGGGTTACGAGAATGACCGTTTTGGTCGATTCTGGCTGGTTGTCGGCGCTCTGCCGCTGCACGATGGATTCGAGCGAAATGTCATTGTCCGCCATGCGTTTGGCGATGGCAGCGAACACACCTGCACGGTCATGTACGGTCAAACGGATGAAGTAACCGCCCTCATGCGCACGCATCCTCGCACGCTTATAGGGTGCGAGTGCCTTGGCCGGTGTGCCGAATACGGGCCCGTGCTGGAACCCGGGACGGCTTTTGGCGATATCGGCAAGATCGCCAATGACGGCCGAGGCGGTCGCCGCACCACCGGCGCCGGGGCCGGACAGAAGCAGTTCGCCGAGCAGATCGGTCTCGATCGCCACGGCATTGGTCACGCCATGCACCTGTGCGATGACGGACTCGACCGGCACCATGGTCGGATGCACGCGTTGTTCGATGCCACTGTCGGTCTTTAGCGCAACACCCAGCAGCTTGATGCGATAGCCGAGTTCGTCTGCCGCCTTGATATCGGCCAGCGATATATTGCTGATGCCTTCGAGGTAGATGTCATCCGCCGAAATCTGCGTGCCAAAGGCGAGGCTGGTCAGGATCGCCAGCTTGTGCGCCGTGTCATTACCCTCGATATCGAAGGTCGGATCTGCCTCGGCATAGCCAAGCCGTTGCGCGTCGGCGAGGCAATCCTCGAAGGAAATGCCCTCATCCCACATACGCGTCAGGATGTAGTTGCACGTGCCGTTCATGATGCCGTAAACGCGCGAAACCGTGTTGCCGGTCAGCGACTCGCGCAGCGCCTTGATAACAGGGATGCCGCCGGCAACGGCCGCTTCGAAGTTGAGTAGCACGCCCTTGTCTTCGGCAATCTTGGCGAGTGATACACCATGCTTGGCGAGCAGCGCCTTGTTAGCCGTAACGACATGGCGGCCCGATCGCAGCGCCGCCTCAACAGAAGCGCGCGCAGCTCCTTCATCGCCGCCGATCAATTCGATGAAAACGTCGATATTGTTCGACTTGGCCAAGGCAACAGGATCATCGAACCAGGTTGCTGACGAAAAATCCACTCCGCGATCGCGCTTTGGATCGCGCGCCGACACGGCGGTCACGATGATTTCCTTGCCACATTGGCGGGTGAGCATTTCGCCCTTGTCACGCAATATTTTCAGGACCGAGGCACCAACCGTACCCAGTCCGGCGATTCCCACGCGCAGCGCTTCACTCATCGTTCACTTCCCTGAAATTTTGCTGAAGCGGCGCCGGACGGCGCCGCTGATTCCGGTTTACCCGCGCGTGAGCTCAACGGCGCGCGTTTAACGGAATGACGTTGTGCAGTTTTTCGTCTGCGGTTGCAAGAAACCGCTTCAGATTGCGTGCTGCCTGACGGATCCGGTGTTCATTCTCGACCAGCGCGACGCGGATATAGTCGTCACCATGTTCGCCAAATCCGATACCGGGCGCGACAGCCAGATCCGCATGTTCGATCAAGAGCTTGGAGAACTCGAGCGAACCGAGGTCGCGGAACTTCTCCGGGATCGGCGCCCAGGCGAACATGGTCGCGGCCGGTGCCGGAATATCCCAGCCGGCACGGCCGAAGCTTTCCACCAGCACGTCACGACGATGCTTGTAGACACTACGAACTTCGGCAATATCAGAACCATCGCCATTGAGCGCCGAGGCTGCAGCAACCTGGATCGGTGTGAACGCGCCATAGTCGAGATAGGACTTCACCCGGGTCAGCGCCGAGATCAACCGCTCATTGCCGACTGCAAAACCCATGCGCCATCCGGGCATGGAGAAGGTCTTCGACATGGAGGTAAATTCCACGGCAACATCGATCGCGCCCGGCACCTGCAGGACAGAGGGTGGTGGCGTGTCATCGAAATAGATTTCCGAATATGCCAGATCCGAGAGAACGATGATTTCATGCTTGCGGGCAAAAGCCACGACATCCTTGTAGAAATCCAGCGACGCAACATGCGCGGTCGGATTGGACGGATAGTTGAGAATCAACGCCAGTGGCTTCGGGATCGAATGACGGATGCCACGCTCCAGCGCCGGGATGAACTGATCGTCAGGCTTTGCCGGAATCGAGCGAATGACGCCGCCGGACATGATGAAGCCGAAGGCATGGATCGGATAGGTTGGGTCAGGGCAAAGCACCACATCGCCGGGCGCAGTGATGGCCTGCGCCATATTGGCGAAACCTTCCTTGGAGCCGAGCGTCGCCACGACCTGTGTGTCGGGGTTGAGCTTGACGCCGAAACGGCGCTCGTAATAGGCGGCCTGGGCCCGGCGCAGCCCTGGAATACCCTTGGATGAAGAATAACGATGCGTGCGCGGATCCTGAACGGCTTCGCACAGCTTGTCGACAATGCCTTGAGGGGTCGGCAGGTCGGGATTGCCCATACCAAGGTCGATGATATCCGCACCCGCCGCTCGCGCGCTCGCCTTGAGGCGATTCACCTGTTCGAAAACGTAAGGTGGGAGGCGGCGAACTTTGTGAAATTCTTCCATAGGCTGGGTCCGGTTAAAATGGGTTGAATCTGCGCGTGCGCTATACACCCAATCCGCACGGCGGTCGAGCAATCATTGCGTGTCGGACTCACGTTGAGGGGGTATGAAGCCGCCAATAGCGCCAGGGTTTATACCAGATAAACCGCTTGTCCAGCTCCGTTGGAACCGGATCCAGGCCGTGTGTTCCGCCCGGGCCGCAGCGAAGAAAACGGAAGAGGCCCATCCAGCCGCCAGTCCAGAGCCCATAGCGGGCGATGGACTCGTAGGCATATTCCGAACAGGTTGGAAGATGCCGGCAGGAATTGCCGACGAAGCCGGACAATGTCAGTTGATAGAAACGCACGAGTCCTGTTCCCAAGAGACGTCCGGGCGTTTTCGGCCACGGGCCACGCCAGTTGCGCGAATATTTGGCCGGGACCTTTGGCGAATGATCGTGTGCAGGCTGCGAGCACATAGTTAAGTTCAGGCCACTGCTTCGGCAGATTTCTTCTCAATCTGGTTCAGGCAATCAACCACGGCATCAAAAGTCAGCATCGTCGAATTATGGCGTGCCTTGTAGTCGCGCACCGGTTCAAGAAATTTCAGATCTTCGAACCGGCCTTCTGGCGGCGCGCCATTCTCCTTCAGCATCTTGAACATGACTTCGCGAACGTCGCGCAACTCCCGCGCTGTCGCACCGACAACATGGCGCGCCATGATCGACGAGGATGCCTGTCCCAACGCACAGGCTTTGACATCGTGCGCGAAATCGCAAACGACGCCATCCTCCATCTTCAGATCAACGGTAACTGTCGAGCCGCAGAGTTTCGAATGCGCGGTCGCGGAGGCATCCGGATCCTGCAGACGGCCGAGCCGCTGGATATTTCCGGCAAATTCCAGAATACGCGCATTGTAAACGTCGTTGATCATGATGGATGCCTGTTCCTCGACACAGCGTTCACCGCTAACACATCATTGTGCGCCGCTTTGACCCCTATTAATCTCCAATTCCCTCTCTATATAGTATGAGAGAGACCCAGCACAAAGTCGCGTAGATTAAATTATGTGTTGGGGTAATATGGTCGGGTATGGATCGATGGTTCATACCCACATCAATACACCGTCCGTCCCTTGTGGAACGACTATCGTGTATTGCCGTTTAACTCGTCGCTCCTTTGAGGGCGGCTACGGGAGATCGCGATGGATGCGGTAATCAAGAACTTGCAGTCAGCGGCTGTAAAGCAGGACAACACTCGGCGGCCAACTCAGGAAGAAGCGGAAGCAGCTGTACGCACGCTGCTGCTCTGGGCTGGCGACAATCCGGACCGCGAAGGTCTTCTGGACACGCCAGAGCGGGTAGCAAAGGCGTACAAGGAACTCTTTTCCGGTTATGCGCAAGATCCGGCTGATGTCCTCGGCCGTACCTTCGAGGAAATCGCCGGATATGAGGATATTGTCCTCATCCAGGATATTCCCTTCTTCTCGCATTGCGAGCACCATATGGTGCCGATCATCGGCAAGGCGCACGTCGCCTATCTGCCGGATGGCGAGAAAGTCGTCGGACTATCGAAGATAGCGCGCGTCGTCGATATCTATGCGCATCGCCTGCAGACGCAGGAGGCCATGACGGCGCAGATTGCCAATGCCATCCAGGACTCGCTGGAACCGCGCGGCGTCGCCGTAATGATCGAGGCGGAGCATATGTGCATGTCAATGCGCGGTATCCGCAAATCCGGTTCGATGACAACGACGACCACCTTTACCGGCACCTACAAGACCGATGTCAACGAGCAAGTACGGTTCATGACCCTTGTCCGGGGTCGCTAATATCCAGAATTGGCATTGATGCGTTTTTTTTCCGATTCCCTCAGCGATAAGCATGAAAACGAAGAAGGCGCGGTGTTTGCACCGCGCTTCGACGCGTCCGGTCTGATTACGGCTATCGTTACCGATGCAAAAGACGGTCATCTGCTCATGGTTGCCCACATGAATGCCGAAGCCTTGCGTCTGACGCTCGAAACCGGCGTGGCGCATTACTGGTCACGTTCGCGCGAAACGCTCTGGAAAAAAGGCGAAACATCAGGGAATTTGCAGACGGTCGTCGAAATGCGCACGGACTGCGATCAGGATGCACTGTGGCTTAAAGTAAACGTCGCCGGTGACGGCCCCACCTGCCATACCGGACGCCGATCATGTTTTTATCGGCAGGTCGTCACAACAAATGGAACATCATCATTGGTAATGCAGTTAGAGACAAAGGTGGGTCCATCCTAGCCATACGGCCAAGTTGGCCGGAAAGGCGCCTCAGCCTCGTAGCCGCCATTAGCAAACTCTTAATCCTATTTCCTTGGTTGGCTAAGAGGTCACAATTACGCAATATTCATCCTTGAACACTATTAATGTCAATTCATGCTAGGGACAATGAACCAATAAGAATCCAGGAGTGCGTGCCATGCTCGAATGGGCATCGCGCCGGTTGCGCGCGGCAGAACCGATCGGCATCAGTGACAATCCGGAAGTGCCAGTGATTACACCGGAACAGCCTCGCGACAGCAAGACGCCTATTGCCCTAGCGCTTGGTGGCGGTGCTGCGCGTGGTTGGGCGCATATCGGTGTCTTGCGTGCCCTTGATGAAGCAGGCATCGAGATTTCCATGATTGCCGGAACATCGATCGGTGCCCTCGTCGGCGGCTGCTATCTTGGCGGCAAGCTCGATCAGCTGGAGGAATTTGCGCGTAGCCTGACGAAGCGTGGCATTTTCAGCCTGCTCGATCTGCGTATTGGCGGAAACGGCTTGTTTGGCGGCATGAAGCTCGACCGGCGGTTGCGCGAACATCTGGAAGAACTCTCCATCGAAAAGTTACCCAAGCGGTTTGTAGCCGTATGTACGGAGATCAGCACCGGCCACGAGATCTGGCTGACGCGAGGAAGTCTCATTACGGCGATGCGGGCTTCCTATGCCCTGCCGGGTGTATTCGAGCCAATCGAATGCAACGGCCGGACGCTGGTCGACGGCGCCCTGGTCAACCCGGTTCCGGTGTCCGTCTGCCGTTCATACGAACAGCCCCTGGTTGTCGCGGTCAATCTGCACTATGACCAGTTTGGGCGCGCTGCCGTCGTCAAACACGCCGCCGAATCTCCCCATGCGCAAACTGGTGATGGCGAGGCAGCCGGTTCGCGCTTCGGATCACCCTATTCGAAGCGTCTCGGGATAACCGGCGTCATGATGGAATCGTTCAACATTATCCAGGACCGGATTTCGCGTGCGCGCATGGCTGGCGATCCGCCCGATATCGCGCTTTTGCCGAAGATCGGCCATGTGGGGCTTGCCGAGTTTCACCGCGCCGACGAAGCGATCAAACTCGGCTATGAAGAAACAATGGTGCGCCTCGGCGAACTGGAGCGCATGCAGAAGCTGGTGTTTTAGCTTGTCGCAGCCGCCTCAGGCGGTTGCGATATAGCTGCGAATGTCCTCTGACTCGCGCTCGACTTCCTCGATCCGGAGTTTGACGACGTCGCCGATAGACACAAGACCGTGCAAACGCCCGTCCTTTTCGACCGGCAGATGGCGGAAGCGGCCACGGGTCATCATTTCCATCACCTGATTGATCGTATGCCTTTCACTGCAGACACTAACCTTTATGGTCATGGTTTGCGAAATTGGCTTCCATAGTGCGTCGGCGCCATCGGCGGCGAGAGCTCGGACAACATCACGCTCGGACAGAATGCCTTTGATGACCTTCTTCTCATCGCAAACAACAATCGCACCGATCTTGTGCTTCGCCAGCATGACAATTGCATCGCCCAATGTCGTTTCCGGCGTCGTGCTGAATACGTCGTAGCCCTTGCGTTCGAGTATCAATTTGACAGTCATGTACATCCTCCTTGCACATTGCCTCAGACCTTCGAAATCCCCCAAAATACATCTGATGGTCTAGTTCATCGTGCGCGTATGTTGCGCTTTATGCAACCGCTTTGCAATTATACCAACAGTTGAGGGTCGATACGACTGTCATTGCGGCGGTCGAACAGGGATATGCCGAAAAAGCCGATGAAGAAGCCGCCAATATGCGCTTCCCAAGCAATTGTCGCCGAACTGTCGACGCCGACGGAGAGCAATCCGGTGACAATATTGGTGACAAACCATACGCCAAGAAACACAAGGACCGAGCGCATGCGCAGCGCCACGCCGATCGGCAGGATATCACCGACGAAAGCCGCCGAATTGCGCAAGGGTGAGCGGCGGAAGCCGAAACGCGCCGCAGCGCCCATCATGCCCGAGACCACGCCTGAAGCCCCGACCAGGGGTGTCATACTGTCGGGATAGACCACGAAATGCGTCATCACGGCGGCGATTGACGCCACGATCCAGAACAGCGTTGTACGCAGCGGGCCAATACGGGCAGCAAGCGGCGAGCCGAAGGCCGCGAGCCAGATCATGTTGAGCGCGATATGGGCAATGCTGCCGTGCATGAGCGAGTACGTCACGGTCGTGAGCCAGGCGGCGGGTGAGTAGAAGCCGCCATACTGTGAGAAACGCGCCGGTACGAAGGCGAAGTTCCAGAGGAAAACGCTGCCCTGATCTTCGTTCAGGATATAAGTCTCCAGAACAAAGACGCTGCCGCATATGGCCATGACGGCGAGAATAACGCCCGGAATATTGAAGACAGGCTCACGGCCCGAAGAATTGTTCTGGACGTCCACTCCATCGTTCATTCGTCTCGTCAAGCCTCGCTGTTACTAGTTGCGGCACGCTATCCGGTTATAGAGCGGCAAGCAAAGCCCGACGAACAGAAAAAAGCCGCTCGACGAGAACCGAGCGGCATCAAAATTCAGAATAGTTGATCATGAAAACTCTGATACCCGTTTGTCTCACAACGCTGCCATCAGCTCAATCGAAACCAATTGTTAACCTTAATCGCGCGCCACGGTGGACCCTGACGCTTGATCGGTGGCATCGGGGTTTCGTCAGTGTCAGAGTCCGGATGACTTGAAGATTCGTTGGTATCTGGATGCAGATGAACCCTATGCGGCATGATGGAACGAGCGATCTTTTTGCCTACTGGAACCGGCTGCGCGGAACGCGTGCTGCGCCAGAGCGCAAAGAAATCGCACCCGCGTCGATCGGTTCGCGGCTCGCCGACACATTCATCCTGCAGGCGGCAGGCGCGTCCGAACCAGGATTTCGCCTCGCCGGCACGCGCATTTGCTCCATCCACGGCAGAGAACTGAAAGGCCAGCCTTTCATCTCGCTCTGGCAGGCAAAGGACCGCAGCGACATCGCGCGCCTCGTCAAAAACTGCATGACGAACAAGGCCGTTGTCCAACTGAACTATGAAGGCCGGAGCATTCGTGGCCGCAAGGCATTGTTTAAACTCATTCTTTTACCACTTGCCAGTGAAGCCAACGAACGGCACCTGATGGGGATGATCATTGCGCTCGGAAGACCGTTCTGGCTGGAATCCGATGCGATCGTCG
Organism: Phyllobacterium sp.; assembly: GCF_037994405.1. GTDB lineage: Bacteria > Pseudomonadota > Alphaproteobacteria > Rhizobiales > Rhizobiaceae > Phyllobacterium. Next base: position 15,053 of record NZ_JBBNAN010000290.1, read on the forward strand.
AAAACCGCATCCAGGCGGTCTCGATCGTCGATCCTCACCACTTCGCGGTCCCCAAACGCGGCGATCCAGTAAAGCAGGAATCCGAGACCATCGCGCCCCTTCCTTTTGCGCGGACAATCATCAGCCGCAAGGTTCGCCATTTGCGCGTATTCGACGGTGGAAAAATAGGCGATTAGGTTAGCGATTTATGATCAACCTCCAGTTGCCGTTACCTTGGCGTTAAGACTTGTGACATAGGCTGGCGCCATCAACTCTGTCGATTCTGCAATCTGGACAGCTTTCATGCAGTTACACCGTGACGATTCGAGCCCGAACCCTGCCGCCACGGGCAAGTACTATAGCGTAAAGGTCCAGCTTTATGGCCGCTTCATGCTCGAAGACCGTACCGAGCATGTTTGCCAGATTGAGGAAATGTCTCCTGGCGACGTTGTCATTACGACAGATGTGATGGCGAACAATGGTGAGCGGGTTATCGCCTATATCGATCACATTGGCCGGATTGAAGGCTCGGTCGAGCGCATGGTTCGCGGTGGCTTTCTCCTTTCACTTGTCGCTTCGGACCGCAAGAAGAACAAGATTGCTGCGCAGCTGACATGGCTCGCCAACAAGCACGAACTGGACATGCCGGAAGACCGGCGTCATCAGCGTATTGCGCCGCGCAATCCGATTACGACCCTGTCGATGGCTGATGGACGTCAATATCCATGCCGGATCATCGATCTGTCCATTTCCGGGGCGGCGGTTGAAATCCGCATGCGCCCTGCCCTGAACAGCCAGGTTATCCTGGGGTCAACGCGTGGGCGTGTCGTCCGCCATTTCGAGGAAGGCATCGCAATCGAGTTCGCGACCGTGCAAAGCCGCGAAACAATCGATATCGCATTCGAGCACTAGAGCTAAGGCAATCTATCGTATGGGAATGTTGCCGATAACGGGTTGATTGTCGTTAGACATTTACAAAGCTCGACGATGAATGCCTGCGCTTTGGCTTGGCATCATACGGTTCTGACATGAAACAGCTTTACCCCGATATCGGAACATACGACAGCGGCATGCTTGATGTGGGTAGCGGCAACTGCCTCTATTGGGCAACGTATGGCAATCCAGACGGAATGCCCGCTGTTATATTCCACGGCGGCCCCGGATCCGGCTATTCCGCCAGATCGCCACGTTTTTTTGACCCCACGGCATACCGAATTGTTGCCTTTGATCAACGCGGATGTGGCCAAAGCACACCCCATGCGAGCGACCCGGCAACTGATCTTTCAAGCAATACGACCGCATATCTGCTGGGTGATCTCGAATGCCTGCGCCGATATCTAGGCATTGAACTATGGCTGGTATTTGGCAACTCCTGGGGCTGCGCGCTTGGTCTTGCCTATGCCGTGGAAAATCGCGACCGGGTGACGGCGCTCGTTCTGGTGGATGTGACGACTACGCGGCGCTCCGAAATCGATTGGCTCTATCGCAGAATCGCGCCACTATTCCCGGAACAATGGTCGCGTTTCAGGGGCGGTGCGCCAGAGCATCAACGCGACGGAGATTTGGTCGCAGCCTATTACCATCTTTTAAACGATACTGATGCGGCCATACGCGCCAAGGCAGCAGCGGACTGGCACGATTGGGAAGCTGCATCGATTTGCGCCGATCCAAACAGCAAGCCGTCGCCAAAGTGGTCGGATCCCTTATATCGGATGGCGCGAGCACGTATCGTGACGCACTATTTCCATCACAATGCGTGGCTGGAAGACGGTATTCTCCTGATGCAAGCCCGTGCCCTTAACGGCATTCCTGGCGTCATGGTGCAGGGACGACTTGATCTTGAAGCGCCGCTGGTTACCGCATGGGAACTCTCAAAAGTCTGGGAAGGCGGTGAACTCGTCGTAGTAAAAAATGCCGATCATTCTCCCACCGATCCGGGTATGAGCGAGGCAATTATTGCCGCAACCGATCGTTTTGCGAGACCCGCTTAGCAGATAGCAGCAAATTTGAACGCTGTTTTCTATAATTCTTGTCCGCTCATTTCACATCCCGGAAATATTTTTGGCTAAATTGCCACCAAATTCGGGCGAGGTAGTCGAAATGCGCTGGAAGACATTAAGGCATCGTCAATCACACAATATTCCGAGAAACGAATGCTTAATGCTGTTCTTCTTCAGCAACGACAATGATAACTGCATTTAAATAAAATAGTAATAGTTATTAATACATGGTTATATTCTAATTAGTTTATTTTTTGCTACTGATTTGATTCACATTTACTCACCGGCATTTCCGCTCGATCAAGCTCTCTCTGTCATTGTCGTCTCAACCGGGGAGACGACGGGATGATAAGAAAGACAATTTTGCTTGGGGCGGCGTTTCTGTTCATGTGCTTGACCGCGCAGGCTGATCCAAGTGTGTCGAACGCGGCATTCATGAAGACCGGCGGACGCACATCGCAGCCGATTGGACATTATGAGTTCTGCCAGACCTATAAAAACGAATGCAATATCAAGAGCAACGATGACAGGCCGGCCGCCTTGACCTCAAAGGTCTGGAGCTTGCTGGTCCAGGTGAATAGCAGCGTCAACACAAAGATCCAGCCAGCAACCGACATGGATATCTGGGGCAAGGCGGAAGTCTGGTCCTACCCCACGACCGTTGGCGATTGCGAGGACTATGTCCTGCTGAAGCGGAAAATGCTCAACGAAAGCGGAATTCCGCTTAGTGATCTGCTGATTACCGTGGTGCGCCAGATGAATGGCGAAGGTCATGCCGTCCTTACCGTTCGCACGGATCGCGGTGACTATGTCCTCGACAATCTGGAACCGCGTATCAAGCCGTGGAACGAGACCAACTACGACTACCTCAAGCGCCAGGCGACGAACAATACCGGTGCTTGGGTGTCGATCAACGATGACCGTCAGGTCCTGGTTGGCAGCATCGAAAAGTAATCGGGTCATCAGCACGATGCCGATCCGAGCCAGTCCTCGAAATGGGGCTGGCCCGGATCGTTTTAGCCGATCTCCATGCCGCGCATGAAGCGCTTGGCATTCTCGACATAATGCGTGGCGGACAGCCTGAGTTGTTCAATAGCGGCGTCATCCAGAGTCCGTATCACCCTTGCCGGTGAGCCCACAATCAGCGAATTGTCGGGGAATTCCTTGCGCTCGGTCACCAGCGCGCCCGCGCCGACGAGCGAGTTTTTCCCGATCCTTGCTCCGTTGAGAACAATCGCTCCGATGCCAATCAGTGAATTGTCGCCGATCGTGCAGCCATGGAGCATGGCACGATGGCCAATGGTGCATCCCTCGCCGATTTGAAGCGGATAGCCCATGTCGGTGTGCATGACTGTATGTTCCTGCACATTGGTGTTTCGGCCCACATGGATCAACTCGTTGTCACCGCGCAGCACAGCACCGAACCAGATACCGGCATTCTCCCCAAGGAAGACTTTGCCGATCAAGGCCGCATCGGGGGCGACCCAGTTCGATTCACGGCGCTGAAATTGCGGTGCGTATCCATCAAGCGTAAAGATTGGCATGAACTCTCCTCGAAATCTGTGGCCGGACTTTAGCGAACCGTCAAATGGTTGGCGAGCGATACCTGATCTTAGGGTCCGGACCCTGGCCTCGTCAGGTTCAATTAACCATAAATCAGCACTCTCTCCGCTACATTGGATCGGTCAGCCATAATCGATCTGGTAGGCCCATGCTGTCTTCGACATACAGGATAGAGCCGATTGCAGGCAGCTTGCATCTGCGGCGCGTCTTCTACTGTGTGGCAGTGCTTGCATTCATGTCGCTATGCCTGGCTGTTGCGGGACGCTTCCTCGGCCACACCATTTCACTCGGCGGACACACAGAAGACGGGACATTTCAGGAAATTATCATCGGCAACAGCGTATTGGAGTTACCGGCCAATATGATACGTTTCGACAAACAGCGGCGAAACGGCGTTGCCGAGCGTGTGGATATCTATTTGCATTGGCCGGAGATGCTGGGTTATCAGCCGGAATTCATCCAGGACTTCAACGGTTCCGGGTCGGGAAAACGGCTGTTGTTTCTCACTTTGGAGCCGCGCGCCATTTCTCAGGACATGTCGGGCCGTTACGGACCAATCTACAGCACATTGACGAATGGGCCCGGTGTCAAAGGACCTAAAGGTTTGACCGTTCAAGGTTTCCGGCCTGAGAGCGGATTTGTCAACGAGGAGCTCGTGGTTGCGCCGGAACACGAGGGAAACAAGCCATTTGTTGCGCGCTGCCTTGATGCGGAAACATCAAAAGGCAATCTCGCATCCTGTCAGCGGGATATTTTTGTTGGTAAGGATCTGCAGCTAACCTACCGTTTTCCAAGGGAAATGCTCGAGGACTGGCAGGCGCTCGAACAGCAAATGCAGGCATTTGCCAAAGCCCATATCAAGGGGCCGCAGTGACGCCTTTTGGCGTCACTCACAACTCAAGCTGCTCACAGATCCATCTCAAGGATGGCCATCGAGAAATTGTAGGAGAGCTCACCCTCGTCCTCGTCCTTGTAGATCAGGCCAAGGAATTCATCGCCGAGATAAAGTTCAGCGGAATCGTCCTTGCGCGGACGGGCCTTCACAGTGAGTTCCGTGTTTCTGAATGTGCGCTTGAAGTAGCTGTCGAGTTTTTTCAGTTCTTCCGGTTTCACTTAGGTCTCCTGTCATATGCATTTAGCAGGCTTTTGGCACGCGAAAGTCTGCCCTGTAAAGGGCAGACTGCAATTGTGCACCTGCATGGAGACCTGTGAGCCTCAATCGAAATTGGTGACGAGCTGGTCCATAGCGCGCGAGGGCTCCGCGCAACCGGTCTCGCCGACGACGCGGGCTGGGACGCCGGCGACGGTGATATTATGGGGGACCGGCTTAAGCACCACCGACCCGGCAGCGACTTTGGAGCAATGGCCGATTTCGATGTTGCCAAGGATTTTGGCGCCAGCACCGATCAGGACGCCATGGCGGATTTTCGGATGCCGATCGCCTGATTCCTTGCCGGTGCCGCCAAGCGTGACACCTTGCAAAATTGAAACATTGTCTTCGATGACAGCCGTCATACCGACGACGATGCCGGTGGCATGATCGAAGAACACGCCCTGCCCCATTGGGACCTGCGGGTGAATGTCGGTTTGGAAAACCGATGACGAGCGGCTTTGCAGGTAGAGCGCAAAGTCCTTGCGGCCTTCGTTCCACAGCCAATGAGCGAGGCGATGGGTCTGGATCGCCTGGAAGCCTTTGAAATAGAGCACAGGCTCAATGAATCGGGTGCAAGCTGGATCCCGATCATAGACGGCCTGGATATCGACGCGCAAAACCTGCGACCATGACGGGTTTGCTTCCAACATCGCCGTAAAGGTCTGCCGCAGCAGTTCCGACTCCATGTCCGGGTGATCGAGACGCTGGGAAATACGATGGATAACAGCTTCTTCCAGCGACTGATGATTGAGGATCGTCGTATAGAGGAACGTCGCCAGCAGCGGTTCGCTGCGAATGGTCTCTTCAGCTTCGGCGCGGATGGCGTGCCAGATCGGATCCATATGCTGGATCGATCCAGTCATTTTGACGGGGCTGCTTGCGGGCATTTCCTACTCCGGACGTTTGGCCAAAATTCCTGCTCGATAGTTTAGCATAAGGCAAAAATGATTTCTTGACACTCCAATTTCCAGAGCCGTCGGCCAAGAAATTTTGAAGCATCGATCGATTTGCCTGAATATCACGATCTCATTCAAGAGTCGCCATAGCCTATGCGGCACTGTCCCGCAAGGAACGAACAGGCGGCTGCTCATGTTCCTTAGGCCGCACGAAACCGCAATTTATCCCGAATTAGCTCAAAGCGGATGGCGTTCGAGGAAATCCAGAACGGCCTGTTTGAACACCTTGTCGCCGACAGCGAGCATATGATCCCGATTGGGAATGTCGATCGCCTCGCCCTGCGGCATGAGAGCCGCGAGCTTGTGGGGATTGCCGCCAATGTCGTCCTTGGTGCCAACCGCAACCAGCGCGGGCTGGGTTATCCGCGCCATGTTTTCGACGCTGATCTCTTCCTTTGACGTGATAACGCAGCCGGCCAGCGCAATCTTGTCGCTCTTGGTCTTGTCGGCAAACATGCGGAACATTTTTCCGCGCGGGTGCGCGATTGTCTCCGGATCCTCCGCTAGGAGCGCTTCGGCAATCGGCGACCAGTCGCCGGCGCCCTCAACCATGCCAATGCCGAGACCACCAAAAACCAGGTCGTGAACGTTGTCGGGATGTTGAAGTGCCAGGAATGCACTGATGCGGGCACCCATGGAGTAACCCATGACATGGGCTGTCAGGATGCCAAGATGGTCTAGCAGCGCAGCGGCATCCCCTGCCATCAAGGTTGGCGTGTAGACGGATTTATCGTGCGGCTTGTCCGATTGGCCATGACCGCGATTGTCGATTGCGATGGTCCGATATCCTTCAGCAGTGAGCGTGGGAACCCAGCCCGGCTGCACCCAATTGTAGAATGCCGACGAGGCGAAGCCGTGGACAAGGAGGATGGGCTCGCCCTCGCCTTCGTCGAGATAGGCGAGTTTCAGTCCGTCATTATGGAAGAATTGCATGGTTGGGGTCCGTCAGTGACCAATCGCTTCAATAGCGGGATGCCGCACCTTGTCACCAATTGTCAAGCCGAGGCGCCGTGCTGTTCCCGCCTTAACTTCAACAACGAAACGCACCGGACCGCCCGACGAAATGATATCGCGGGAAAAAGGCACCGCATTTTCGCGAATGGCGGAGATGCGGCCATTGTCGTCAAGGAACAGCATATCGAGTGCGGAAGGCGTGTTCTCCATCCACATGGTGACCAAGCGGGTCTCATCAAAGACGAACAGCATCGCGCTGTTGTCCTTCAAGTCCTTGCGGAACATCAGGCCGCGCTCGCGCTCGTTGTCCGTGTCGGCGATCTCGACGCGAAAGGGCACATCGCCTTTGGCCGTATTGATGGTGAGCGGCGCGGAGTCGATGGGTAGGTGCATCGGCGCCTGATCGAGCGCCAAAGCAGGAAGTATCGAAAATACCAGAAGAACGAACCCTGCCAGAACTGATCTCAAGCGGGTCATCGTAACGTATTCAGTGAGAAGCCGGCAGCTGGGTGCCGATGTCAGGATGGATCTCCGAAGCCATCAGCCCCTTGTCGCCGTGACCGAAGCGGATCAGTACCACCTGGCCCGGACGAAGCTCGGTCAAGCCGAAATGGCGAAGCGTTTCCATATGGATGAAAATATCCTCGGTCCCCTCGCCGCGCGTGAGGAAGCCGAAACCCTTGGTGCGGTTGAACCATTTGACGAGGACACGCTCGAGCCCGCTCGACGGCGTGACTGTGACATGGGTGCGTGCCGGCGGCATTTCCGTCGGGTGGACGGCTGTCGAATTGTCCATTGACTTGACGTGGAAGCATTGCATCCCGCGCTCGCCCTGCTTGACTTCGCAAACAACGCGCGCGCCTTCGAGTGCCGTCTGAAAGCCATCACGGCGCAGGCAGGTAACATGGAGAAGGATGTCAGGGAGATCCGCATTGTCAGGAATTATGAAGCCATAGCCCTTGGCCACATCGAACCATTTGATCGAGCCCGATACCTCGATGAGGTCCAGGCCGTCTCTTAGACCTTCGTCATCGGGGGAATGCTGGGCTGATACTGGTCTGTCTGACATGAAGCGAGCCCCTCCTCTCCTGAAAGAAACCACTGATTCTCTGCTTCAAGAATAACACCTGACCAAGGCCAGAGAGCAAGTATCATCTGTCGGTTTTGTTGAAAACTACACGTAAAACTGGTGTTTATCCTCAACGCGCCAGGCCAGTCTAGATCACAAGTTTGTGGAGCTAAATATTAAGTGCTACGAATGATAAGCGGCTTTCAACCTGCGCGACAGCATGGTTGCCGCCATGTTTCAATCCCATGAAAAGAAACCAAGGGCAAAAGATGCGCTATCTTCACACAATGGTCCGTATCCGCGACATTGACGAATCGCTGGATTTCTATTGCAACAAGTTCGGCCTGGAAGAGGTCCGGCGCACGGAAAACGAGAAAGGCCGGTTCACGCTCATCTTCCTCGCAGCAGCGGAAGACAAGGAAAGATCGGCTGCCGAACGGGCTCCGGAGCTGGAATTGACCTATAACTGGGACCCGGAGGAATATACGGGCGGGCGCAATTTCGGCCACCTTGCCTATGTCGTCGACAATATCTACGAGACGTGCCAGAGGTTGCAGGACAAAGGCGTTGTCATCAATCGCCCGCCACGTGACGGCAACATGGCTTTCGTCCGCTCACCCGACGGCATTTCGATCGAGATCCTGCAGAAGGGATCGCCATTGCCGCCACAAGAGCCATGGCTGTCGATGCCGAACACCGGCACCTGGTAAAAAGTACAGCTTGCTGATTGCAACTCTAGCGCGTACCCGTCCACCGCTTCGCGGCGCTCGGGTACCGCTGTCCAGCCGCTACAAATTCCTTCCAAGCGTCTTCCTCTCCTGATATCAGAAATGACAAAATGAGGAGGATGCCATGAAGGATGTGCTGATCGAGCTTGAACGCCGCAGAACCATTGCCCGCGAAGGCGGTGGCAAGGCGCGGATCGAGGCACAGCACAAGCGTGGCAAGCTTACCGCGCGCGAACGCATTGATATCTTCCTCGATGAAGGCTCGTTCGAGGAGTTCGACATGTTCGTCGAACATCGTTCTACCGATTTCGGCATGGAAGAGACGAAGTTCGCCGGCGATGGTGTCGTCACCGGCTGGGGCACGATCAATGGCCGGACGGTCTTTGTCTTTGCCAAGGATTTTACCGTATTCGGCGGGTCGCTCTCGGAAGCCCATGCGGAAAAGGTGCAGAAGATCCAGGATATGGCACTGCGCAACCGTGCGCCCGTGATCGGCCTTTATGATGCCGGTGGCGCTCGCATCCAGGAAGGTGTCGCTGCACTGGGGGGTTATGCGGAGATATTCCAGCGCAACGTTCTGGCCTCCGGCGTCATCCCGCAGATTTCCGTAATCATGGGCCCCTGTGCAGGCGGCGATGTCTATTCGCCGGCGATGACCGACTTCATCTTCATGGTTCGCGATACGTCCTATATGTTCGTTACTGGTCCGGATGTGGTCAAGACAGTCACCAATGAAACGGTGACGGCCGAACAACTCGGCGGGGCGTCAATCCACACGACGAAGTCATCGATCGCCGACGGTGCCTATGACAATGATGTGGCAGCACTGCTGCAGATGCGCCGCCTGATCGATTTCCTGCCCGCCTCCAATACCGCCGAGATTCCGGAAATCGAATGCTATCAGTCGACCGATGAACTCGACTATTCACTCGACCGGCTGGTGCCCGATAACGCCAACAAGCCCTATGACATCAAGGAGCTGATCCGCAAAACCGTCGATGAAGGCGATTTCTTCGAGATTCAGGAGAGCTTTGCGAGGAATATCGTGGTTGGCTTTGGGCGTGTCGAAGGCAGTACAGTTGGGATTGTCGGCAATCAGCCGATGGTGCTGGCGGGCGTTCTCGATAGCGACGCATCGCGTAAGGCAGCGCGGTTCGTCCGCTTCTGCGATTGCTTCAATATCCCGATCATTACCTTTGTCGATGTTCCAGGTTTCCTTCCCGGCACCGCTCAGGAATATGGCGGCCTGATAAAGCATGGCGCCAAGCTGCTCTTCGCCTATGCCGAAGCAACAGTACCGAAGATCACAGTGATTACCCGCAAGGCCTATGGCGGCGCTTATGACGTGATGGCGTCAAAGCATCTGCGCGGCGACATCAACTACGCCTGGCCGTCAGCGCAGATTGCCGTAATGGGTGCCAAGGGGGCGGTCGAAATCATCTATCGCAAGGATATTGGCGACGCCGACAAGATCGCGGCGCACACCAAACGCTACGAAGACCGTTTCCTGTCGCCATTTGTTGCCGCGGAGCGCGGCTATGTCGACGAGGTCATCATGCCCCACTCAACCCGCAAGCGGGTCTCAAGAGCATTGCGCATGCTGCGTAACAAGGATCTCGAAAATCCCTGGAAGAAACACGACAACATTCCGCTCTGAAAGAGCAACCGCGCAATTGGAAAGATGAATTGGGGTTTCAGCGACGGAAGCTGAAACCACCATTGGATTCCCGCAAAATCTGGGAAATTGTGCGCCTGTCGCACGGCTCGCTCAGCTTCGCTGTGGCCTTGATGATCGCTGCCTTGGCTTTGGCCATTTGTGCGAGTTTCAATACATTTGTTTCAGTCGACGATGATGTATCTTTATTTATTGTTATCATTCTTCGATACCTCCACTCTAAAACCACTCTCCAGAAGAGTAATCCTTAACCCGGGCACGTTTATATTCCGTGTGCACTGCACTCTTGTACGAAAACTAAACCGATTTAACAAATCACTATTTGTATCGAATTTTGACCTATATTTGAATAAAACCAATAGATTGCGAATAGATTCCCCACCTGTGAATAAGCACGGCATTTATTTTGAATTGACGCGTTGCAGCACAACAAATTTACGTCACAAAGGCCAAAGATTTCCGAAAATTTCGCTCAGACGCAGCTAGCCGAGCAGGCTCTTCGGCCCAAGCTGCTGAAGTAATGTTGCAACCGATGTGATCGGTTGGCGGCTGCGCCGTGCCGGTTACGACGGCGGCATAGTC
>NZ_JBBNAN010000291.1:0-45379 GCF_037994405.1 Phyllobacterium sp.
TCGGATGGCCCGGCAATCAGCCGTTCGATGATTTGGCGCGACTGCGGCCCGCGGTCGACATAATCTCCGGTGAACACAATCGTCCCGCCAGAATGATCGGCGAGCTCGATGCGTTCGATTGCGGCGAGTAAGAGGTCGTATCGCCCGTGCAGGTCGGCTATGGCATAGGTCTTGCTCATTTCACGATCCCCTTTTTTGGCGCTTCAGCCTCCGCAGCCTCAGCCAAATCCGTTGCATCGGTCTGACCGGCAGCAAAATCAGCAAGCCACAGAGCTTTCGAATTAGGCGCATGTCGTGCTCTTTCAGTTTCGCAGAGTTGGTCAGCTTTCGCGGATGCTTCTGATAGGCTTCTGCAATGGATGCGAAGCTGGAGAGCATCATGTCTTTCATGTCGTGCCGGTTGCGCAGGCGAAGGAGAATGGTAGCGGGAGCACCCCATTTCTTTTGCGCTCGATGCGCTGCAGCCTCGATTGTATCACCCATTCCCCGATACTCGCGGCGCAACAGGAAATCGCCCATTACGCGGGCTTCGTTGACGTACACATCACTCATTTTGTCGTCCTCGACAGAACGTTTGTTACCCATGACAAAAACTCTCCGATACGGTTGCTGTCATGGAAAGCAAACGCATGGATGGTTCGGAAACAGACATAAAAGCGACGAGCAAAGTCAGCGAGAGCGATGGGGATCACCACGCTGATGGATTTGAAAATATTGGGGTTCTCGCGAAGCACATCCTGTCCCGCGCTAAAGAAGCGAGGAAAGAGACGGAGGAAATCAATGCCGCGGCTTCCTCCGTCAATTTCGCTAGCGGTTCCATCGGAGGTAACCCTGCAGGAACTGTGCGCAACCGAAACTATACCGCTTCTCAACGCGTAGTTGCAATACCGGCTAAGAATCGCGGGCGCGCTGTCAAATGAGGCGCAATCCGTCATGCTGCCTCGCCTTCATTCGGCACAATCAGCTTCGAACAGAAATAGCAATGCTTCAGACCGGACGCGCCACATGCATCAGGTTTCTGGCAATGGGGCGGTAGTCGCGGATCGACTTCGACACCCGATCTTTGACCAGAAATGCCGGTGGCTCGAAATTTGTGGCGGACGAACGCTGTTCCACCGTAGCTTCAACATCCCGTTCGTCCGCTGCGCTTTTGGCGCTGGCAGCCAATGTCGCCGAAGGTTTCCCCTCTATCTTGGCCTCAGCCGACGTTCACGCTCGACCACTGTTGCGACGCTCACAGTGGTCGCTTCCTGTCCGGCAACGCGCAGGCGCGGGCGCCCGACCTCCAGTCTCGTATGCGGTCAGGTAGATATAGAAGATTGCTTCGCGCTCGCTGAGCGTATCGCGGCCGAGCTTCTCAACCTTGCGCAGATGGGAAATCACGTTACCGAGCACGGTCTTGTCATAGCCCCTGCCCTTGGCCTCGGCATAAATCTCACGGATATCTTCGCCGAGCGTATCCTGCTCTTCCTTGAGGCGAAGGATACGGTCGATGAATTGTTTGATCTCAGCTTCGGCGCTCATCCTGCATTCTCCTCGATCGGGAGAAAGTCATTTGCATTTTAAGGCAACGCCAGCTTCTCGGGCATACGACAGCAGCCTTGGGGCGTGGTTCAGCGGTATAATTCCGCCGGTACCACCTTACATAGCCTTTGCATGGGACACACAGCTTTCGCCGGCCGATCTGCGCGGGCTGACTGTCGCAGGAATAAAGGGCGAAGGAAAAGACGGACATTTCCCCATAGAGCGCGCCAAGTCGGGCCGCGCCGCGATCGGAACTGTGGGAAAGCGTTCTCTTGCTCTGCTGGACGCGTATTTGAAGAAAGAGCCTTGCGAGGTCGGAGCCATCCTGCGTAATCGCAGCGGATCTGTTTGTTCGCGGTACGCCCTTCCCGATGACTTCGGCATGGTTCGGGAAATGACGTTTCCTGGCGACAAGCGCACCTTGGCTGACATGAGACGATCGGGGGCTATAGAGGCCAATGCCGGAGGTGCATCTCCATCCACTACAGCTGCCAAGATGGCAAACAGCATTTCGAGTGCGAACGCGATCCACAAAACATATCAACCGGTGGATTTGGAAAGCGTCAGACAGGCCGACGAACCGCGCGAAATTGGGCGTCGCAGGATGCGAGATCAGAACAAATGAGGCCGAAAAGTCTAAACTCCGTTCGGAAACGAGTCTAAACTTTTCGATTTCGACTGACCTAAGTTATTGAAAAGATGGCGATCCCGGCTGGATTCGAACCAGCGACCGTCGGCTTAGAAGGCCGGTGCTCTATCCAGCTGAGCTACGGGACCAATTTGTGTTTCGGCAGAACGAACTTTCTGCCGGGAAATTGCAAAATTCAGTAACGATCAATGCGTCCAGGGCTGCTTGCGGTCGAAGCGGAAGTTTTCCGAATAGGATACGACGCGGCGCCGCGTTTCCTTGGGCTCCTGCACCGAATAGGCAATGCCGTTTTTCTGGGCGTAGGCGATCGCCTCTTCCTTCGTCTCGAAGGTCAGGCGGATCTGGCTCTTCATGTCACGCGACGAGGTATAGCCCATCAGCGGTTCGACTTTGCGCGGCTGTTCCGGCTCGAATTCGAGTGTCCAGGTGTCGGTCTTGGCCTTACCGGACTGCATTGCTGTTTTTGCCGGGCGGTAGATGCGTGCTGCCATAGAAGAAATCCCTTTGTCTGCAATGCCGATATATTACAGGCTTTCGACGAACTCTAGAGCAAATTTGGCAGGAATTGGTTGAAGTGGTCGGAGCGGCAGGATTCGAACCTGCGACCCTCTGGTCCCAAACCAGATGCGCTACCAGACTGCGCTACGCTCCGTGTTCTTCAACGGTTGCCTGACTAGTGTTTCCGCAGCCGAGAAGCAAGCTATAAATTTCCGAATACGGATAAAAACAGGATGCGGACACACTGTCGCAGGTGCACATCACAGATCCAACGTAGCCTGGCCCTCGTCGATTGCCGTGACGACGCTGGCGGCCAGGGCACGGGTGATCTTTGACTTCTTCTCGAGCGCTGCGCGATCAAGCCGCTCGACAATGCGGTTGGCAGTGGACAGCGACCGTTCGATGTGGCTGACCAGAAAGCTGATCACATTGGGGTCGACGGCGATCTGACGGTCGGCAAAAAGTTTGTAGAGGACACCAGACAGCAGCATGTCGTCCGGCTCGCCGATTTCCACCGTCGTCGCTGCCTTGAGACGTGAAGCGAGGTCCGGCAAGCTTACCGGCCAGTTTGCAGGCCATTTGCGCGAGGTCATCAACAGGCTGGAGCCGCTCTGTCGCACGCTGTTGATCAGATGAAACAGCCCGGCTTCATCGATCGGCCCATCGCCGATGTCATCAATCAGGAACGGCCCCTTTCTACCCGACGCCGCGCCGATGTTGTGTGCATCGATGACCGTCGCGTCAGATTCGGCCCTCCAGACGGCGGCCAGATGGGTCTTGCCCGACCCTGTCGGGCCAGCCAGAACGACAACCGGCGAGATCCAGCCGGGCCAGCGGTCTACAATATCCACTGCCGCCATGTTGGACGCGGAAACGATCAGATCATCGCGGGAATAGCCCGGCTCGTGGCCGAGATCGAGCGGCAGCTGCCGTGGTGCTGAGGCGTTGGTCATAGCCGATGAAATACAGCCAGCACGCGTAGACTGTCACCTGATTTGTTTGGTCTTGTCGGTTTTGCGATATTCGCCTGTGTAGAGTGGGGATTGCTGATAACGGCCTATGACAAAGCGTACGAGCACGCCAATGGCGGCGGCCGTGGGCACCGCGATAAGCATGCCGGTGAAACCCATCAATGATCCAAAGGCAAACAGCGCGAACATCAGCCAGACCGGATGGAGACCCACCGAGGAACCGACCAGCTTTGGCTGGAGGATATTGCCTTCGATAAACTGTCCGATACCGAACGCGATCGCCACGCCAAGAATGTGGCCCCATTCAGGCCAGAACTGTACCAGCCCAACACCCAGCGCCACGAGCAGGCCGACCAGTGAGCCGACATAGGGGATAAAGCTGATCAAGCCGGCAAAGAGGCCAATGAGCAGGCCGAAGTTCAGTCCGACGACGGTCAGGCCTACCGCGTAGATAATCCCAAGCAGCAGGCAAACCGTGCCCTGCCCCCGCACGAAACCGGCGATAGCCTTGTTCATGTCGCGGGCGATGGCGCGCACCGTCTGAACATGTTCACGCGGAACCAGATTGTCGACCTTGGAAACCATGCGATCCCAATCGAGCAGCATGTAGAATGCAACGACCGGCGTGACGACGAAGAGCGCCACGACATCGATCAGGGTCTTGCCCGAGCTCCAGATCGACTGCAGCAGGGTGGTGAGGAAGCCCGCCCCTTGCTGTAACAGCGAATCCAGGCTGTTACGGATGACGGAAGCATCGACACCAATGAAATCCTTCAGCCATTGCGAGTCGCGATTGGCGATCAGTTCCTGCAGACGCGCCACGTAGCTTGGCAACCGCGCGATGAAATCACTCATCTGCGAGGCCAGGACGGGGACAAGAATGACCAGCAGCAGTGCGAATGTGACGATGAACAGCACCAGGATGACAATCGTCGCAAGAAGCCGTGACAAACCGAGACGTTCGAGCCGGTCGGCAACCGGATCAAGGAAATAGGCGAGAACCAGACCAGCCACGAACGGCAGGAGGATCGACGAGAAGATATAGAGGAACAGGGCTAGGAACGTCATCGCACCGGTCCAGAACACAGCCTGCCGGCGCACGCTTGCGCCAAGCGTGCTGACCTGCACATCGACATGGATGTCCCTCTCCGGCACTTCCACCGGCACGGGCGCAGACTTGGTCGTGCTGACGCTCTTATTTTCGCTCATATCCAGCCATGTGTTTTGTCCAAGCAAGGAGATAGGCAGTCGCGGAAGCTGCGGTCAAGAGGGCAACGGCCCATACGAGTATCGTTCGGCTGCCGGTGAGCGAAAAATCGAATGCCATGTCGCCGAGCGTGACTGCGACGAGGATAATTTGAAACGCCGTGTTCGCCTTGGATACCAGCAGCGGATGCATTTCCAACGGCTTGCCGATGACCGCGCCGAGAAGTACGGCACCGATAATAAAGATATCGCGCGAAACGACGATGACAACCAGCCAGACCGGTACCTGTTCAAGGACGCCAAGCACCACGAACAGCGAGACAAGCAGGAGTTTGTCGGCGATCGGATCGAGATAGGCACCGAGTTCCGAGCGCTGATCGTAGCGTCGCGCGATGAAGCCATCGACGCCGTCCGAGACACCGGCCACGGTAAAGCCAATCAGCGCCGCGCCAACGTAGTCGGAGAGCAAGGCCATTACGATGAAGGGAACAAGAATGAAGCGGAAGATGGTGATGTAATTGGGTATGGTCACTCGGTCCGGCTTCCTCATGCATGCGTCTCCTTCCTAAATGGCGAGATTGAATGCGTTGCTCAAGTCCAAACGACTGGCAAACTGTCGATAATTGGCGTTTTCTTGGTCCTTCGGGGTACTCAGACCTTGCAGCAGCGCCGGAGTCGTGCCATTTCGCGGTCAACAATCCCGGAGCAGCACATGAGCGTGAAAAGCGAGCCCACCAAAGGTGGCAAGAATGGCCTCACCTATGCACAGGCAGGCGTCGATATCGATGCCGGCAATCTGCTTGTCGAAAAGATCAAGCCGATCGTGCGTTCGACGCGCCGTCCGGGTGCCGACGGCGAGATTGGCGGTTTTGGCGGCCTGTTCGATCTGAAAGCTGCAGGCTTTACCGACCCGGTGCTCGTTGCAGCCAATGACGGCGTTGGCACCAAGCTCAAGATCGCCATCGATGCGGGCGTGCATGACAAGGTCGGCATCGATCTTGTTGCCATGTGCGTCAATGATCTCGTCGTGCAGGGTGCAGAGCCACTGTTCTTCCTCGACTACTTTGCCACCGGAAAGCTCGACCCCGACCAGGGCGCGGCCATCGTCAGCGGTATCGCCGAAGGCTGCCTGCAGGCTGGGTGCGCGCTGATCGGCGGCGAAACGGCGGAAATGCCCGGCATGTACCGCGACGGTGACTATGATCTCGCCGGATTTGCCGTGGGTGCGGCAGAGCGCAACCAGTTACTTCCTTCCGGGGATATTTCCGAGGGCGATGTCATTCTCGGTCTGGCCTCCTCCGGTGTTCACTCCAACGGTTTTTCGCTGGTACGGCGTATTGTCGAGCTGTCCGGGCTTGGCTGGGACGTTGACGCGCCGTTCATATCCGGCACGACGCTTGGTCAGGCCCTGCTGACGCCGACGCGCATTTATGTGAAGCCATTGTTGGCGGCCATCCGCGAAACCAAGGCGATCAGGGCACTTGCGCATATCACCGGCGGCGGCTTCCCCGACAATATTCCCCGCGTGCTGCCGAAGAACCTGACCGCGAGCATCGATCTATCGGCCATCAAGGTTCCGCCGGTGTTTTCGTGGCTGGCAAAAACCGGCGGCGTCGAGCGGGATGAAATGCTGCGCACCTTCAATTGCGGCATCGGCATGATTGCCGTCGTTGCACCCGAAAATGTGGATGCAGTGCTCGGTGCGTTGAAAGCACAGGGCGAAGAGGCTGTGCGCCTTGGCACGATGGTTGCCCGCGCCGACACCGGTGTCGTCTATCAGGGCACGCTGGCGCTGTGAACAACGGGACGCCGAAGAAACGGGTTGCTGTCCTGATCTCCGGGCGCGGCTCCAACATGAGCGCGCTAATAGAAGCCGCAAAGCAGGCTGATTACCCGGCAGAGATAGTCGCAGTCATCGCCAACAAGGCCGACGCCGGCGGGCTGGAAACAGCACGGGCGCAGGGTATTCCAGCCCATGCCATTGCGCATCGCGACTACGCGTCCAAGCATGACCATGAGGCGGCGGTTTCCGAGGCACTGCACGCGGCAAAAGCGGACATCATCTGCCTTGCGGGCTATATGCGGATCATTTCGCCGGAATTCGTGCGTCAGTGGGAGGGAAAGATGCTCAACATCCACCCTTCCTTATTACCGCTTTTCAGGGGCCTTCACACGCATGATCAGGCGCTGGAAGCAGGCGTACGCGTGCATGGCTGTACGGTGCATTTCGTGACCGAAGGCATGGATGAAGGCCCGATCATCGCCCAGGCGGCCGTTCCGGTTAAGACCGGCGACACGCCGGAAATGCTCGCCGAACGCGTCCTGCCCGTGGAGCACGAGACCTATGCCTGCGCGCTGGCCCTGGTGGCGACGGGCAAGGCCGTGATGAAGGGCGGGCGGACGGTTTTTAGCGATTGAACCCTTTACGCGGCATCCTCGGGTCGCGCCCGAGGATGAGGCCGGGCTTGCTAGTATGAAAAAAACAGGGGCGCTTAAGCCAACCTCACCCAGACCTTGTTGTCATGAAACGCGGCGCCGCCATTGGGTGCTGGGGAATCGGCGCCGGTGAGCACATTGATCCCCTCGCCGCGTTCGAAGGCCGAATTGGCGAAGATACCTTCGGAAATAACGACGCCGCGTTTGGTCACGGCCTGCACGCGAGCATGCACGATGACCGCGCCGCGATCATTGCCTATTTCGACGCGCGCGCCGTCTTTGATACCGAGTTCGGCTGCATCATCCGGATGGATCAGCAGTTCCGGCCGCCTTTCCTTGACAACCGAAGTCGGGGTTTCCGAGAAGGTTGAGTTCAGGAAATTATGCGCGGGCGATGTGGCAAGCCGGAATGGATGCCTCTCGTCCGCGACCTCGATTGCTTCCCAATAGTCCGGCCATTGTGGCAGGCCGTCGACCGGACCTTGCAGGCCCATCGATTGCGGCGGGCGGTTCGGCGATGGACCATTGGTCCAGTCCGGCTTGAAACGGAATTTTCCGTCCGGCCAGCTGAAGCCTTTTTCATAATGCGCCGTTTCGAAATCCGGCTGGATATCGAGCCAGCGCGCTTCCTTCAGCGCATCGAAGCCGGGAAGATTGCTGGCTTCCATCATGTTGTCGATAAGCGACTTCGCGTCGAGGTCGAAGCCGGGAAGATCACCAACGCCAAGGCGTTTTGCCAATTCGTTGATGACATAAAGATTCGGACGGGTCTCGCCGGGACCATCGATCAGCTTTGGACCAAGCACGATATGCTGCTGGCCGCCGCCGCGATAAATATCGTCATGTTCCATGAACATGGTCGCCGGGAGCACCACATCGGCGAGTTTCGCCGTATCGGTCATGAACTGCTCGTGCACGGCCATGAACAGATCGTCGCGAAGCATGCCCTGTTTTACCAGACGCTGCTCTGGCGCGACGTTGGCAGGATTGGTGTTCTGCACCAGCATCGCCATGACGGGCGGACCGCCGTAAAGCGCGGCCGGATCGCCGCTAAGAGCCGCACCGATCTTGCATTGATCGATATGACGGACAGATGGATCGGCGAATGCACGACCCTCGATCTCCCGCTTGTCCATGCGGAAAATGCCAGAATTCGAATGAAACCCGCCGCCGCCTTCATATTTCCATGCGCCAGTGACCGCGGGGATCGATAACGCAGCATGCATGTTGACTGCACCATTGCGCTGGCGCGCAAATCCGTAGCCGAGCCGGAAGAATGTCTTCCTGGTCGTCCCGACGAGGCGGGCGAACTCCTCAATTTCGGCGACAGAAAGACCGGTGATCGCGGCAGCCCATTCGGGCGTGCGGTCCTTCAGATGCCGTTCAAGTCCTTGCGGGTCGTCCGTATAGGCATTAAGATAATCCCAGTCTGCAAGGCCATCGCGGAAGAGGACGTGCATGACGGCGCAGGCAAAGGCACCGTCAGTACCGGGCTTGAGAACCAGGCCCAGATCCGCCTGACGGACAGTGGCAGTCTCGTAGATATCGATGGCAACAATCTTGGCGCCGCGTTCCTTGCGGGCGCGGACTGCATGGGTCATGACGTTGACCTGCGTCGCGGCGGCATTCGTGCCCCAAATGACCACGCAGTCGGACTTCGCCATTTCGCGCGGATCGACGCCGCCCAGCTTGCCGGTTCCGGCAAAGAAGCCGGTCCAGGCGAGGTTGGTACAAATGCTGTCGAACTGGTTCGAGTATTTCTTCGCGTGGCGCAGGCGATGGATGGAATCGCGCTGCACGAGGCCCATCGTACCGGCATAATAGTACGGCCAGACGCTCTCGGAGCCGTATTCCGCCTCCGCCTTCAGGAAACGTTCGGCAATCAGATCAAGTGCGGCGTCCCAGCTCGCCTCTTTCCACACGCCCTCGCCTTTGGCACCAGCGCGAATAACAGGCTTGAGAAGCCGTTCCGGATGGTGAATGCGCTCGGCATAGCGAGCGACCTTGGCGCAGATGACGCCAGCCGTGTAAGTGTTCTCCTTGGCACCGCGGACGCGGCCAATATGCCCGGTATCAAGCACTTCCACGTCGAGCGCGCAGGTCGACGGGCAATCGTGGGGACAGGCGGAATGGCCAGTGCGGAGAAGGACAGCTTTGTTCATTGCGTATGCATAGCGCAAAAGTAAGGGGCGGCAAAAGGGGACAAATGTTTCCGTGACAAGGTTTCGTTCGCATCGCAGTCACCGCTTGACGTCGCGCTCACGCCTTGATAGTTAAGCATGTACTTTAGTATTGGCCGGAGGAACCGCAATGTCGCTCAAGCTATATTTTCACCCGCTGTCATCCTTCTGCATGAAAGTGCTGACAGCGCTTTATGAGAAAGACCTGGCTTTCGAGAAGGAGGTAGTCGATTTCATGGACCCGGTGGCCAGCGCGAGCTTCTCCGAAATCTGGCCGATCCGGCAATTTCCGGTGCTGCGCGACGAGGCGCGCGGCACGACAATTCCAGAATCCAGCCTGATCATCGAATATCTGGATCGGCATTATCCGGGCAAAATGCAGCTATTGCCCGCGGATCCCGAGATGGCGTTCAGGGCACGCCAACTCGACCGGTTCTTCGATCTGCACGTGCAGGTGCCGATGCAGAAGATCGTGACCGACAATTTCCGGCCTGAGGGCCAGAACGACTCCTTTGGAGTCGAAGAGTGCAAGAAGAAGCTCGCGATTGCCTATGGCATCCTGGAAAAGGAACTTGCGAACACCACGTGGGCGACGGGCGATCGCTATACGATGGCGGACTGTGCAGCCTCACCGGCGTTGTTCTATGCCAATCTGTCAGTGCCGCTCGGGGCCGAACCTTCCAACGTTTCGCGTTATCTGGACAGGCTGATGAACCGCCCGTCTTTCGCCCGGGCCCTTGAAGAAGCAAAGCCCTATTTCAGCCTGCGTCCCGAATAGCAGTTCATGCGAGCCGCATGACTGCCGCTCCGGCGGCAATCAGTGCCACGGCAGCAAGACGCTTCGGGCCGACGCTTTCATTGAGGATGAAGGCTGAAATGGCGACGGCAAAGAGGATAGATGTTTCGCGCAAAGCAGCTACCGCGGCCACCGGGGCCAGGGTCATCGCCCACAATGCGAGGCCATAGGAGCCGAGCGTGCCAACGCCACCGATTGTTGCGAGGCGCGTGCGTTTGAGGAAATGCGGCCAGAGTTCGCCCCGGCGCATGATGATCGTCCAGGCGAACAGCGGCACGGCATTCAGCACGAAGACCCACATCGTGTAGGATGCAGGCGCGCCCGAATGACGGACGCCGACACCGTCGATCAATGTGTAGGAAGCGATCACCACTGCGTTGACCAATGCGAAGATCGTTGTTGCTCGATTCGACCCCGCGCGGCGCCGCGCTTCAAGCGCCAGGGCAAGGACGCCGCCACAGATCAGTGCGATACCCGCCCATTTCTGCAAGGAAAGCACTTCGCCGATCAAGGGTCCGCTGGCGATGGCAACGATGAGGGGCGCCGTACCGCGCATGATCGGATAGGCCTGGCTCATGTCACCGCTGCGGTAAGCAGCGGCAACAAGCGCAAGATAGATGACCTGGGCGACACCTGAAGCAGCAAGATATGGCCAGCTTTCGCGGGCTGGTGCCGGCAGAAATGGCAGGCAAAGCGCGGCGATCAAGCCGGCCGAGGTGACCACCACGACAGTATTCAGAAACTTGTCACCTTCGGATTTGACGACAGCGTTCCAGCTCGCATGCATGAGCGCCGCAAACAGCACAACGAGGACGACGGTTCCGGACATTATAAGACCCCAATGCGCCGGTCACTGCGTGCGCTTCCGCCGCTGTATGACAGATTTGTATCGGATGGCAAATTCGTTAGTTGGAAGCTTAACATCAACGATTCTAACAGGACGAGCAGCCGCACGCTTGCGACTAAGCGAACATCGTGAAACAAGCAGGGCCATGAATTACCGTCACGCCTATCATGCCGGCAATTTCGCCGATGTGGTCAAACACCTCATCGTGACGCGAATTGTCCTTTATCTGCAGCGCAAGGATCAAGCCTTCCGCGTCATCGATACCCACGCAGGTATCGGCCGCTATGATTTGCAGGGTATCGAAGCGGGCAAGACCAATGAGTGGCAAGGCGGCATCGGACGCTTGCTCGAGGCCAAGGTCGATGCCAAGGTTGCAGAGTTGATCCAGCCTTATCTTGATATCGTTCGCGCCGAGAACGCCGATGGCGCGATGCGGCACTATCCAGGATCGCCATTGATCGTGCGGCATCTTCTGCGGCGGCAGGACCGGCTTTCGGCGCTTGAGCTGCATCCGGAAGATGCGGAAATGCTGGCGGAGACCTTTG
This sequence comes from Phyllobacterium sp., assembly GCF_037994405.1. Lineage (GTDB taxonomy): Bacteria > Pseudomonadota > Alphaproteobacteria > Rhizobiales > Rhizobiaceae > Phyllobacterium. Next base: position 11,653 of record NZ_JBBNAN010000291.1, read on the forward strand.
CCGGCGATATTCAGGTCCGAGTCACCGAGCTTGACGGGTGGCTGGCGCTCGGCGCACATCTGCCGCCCAAGGAGAAGCGAGGCCTTGTTCTTGTCGATCCGCCATTTGAAGTGGCGGGCGAATTCGACCGGCTCGTCGATGGTCTCGCACGGGCGCACAAGCGCTTTTCCGGCGGGACCTTTGCGCTGTGGTATCCTGTGAAGGACCGCCAGGAGGTTCGGCGGTTCGTCACGGCGTTGCGCGAGACTGGCATCCCGAAAATATTGCGAACGGAGCTTGTGATTCGCGCGCCCTCGCCAGAACCGCGGCTGGATGGTACCGGCATGATCGTCGTCAACCCGCCCTATACGCTCGAGGACGAATTGCGGACAATTCTACCTGCATTGGTTAAAATCCTTGGCGAGACACAGGGTGCTGATTTCGCACTCGATTGGATTCGTGGTGAAGATCGTGCTTGACCGAACGCAAGTGCTGGTCGAGATTGGTAACACAAGGACATTTCACGGAGTCTGATCATCATGACACGCGTATCATCTCTTCTTGCTGCATGTTTCGCCGTCGGCGTGACACTATCGTCGGGCGCTCCGGCAAGGGCTGCTGATTACATCGAGAGCGGGCCGGGTTATGATGATACTTGCGGGCAGTCGTATGTACTCAGCCGCATCGTCAACAAGTTCTCCTACCAGGTGCACCACGTGCCGGGGCTGCCGCAGGTGGCGATCCAGGATTTCAGCGATGTGCGCCAGAATCGCTATGAACCAAGCCGCGATCCTGAACTGGCTGCAGTCGCCCGTCACTATTGCCGTGCAACGGTGCACCTTTCCGATGGCGACCAGCGCCCGGTCTGGTATCTTATCGAAGAAGGTCAGGGCTTTGTCGGCGTCGGCAACAACGTCGAGTTCTGCGTTGCCGGATTCGATCGCTGGCGCGTCTATGATGGCAATTGCCGCAGCCTGCGCTGATTTTCTGCAAGAACATGCCGATTGTGAAGCTGGCGCGGCTTGCGCTGTTGGCAGCCCTGATCGGGATTTCCATCCTTACCTATCTGCGCGAACAGGACCTGGCACCGCAGAGCGTGGCCCGACAAGCGGCACCGGACGTTTCCGAGACAGCACAAGAGGAGCCTGATTTACGGCCGACCTCTGCTGCCCCCGCAGGCTCCGGTTTCGACTACTATGTCCTCGCCCTCTCCTGGTCGCCGAGCTATTGCGCCGCCGAAGGCCCTCGCGCCAACCGGCAGCAATGCGCTTCGGGCCGGCCCTATGGCTTCGTTGTACACGGACTCTGGCCGCAATATGAACGCGGCTATCCGCAGGATTGCGATACATTGCAGCCGCGCGATGTTCCATTCGCCCAGGCAAAACAGCTTTCCGACATCATGCCATCGACCGGACTCGTCACCTATGAGTGGCGCAAGCATGGATCTTGTACAGGCTTGACCCAGAAGGACTATTTCTCCGTAGTGCGGCGCGCCGTCGAGCGCGTTTCGATTCCGCCCGCCTATCGCCAGCCAACACCGCGTCCACTCGTTAATCCCCTCGTTCTCGAACAGGCCTTTCTTTCGGCAAATCCGGGTTTGCAACAAGAGGGAATCGCCGTGACCTGCGACAGCGAATACTTGCGCGAGGTGCGTGTCTGCCTGACGAAGGATCTGAATTTCCGAAGCTGCCCCGAAGTCAAGCGCTCGACATGCCGGCGGCGGTCGGTGGAAATGCCCGCTGCGCAATGAACAGCCGCGCTTTGCGAAATCGCTGACGCGGTTTAGGGTTCAGCGCCGAATCGCCAATTACTGGAGCGTCATCGTGACAAAAGTTCTCTATTCTCCCGCTTCTCCCTACAGCACCAAAGTCCGCATGACTGCGCTCTATGCGGGTGTTCCTATCGAATCCGTTCAGGTCGACAGCAACGCAGAACCAGCCGAGCTCATCAATGCCAACCCCTTGGGCAAGATTCCGACGCTCATTCTTGATGATGGCAAGGCGATTTTTGACAGCCGGGTAATCACCCAATATCTGAACCGCTTGTCCGGTAACAAGATTTTCCCGCGCAATGCGGAAAAGCGCCTCGAAGCCGAACAGCTGGAATCGATTGCCGATGGTCTTTGCGATGTCCTGCTCGCGCACGTCTACGAGCGCCGCTTTCACCCGGAAGAAAAAATCCACCAGCCATGGCTCGATCGCCAATGGGGCAAGGCTGTCCGCGTGCTTGACCATCTGAATGCCGCACCGCCACGGCTTGGCAAGAAGATCCACGGCGGCCATATCGCACTTGCAGCCGCTCTCGCCTATGCGAGCTTGCGTTTCGAAGGCAAATGGGAAAAGGGCCGTTCCAAGCTGAAGCGCTGGCAGAAACGCTTCGAGGAGCTGCATCCCGAACTTGCGGCGCTGCTGCCCAAATAAGATCTGGATACAGAAAGGCCGGGCAGTTTCCTGCCCGGCCTTTCTCAGGTTGGTCTCAGCTTAGAACTTGTAGCCAAGGCCGACACGAACTTCATTCGTGGTGAGCTTGCTGGATACATCCGCACCGTCGAGGCTGAAGTCCTTACGGCCATAGTCGGAATAGCGGTATTCAACACGTCCGACGAGGTTCTGCGTGATCTTTGCTTCCGCGCCAGCACCGGCCGTCCAGCCGATACGGGTATTGGAGTCACTGTCAGTTGGGGTCGACAGCTTGCTCTGCGTCACTGCAAGACCACCGGTGCCGTAGAGCAGAACCGGATCAAGAGCGATACCGGCACGAGCACGGACCGAACCTTCGACACCCTGCTTGGCCTTGATGCCATTGTTGGTTTCCGAGCCGCCGGAGTAGCCGAGATCGGCTTCACCACCGTAGACGAACTGACCGTTCTGGAAGTTGTACCCACCATAGGCACCGCCCTGGAAGCCGTCGGCATTGAGGTTGCCAGCATCGGTCTTGTGCTTGTTCCAGCCATAGCCGCCATAGGCGCCAAGGTATGCGCCAGACCAATCAGCTTGTGCTGGCTGTTCAATTGGAGCTGGTGCCGGGGGCTGCTCGGCGATTACGTCGGCAGCAAGAACCGGGGCGGAGAGCGTCAGCACAGCCGCCGAAGCGAGGATTGTTGTTTTAAGAGTGCGCATGGCAATCTCCTTTTTTAGAACTCTTTTACACGGAGCGGGCACTGGTCGGGGGGAAAACCATTGATTTGCGTCCGCTTAACGAGACGGACATTTGCGCCGCATTGTGGCGGCACTTGCTCCGGACTGTGAAAAGAAACCGACGAGAAAATGGCGGAAGTGCGATGTGTTTTTTATGCAACAATTAGAATTTACCAATGATTTCAATAGTATGACAGCTTCCCTATAAAATAGAATTTTCTCTATATTTGAGCGAAATTTGCTTGAAAGTCACTCGATATTGCAGCGCAATATAGTATACTTAATGGATGCTTAATGTTTTCGCTCACCTGAAATTGCGGCGTGGAAATTCTGATACAACAGGCCGCCGGTGAACCCGGATTTTGATCGAAGTTCGCGATGGACTGCGTCTGTTCATTACTGAAACAGTACCGGCCTTTCACCCTCGCGCTTTCGCGGCGCCATCCTTATATTCATGACTGAATCGCACAGTGAAGGAGCACCACTTGAAGTCTGACCAGCCCGTTGTTCTTGTAACCGGCGGTGCAAAGCGCATTGGCAAGGCGATTGTCAAAGATCTTGCCGCGCATGGCTTTGCCGTGGCGATTCATTGCAATCATTCGCACAATGAAGGCGAGGAACTTTTGACGGATATCTATGCTGCGGGTGGCACGGCGTGTGTCGTTCAAGCAGATCTTACAGACAGTAATGCCGTACGCAGGCTGGTTGGCGACGCGCGGGATCAGCTCGGGCCCGTCCAGCTGCTCGTCAACAATGCCTCGATTTTCCAGGAAGACGGTATCGGCAATCTGGCAGATGACGCAGTCTGGGACAGACATTTTGCCATCCACGTCAAGGCACCGGTGCTCCTGGCCGATGCAATGGCGGCTGCGCTGCCGGCAGGCAAGGATGGTTTGGTTGTCAATATGATCGATCACCGTGTGTGGAAGCTTACGCCGAAATTCACCTCCTACACATTATCAAAGTCCGCGCTCTGGACAGCGACGCAGACACTGGCACAGGCGCTCGCGCCGCGCATCCGCGTGAATGGCATTGGTCCCGGGCCAACCTTGCCGAGCTCCCGGCAGGATAAAATCGACTTCGACAACCAGGTGAGTGCGCTTCTGTTGAAGCACGGGCCTGATCTGTCAGAATTCAGCCGTACAATCCGCTATTTGTGGGAGACGCCCTCTATTACAGGGCAGATGATTGCGCTCGATGGCGGGCAGCATCTGGCGTGGGAAACGCCGGATGTAACAGGAATTCCAGAATGAACGACCCTGTAAACCAATCCTCCAATCCGAAGCAGCTCCTTTCCGACGAAGTGGGAGAGGATATCGATGTTGTCACGCAGGACGACGATGAGACGCTTGATGAGAGCGGCGAGCCGCCGCGCGATGTCGCCGCGCTGATCAGCGCAATCGAGTGGGACTCCAGTGTCGTCAGCGACGGCACGAGCGGAGCCGACGTGATTGGCGCTTTGGTCAAAAGGCTGCCGAACAAGCCGGGCGTCTACCGCATGTTCAACGAGGCTGGCGATGTGCTTTATGTCGGCAAGGCGCACAGTCTGAAAAAGCGCGTGTCCAACTACGCGCGCGGTCAGGGCCACAACAACCGCATTGCCCGAATGATCCGCGAAACCACGAAAATGGAGTTCGTGGTCACTCGCACCGAGACCGAAGCTCTTCTGCTTGAGGCGAATCTTATCAAGCGTTTGCGGCCGCGCTTTAATGTATTGATGCGGGATGACAAATCCTTTCCGTATATTCTCTTGACGGCACCAAAACAGACTGACCGGCGGCTTGCGCCAGGAATCTTCAAGCATCGCGGCGCTCGGTCGAGCAAGGGCGATTATTTCGGCCCCTTCGCTTCGGCAGGTGCAGTCGGGCGCACGATCAACGCACTGCAGCGGGCATTTCTGCTCCGCACCTGCACAGATTCTTTCTACGAGAACCGCACGCGGCCCTGCCTGCTTTACCAGATCAAGCGCTGCTCCGGGCCGTGCACCGGCGAGATCAGCGATGCGGATTACGACGAGCTGGTAAGTGAGACGAAGGCCTTTCTGTCGGGCAAGAGCCAGGCGGTAAAGACGCATCTGTCGGACGCGATGCGCGAGGCTTCGGCTGAGCTGGATTTCGAACGGGCGGCGGTCTATCGCGACCGCCTGTCTGCGCTTTCGCATGTGCAGTCGCACTCGGGCATCAATCCCCAGTCGGTGGAAGAAGCCGATGTCTTTGCCATCTATCAGGATGGGGGCGTCACCTGCATCCAGGTATTTTTCTTCAGGACCGGCCAGAACTGGGGCAATCGCGCCTACTATCCGAAGGCGGATTCATCGCTCTGCGGCACGGAAGTTCTCGGTGCCTTCCTGTCGCAGTTCTACGACGACAAGCCCTGCCCGGCTCTGATCCTGCTTTCGGAGACCGTCGAGGATCAGGAATTGCTCGGCGTGGCGTTGACAGCGAAATCCGATCGCAAGGTGACAATCAGCGTTCCGCAGCGCGGCGAGAAAAAGGATCTGATCGAGCATGCCCTTAGCAATGCGCGTGAAGCGCTGGGCCGTCAGCTGGCCGAAACCTCATCGCAATCGCGGCTGCTCAAGGGTGTGGCGGAGACTTTCGGCCTCGAAAAGACGCCGCGGCGCATCGAGGTCTACGACAACTCCCACATCATGGGCACCAATGCTATCGGTGCGATGATCGTTGCGGGCCCGGAGGGTTTCGTCAAAAACCAATATCGCAAGTTCTATATCCGCTCGACCGAGATCACCCCGGGCGACGATTTCGGCATGATGCGCGAGGTGATCGAGCGACGCTTCAGCCGCCTCGTCAAGGAACATGGCACGCCGGAAGCCAAGGACGCGCCGGCGGAGGATATCGAGATCGACGAATTCGACGAGGATTCCGACGCGTTTCCGGCCTGGCCCGACATTATCCTGATCGATGGTGGTCAAGGACAGATGAACGCCGTGCGCGGCATCCTGCAGGAGATGGGCATTGCCGACAAGGTCACGGCCATTGGCGTTGCCAAGGGCGTTGACCGCGATGCGGGGCGGGAACGGTTTTTCATGGAGGGCAAGTCATCCTTCACTCTGCCGCCGCGTGATCCGGTCCTTTATTTCCTGCAGCGACTGCGCGACGAGGCGCACCGCTTTGCCATTGGCACGCACAGAGCCAAACGCAAGAAGGAAATGGTCAAGAACCCGCTGGATGAAATCGCGGGAATCGGCCCATCGCGCAAGCGTGCCCTGCTGCACCAATTCGGCACGGCAAAGGCAGTTTCACGCGCCGCTGTCGAAGATTTGATGAAGGTCGACGGTATATCTGAAGCGATGGCGATAACAATTCGCGACCATTTCCGGACATAGCGCCTTCAACAGACATAAATGCGCCTGACTTCGTGATGATGAGCTTGACGTTTGGCGGTCGAGCCCCTTTGATCGGCACTGATTTGAACGGTTGGAAACATGTCCAGAAACAACGCCTACTCACTGCCGAATATCCTGACCTATGCACGCATTATCGCGGTTCCCCTTGTGGTCCTGTGCTTCTTTCTCGAAGGCCGCCTGCAATCAAGCGATGCAGCCCGCTGGGGTGCGGTCGCGATCTTCCTGATCGCCAGTATCACCGACTTCTTTGACGGCTATCTGGCTCGCATCTGGAAGCAGACATCGACGATCGGCCGCATGCTGGATCCGATAGCCGACAAACTGCTGGTCTCGGCCTGCCTGTTGCTCCTGGCGGCGGACGGGACGATTGCCGGCTGGACCCTTTGGGCTGCAATCATTATCCTTTGCCGCGAAATCCTGGTTTCTGGCCTGCGCGAGTATCTGGCCGAGCTCAAGGTGAGCGTGCCGGTGAGCCGCCTCGCCAAATGGAAGACGACGATCCAGATGATTGCGATCGCATTTCTGTTGCTGGGACCCGCCGGCGACGAGATCGTTCCTATCGTGACAGTATCCGGCATCATTCTTTTGTGGATTGCGGCGCTGATAACGCTGTACACTGGCTGGGATTATTTCCGGGCCGGACTGAAACATGTGGTGGACTGAGAGCCCTTTCCAGCCATATTGACCTATTCTGACGGAGGCATGTTGTGACAAGACCAAGCAAAGACAGGAAAACCCGCACTTTTGGTGCGGGCGAGTGGCTTTGCGCTGGAATTGGCGCAACAGGCCTCGTCCCTTCGGGTTTCCGGCTGACGGACACCCGCTTTGTCGGGCGGCTTCGTCCGATGTTCCGCATCGGCCTCGCCACCTTCCGCGCGGATTGTCTCGCCAGCCGGGAAACAGAATACGGCCGATATGGCCGGAAAGGGCTCTAAAATGACCAAACTCGTCTATTTCGCATGGGTGCGTGAGCGGATCGGCAAGGGTGAGGAATATATTGACCTTGAACCCTCGATCGTGACGGTCGGCGACCTGCTGGCACATCTGAAAACGCGCGGCGAAGAATATGAAGCCGCGTTCGAATATCAGGATGTGATCCGCGTCGCGATCAATCAGGAACATGTGGATCATGATGCACCGATCAAGGGCGCCCACGAGATTGCTCTCTTTCCGCCCATGACCGGGGGATGAGTCATGACCACGGTCAAACCGCTCATCCTTATCCAGAGCGGTGATTTTGATACTGCTGCCGAAATAGCTCGCATGACCAAGGACCGCCGCGGTATTGGCGCGGTCGTGACATTCAGCGGCCTCTGCCGCGACGAAGCTGGCACGCTGGCGGCGCTGGAAATCGAACATTATCCTGGGATGGCCGAGGCTGAAATCGGCCGGATCGCCGAAGAGGTTCTGAACCGCTGGACGTTGACGGGACTTACCGTCGTTCATCGCCACGGCTTCATCAAACCCGGCGAAAATATCGTCCTCGTCGTCGCAGCCTCCGCGCACCGACAGGCGGCCTTCGAGGCAGCCTCATTCCTGATGGACTACCTCAAAAACGCCGCACCTTTCTGGAAAAAACAGCACCTCGTCAACGGCGAGGATAGCGGCTGGGTCGAGGCAAAGGCAAAAGACGAGGAAGCGCTCAAGCGCTGGCAGAAGACCAAATGAACCGTATCGCAATAGGCTCTCTAATTATCGGCTTCGCGGCCGTGCTCGTATTGCTGGTGTTGTCATTTTCCGCTGGCAGTGTCGAACCGGCCAGCAAAATCCTTGATGTGAACTGGATCGCCGAAGATATCAATAGCGGCGGCGTGATCGACTATGCGCAGACCACGCTGCTGATCAAGGCTGACGGATCGGCAAGCGGCTCCGGCGGATGCAACCGCTTTACGACCAAAGCCACGATTGCGGGGTCAAAGATCACGTTCAAACCGGCGGCGGCAACACGCATGATGTGCGCCCCCGCCGTGATGGATCAGGAACAGAAATTCTTGTCGGCGCTGGAGCGCGCGCGTTCCTATACAGTCGAAGCTGATACCGGAAAACTGTTCCTGCGCGATGAGGCCGGAAGCATCGTTGCGCGCTTGTCCCGCGAGAAGTGAACGATAATACCTCAAGCAATAAAAAAGCCGGGCATTTGCCCGGCTTTTCTCATTCTTGTTTGTATTGGATCAACCGACGATTTCGGTACCGGAGAACCAGTAAGCGATTTCTTCTGAAGCGGTCTCAGGGGCGTCAGAGCCGTGAACCGAGTTCTCGCCGATCGAGAGAGCAAAATTCTTGCGGATCGTGCCTTCGTCAGCATTGGCCGGATTGGTCGCGCCCATGATTTCGCGGTTGCGGGCAATGGCGTTCTCGCCTTCGAGGACCTGAACAATCGTCGGACCCGAGGACATGGATTCGACCAGCTCGCCGAAGAATGGACGTTCCTTGTGCACAGCGTAGAAGCCTTCGGCTTCGCGGCGGCTCATCCAGACGCGCTTGGAAGCAACGATGCGAAGGCCGGCCTCTTCAAACTTCTGGGTGATGGCACCGGTGAGATTGCGGCGGGTCGCGTCGGGCTTGATCATCGAAAAAGTGCGTTCAATTGCCATGGAATGAAACCTTGTCATTAGGGGGAATGGTGGCGGCTCTATAGCGGCAGGCGGCTCATTTGCCAATAGACCTTTTGCCAATCCGCCCTGATGGACATCAAGGTTGCGCCGCTTCTAACGCTCCCCCTTTTTGGGCAGGGGTTAGCAACAGCACCCTTATCAATCCATGTCTATGCCGCAGCAGCACCGATCTGGCGCGCTACACCGCCGTGCAGATCCAGGCAGCGTTCGAACCAGTCGAGCACCGGATCGCCGTCATCCAGCAACTTGTATGGCGTTAAAACCCGTGCCCACTGAAATGCGCCGAAGACAATATAATCACTAAACAACGGCCCTTCCCCACCGATAAACGGCTGCGACAGGAACATTTTGCGCATGGGCTCGAGGCTTCTGGTAAAGGCGTTACGTTTCGCATCGCGCTCGCCAGCAACGTCCTCGAGTTTGCGGCCGAAGATTTTCTCGCGGCTTTCGCGGAAATAGGCCTGGTTTGGCTCATCGAGCAAATCGTGGACCGGCATGAGGATCACGACATTCATATAGGGGTGGATGGTCATCTGCGACCAGCCCTCGACGAAACGGGCCATGGCGCGCCCGCCCTCACCCTTGAACAGCGATGGCCGGTCCGGGTAATGATCTTCCAAATAGAGCGCGATCTCAAAGGAATCCGCGACGACCTTGTCACCGTCGCGAATGATCGGCACCTTGGCGGAATAACCGTTCTCCAACTGCGGTATATCCTTGAAGGAGACGGTGTTGCGGTCAAATGGCAGCCCTTTGTGTGCCAATGACATGACAGTTTTCCAGCAATGCGGGCTGAAAGGACGGCCTTTGTCAGCTCCAACCAGTTCGTGCAGAATGATTCCCATGGATTGGCGTCCTCCTTCAGATAATATGTCAGCAAGACTGACTCTTATCGACAGAAAGTCAATGTGATGGAACAGCATTTTCGCATGTTTGCGGCCTATAATCGCTGGGCGAACGAACGGCTATATGCGGCGGCGGCCGCGCTCAACGACGACGAATACCGGCGCGACATGCACGCGTTCTTTTCGTCGCTGCATGGTACGCTGAACCATCTGCTGGTTACCGACCGCATCTGGCTCTACCGCTTCACCGGCGAAGGCGAAGCACCGAGGGCACTCGACGCGATCCTTTTCCATCGATTGGAGGAGTTGACGGCTGCACGCGCGAAAGAGGATACCCGCATTATCGACTGGATCAACGGGCTGGACAGTTCGGCAATAGCCGGACGCTTCACCTATACGACGATCAGCGATATGAGGACGATCAGCCAGCGGCTCGCGCCGGCGCTTGCGCATCTTTTCAACCACCAGACCCACCATCGGGGCCAGGCTCACGCTATTTTGACCGCGCTCGGAAAATCTGCGCCCTCATTTGATCTTATCCAGTTTCAAAGGACTGAAGAGGGCCGGCCTTACTCCTGAGGTCATTTTCCAAGGCTGACGGCACATATCTGCAACACGACCGTCTTGCGGAAAAGGCATTTCCCGTGCAAAAGCGCGGCCATGCTTATTCTTGACGACATATCCGTGCGTATGGCCGGCCGCCTGCTGATCGATCACGCCAGCCTGAACCTGCCATCCGGCACGAAGGCGGGCCTGGTCGGGCGTAATGGCGCGGGTAAATCAACCCTCTTCAAGGTGATCACCGGCGAGTTGCACGCGGAGACCGGCGATTTCTTCCTGCCGAAGAACGTCCGCATCGGACAAGTGGCGCAGGAAGCGCCGGGCACCGAGGATTCCCTGATCGAAATCGTGCTTGCCGCCGATGCCGAGCGTACGGCGCTGCTGGCGGAAGCCGAGACGGCGACGGACCCGCACCGTATCGCTGATATTCACATTCGCCTTGCCGATATCGACGCGCATTCGGCGGAAGCACGCGCGGGCGCGATCCTTTCCGGTCTGGGCTTCGACGCGGAAGCGCAGAAGCGCCCGGCCTCTTCCTTCTCGGGCGGCTGGCGCATGCGCGTGGCCCTCGCTGCGGTTCTCTTTTCCGAACCCGACCTACTCCTCCTTGACGAGCCGACAAACTATCTCGATCTCGAAGGCACGCTGTGGCTCGAAGATTATGTGCGGCGTTATCCGCATACGGTCATCCTCATCAGCCACGACCGCGATCTCCTGAACTCGGCGGTCAACTCGATCATTCATCTTGACCAGACAAAGCTGACGCTCTGGCAGGGCAATTATGACCAGTTCGAGCGGTTGCGCAGCGAAGCGCTGGAATTGCAGCAGAAGCAGCGCACCAAGCAGGAAGCGCAGCGCAAACATATGGAAGCTTTCGTTGAACGCTTCCGGGCAAAGGCATCCAAGGCCAAGCAGGCGCAGTCTCGCCTCAAGGCGTTGCAGAAGCTGAAGCCAATTTCCGCGGTCATCGAAGATCACGTGCAGCCGTTCCATTTTCCGGAGCCGGAAAAGGTGGTGGCATCGCCGATCATTGCGATCGAAAGCGGTGAAGTTGGATATACGCCAGGCAAGCCGGTGTTGAGGCATCTTAATCTGCGCATCGATGCGGATGACCGGATCGCCCTGCTCGGCTCGAACGGCAACGGCAAGTCGACGCTGGCCAAGCTGATCGGCGGACGCCTGCCCTTGCAGAATGGCCGAATGACGGTGGCACCTAATCTGAAGATCTCGTTCTTCGCCCAGCACCAGCTCGACGACCTGATTCCGGAAGACAATGCGATCGAGCACGTGCGCAAATTGATGCCAGACGCGCCGGAAGCCAAGGTGCGTGCACGCGTTGCGCGGATGGGTCTTGCCACAGTCAAGATGAATACGGCGGCGAAAGACTTGTCAGGCGGTGAAAAGGCGCGCCTGCTGATGGGCCTCGCCACCTTCCATGGACCCAACCTGCTGATCCTTGACGAGCCGACCAACCATCTCGATATCGATAGCCGCGAAGCGCTGATGTATGCACTCAACGATTTCAACGGCGCTGTCATCCTGATCGCGCACGACAGGCACCTCATCGAGGCGACGATGGACCGGCTCTGGCTGGTGCGCGATGGTGGCGTTGCACCCTATGACGGGGATCTCGACGCCTATCGCTCACTGGTTCTGGCCGATGCGAAGGCAGAACGCGCCGGCAACGGCAAGGTTGTTGCCGATGAAGGCCAGAAGCTGACGAAAGCCGAGCAGCGCAAGCTTGCCGCCCAGAAGCGCGAGGCATTGAAGCCGCTGCAGAAGAAGATCCAGGAAGCCGAGGCGCAGGTGCACCGCTTCCAGAAGAAGATCGATACGCTGCAGACGCAGCTTGCCGATCCGGTCATCTATACGCGCGAGCCAGCCAAGGCGACGCAGATCGGCAAGGAAATCGGCTATGCCAAATCCTCGCTCGCTCGCGCTGAAGAAGAATGGCTGACGCTTTCCAGTGAATATGAAGAAGCGATGGCTGAGCTGGCGCAATAGCGCCAGCAGCGGCTCAGGCGGCGATGGCCGGAATGATGGCGGTCGTATAAAGCGAATGCAACTGCCAGCCGAGCGTCTCGTACAGTGCCCGGCCATCCGGGGTTGCCACCAGCGCGGCGCGGTCGATGCCCTTTTCGTGTGAAAGCACTTCCAGCCGCTTCATAAGCGTTCGTCCAAGCCCCTTGCGGCGATGACCTTCGTGCGTTCGGATCCGGTCATAGACGGCAAATTCACCCGGGAAAGCGATCCGTCCCGTTGCGGCAACCTCGCCCTCCCGGTCAAGGACATTCACGAGGGTCATGCGACCAAAATCCTGATGCACAAACGTGTACCCGTCCGGCAACGCGGCCATCCCGCCAGGCATTGTTCCCGATAGCGACATCATGAAGCCCGGCGCCTCAATACGCCAATGCGGCGGCAGATTGGGCTGGACAAGTTCTGGCGGCGCGCAGACTTTCAGGAAGACAAACGGCTCAGAGATCTCCTCGGCATGCTGGCGAACAAGGTCGGAATAGGCCGGGAATACATGCCGTCGCTTCTGATCCGGGAGACCGACTTCGACACGGTAGCCCCCATTCTCGAAAACGGGCGCCGCCACCTGCCGTGTCAGCGCCCATCCCTTGACCCATGTCCTGACGATTGCAGGATCGGCCTTCAAATTGCGTTCATCAATTGCCATCGGCAATCTATAGCTGTTTCTGCATTTCGATCGCCAGCAGATTTTTCTTGCCAATTGGCAAGGCATATCCTGCCACAAGTGCAGCAAGGCCGATGACCGTCGAGACGACGAAGATCGCAATCGTTGCATCACGCAGGGCATCTGGCGTCGTCGCCTCCGGATAGCCTGCGGCATTGGCAACCAGCCCGGCGACTGCGGCGCCGATCGCGTAACCGGCGGACTGCAGCGTCGGCAGCAGCGCCGAAGCACGATCGCGCTCACCACTGCGCGCGGACTCCATGACGGTTTGACTGAGGAAGCCCCAGCTGACGCCAAAGCCGGTGCCGATGCATATCTGGCCCAGCATCACGACCAGCGGAACATCGATCGAGAAGCCAAAGACGATGACGGCAAGGCCGGTGACGAGCAGTGTCGGTCCCAGCCGGATCAACCAGGTGCGGTAGCGTTGCTCCTGAATATTGGCGACAAAGATCGCGCAGGTGCTCCATGCAATGGCGAAGGTAGCGTTGAAGGCACCCGCCCTGGTCGGACCATAACCCCAAAGGTCTTGCAGCGTCATGACCAGATAGACCGAGGTTGAAGCCTGCGCGACTGGCATAAGCAGGACAATCCAAAGGCCAATACCAACCGTGGAATTCAGCGCGAAGGCATCGGACGGGAAGAGTGGTGAGCGGCTGCGCCGGTCAACGCCAATGACCGAGGCTAGCACGACCGCCGCGCCAAGGACGAACAGCAGCTCGATCGCAAGCGTCTGCATGATGCTGGCGAGCGCAACCAGCATGATGCCGCAACCGATAGCCGCCAGCCGGAGGAACGGCACTGACAGTCGCGCAACCTCACCTGAAAATTTCGGAACGATGCGAAAGACCAGAGCGATGAAGATCAGCGCGAGAGGCACATTGACGAGGAACGCTGCGCGCCATGAAAAATGTTCGGTAAGTAGCCCGGACACCAGCGGCCCGCCAAAGGCTGCGACCGCCCAAACGACAGCTTCAGCGCCAAATACCTTGGCCACGAGACGCGAGGGAAAAAGCTCGGGAATGAGTGCATAACAGGTGGCGGCGATGATTCCCTCGCCCAGGCCCTGCAGCGCGCGGCCGACCAGGACTTCCGTCATGGACGAGGCAAATGCCGCTATGAGCGTTCCGGCAAGGAATACCAGCGCAGAGCCGACCAATGCCGTCCTCGCGCCGAGCCGCGCCTTGAGCAATGCACCGCTGGCCCCGCCGACAATCGACAGGACGAGATAAAGGGTAAATGCCCAGGAAATGAGTTCCAAGCCACCAATCTCGCGAACCGCCGTCGGAAGCGACGTGGAGACAAGGAAGCCATTGAAGGCGAACAGCGCCACGCCGAGGCATAGCGTGGTTGTCGCTGCGGAATAACGTGGATTCAAGAGTTCCGACCAGCTGGTACCGCTAGTTTCCGTCGCGTCACGCATGGCATTTCCTCAATTTAACAAGTTTTCTGTTTTTATATTCCCCTTAATAAAACAAGCAATAGCTATTTTAATTTTTCTTGCTATCTTACGACCATGCAGGATCGAACCACAAATCGCATGCTCTATTCGCTCAAGGTTGCTGGACCACAGACTGCAGCTGCGCTGGCTGAACGACTCGGCATCACCCCTGTGGCGGTACGGCAGATGCTGGGGCGGCTGCACGAGGATGGCCTCGTCGATTTCGAAGACAGCCGCGAGAGCGTGGGCCGACCAAAGCGATTGTGGCATTTGACCGGTAGCGGAAACGCCCAGTTTCCCGACAATCACGCTGGATTGACCGCCGACCTATTGGCATCGGTCTCTGCCGTGTTCGGCGATGCCGGGCTTGATCGCCTTATTTCCCACCGGGAAATGACAACGCTGAATCAATACCGCGCCGCGCTCGAACCAATTGGCTCCGTTGAGGCCAAAGTTGAGCGTCTAGCCGAAATTCGATCTGCAGAAGGCTACATGGCCGAAGCCAAACGCGATGAGAACGGTGCATTTATCCTGATCGAGAACCACTGCCCGATCTGCGTCGCCGCCAAGGCCTGCCAGAAACTGTGCCGCTCGGAGCTCGATGTATTTCAGACAGCACTAGGGCCAAATGTGGAAATAGAGCGGTTCGAGCATATTCTGAAAGGCGCACGGCGCTGTGCCTATCGCATTACCAAGAAGACGAGAGACGACCGTCAGCTGGCGATAAAACTGTAGAGCATCGGGCTCATGTAGCTATTGCCGACACGCCAGTAGTCGCGCAGCGGTCCGCCTTCACATTCGAATCCGAGGCGCGTCACCAGGCGGATGGACGGCGCGTTTTCAGGGTGAATGATCGCGGCGATGCGGCGTGTTTTCAGATTATCAACGCAATGGGCCAACAGGGCTTGTACGGCCTCGGTCATCAGGCCGTGCCCATGCCATTTCGCATTGAGGATATAGCCGATTTCCAGCCTGCGATTGCGGGCTTCGCGGTGATGATAATTGACCATGCCGATGCACTCGTCCGTTTCCGCGTCCGCTACGGCCCAGGCGATCGATTCGTATGGTGATGTCGTCTTGGCCAGAACACGCACCCAGCGCCGGGTTTCCTGAATGTTCTCGCAGGCCGAAAAATCCCAATAGCGCACCAGTTCTTCATTGCCGAGGCAAGCGTGCAAACCGGTATCGTCCTTCAACTCGAACTGGCGCAGGCGCAATCGTTCCGTAAGGATCGTCGGAAAACTCCCCGCGTGATCCGCCATCATCTTCCCCATTTTGGTGGTGGGGGCGTATCACTTGCATCGTCCTTGCGATTCCGGCGCAAGCGGATAAGGCCGAAAATGCTCACGATAATCAAGGCAACGCCTGCAGGTATCGCACGCCGGTCGATTGCCATGACGTCTTTGCGCAAGACAAGATCGACCTGGGCCACCTTTAGCCCGTCGATGTCCCCGGGGCCGATCGTAAACATGTATTCGCCGGTCTGGACGGGATCGATATCGCCGATGCTGTCGCGATAGACGAGCGGCCCTTGTGGCGAGCCCCTGTTGGCCGCCTTGGCATTCGCAAAATTCAATGTCTTGACGAGAACGTCCTTGCCCTGACGCGTCACGACTGATGTCAGAGCCATACGACCTTCGGCAGGGATGAAATTCTGCAAGGGTTGCATGTCCACGAACGCACGCACTGGCGCGTCTTCGGCCATCAGCGCGACCGTCACCGGCTTATAGGAATCCGGGCGGTCATAAACCCGCCAGGAACCAATTTCCTCGCCGGAGAGATTTCCAGTAATCCATGGATACCCAATTGCGAGCGCTATTCCCGCAACCAAAAGAAGTAACAGCAAGCGGCGCATCAGCGATCTCTCAAGCCTTCTTTTCCCAACGCCCTTCGGCGTTCTGCTGCCAGTAAGTCAGCGTGTGGCCTTGCGCTTTCAACAGTTTCCATTGCGCCCTCGCCTGTTCGAGTTGCTGCTGGTCGTGGCCATCGAACATCAGCACCAGCCGCTCGTAGGATTCGACATTCTGCGGCGAGGCACCGTCGACCAGGAAGCGCACGGTTGCACCATTTGGATTGCCGCTGCCTGTCGTCAGAATGATGGGTTGTTCCTCGGGATATGGCTCCTGATCTGTGGCGTGGGCGAGAAAGGAGGCGTCGGACCAAGTCCACAGATGGTTGTCGAGACTGTCACGCCGCTCTTCCGAACCCGTTTGAATGACCACTTTCCACTGAAGCCCCAGCGAGCGTTCGACCAGACCAGGCAGCGCGTTTTCCAGCGTCGATTCGGTCAGATGGTAGAAGAGGATTTCGGTCATGGTCGCCTAAGGTCAGAATTTCGTATGTTTCGATTTGGTCTGCACCATGATTGGCTGCGTTCGAAAGCCGTTCCACCAATCGCGCAAGCTGGACCGTTCGTCAATAAGTGCCGATCCCTGCGCTACGCTGTCAGCAGCGCCAAACACGCTGGCGAGATAAAAAGTGGCCAGGGTCCAATCCTTGAAACAGGCTTCAGGCGACGAATCAACGAAATCCTCAAGCACACCCAAAGCATGACGGGATTTCTCGATGTCGTTTTGTGCCGGCTCCAGCCCGTCGCGCCACCAGACTGGAACATAAATCCCCCAGACCAGCGGTCGATAGGCATAATTGTCAACGATCCGCATAACCTGACGCATGCGAGCAGCATCTTCGATGGCGGATGGCGTCAGTTTTGGGTTCTCAATTGCAGCATCGATGTAGTGGACGATGGCATCAGTCTCGTAAAGACGCACTCCATCGATTTCAATGGCCGGAATTCTTTTGAAGGGATGCCGGAGATCGTAATCCTCCGGCAAAGCGCCTCCATCAAACGGATCGGCTTCAATCAGCGCGAAGGCAATTTTCTTCGCCAGGAGGGTGAGCCGCACCATGCGCGTGTAGACGCTTTCCTCGGTTCCGTAGAGTTTGACCTCCACCGAGCTATCCTTCGAAATTGTCCCGAACCAGCCGGTCGAGCAGCCGGACGCCGAAGCCCGACGCCCAGGACTGGCTATATTCAGTTGCCGGCGCGCCGATGGCGGTGCCTGCAACGTCGAGGTGTGCCCACGGCGTGTCACCGACGAACCGCTTCAGGAACTGTGCAGCGATGATCGCGCCGCCATGACGGCCGCCAATGTTCTTCATGTCGGCGTTCTTGGTATCGATCAGCTTGTCATATTCATCGCCGAGCGGCATGCGCCACAGCTTTTCACCCGTAGCCTGCCCCGCGTCGAAGAGCTGTTCGGCGAGCGTGTCGTCATTTGAAAAGAGCCCGGCGTTATAGACTCCGAGCGCCACCATGATTGCACCGGTCAACGTTGCGAGATTGACCATGAACTTCGGCTGAAAGCGGTCGTTGCAATAGTAAAGGGCGTCGGCAAGAACCAGCCGCCCTTCGGCGTCGGTATTGAGCACTTCGATAGTCTGACCCGACATGGAAGTGACAACATCGCCGGGGCGCTGCGCGTCGCCATTGATCATGTTCTCAACGATGCCAATGACACCAACGGCATTGACCTTGGCCTTGCGGGAGGCGAGCGCATGCATGAGACCAGTGACGGCTGCAGCGCCGCCCATGTCACCCTTCATTTCATCCATGCCCGCGGCAGGCTTGATCGAGATACCGCCGGAATCGAATGTGACGCCCTTGCCGACAAAGGCGATCGGCTTGTCTTTGCCCTTCCCGCCGTGCCATTCCATGATGGCAAGACGAGCCGGGCGCGCAGAGCCCTGGGCGACGCCGAGAAGCGAGCCCATGCCGAGTTTCTTCATGTCCTTTTCGGTAAGGATTTCAACCTTTACGTCGAGTTTCTTCAGTTCCTCGACGCGTTGGGCAAATTCGACAGGTCCGAGTATATTGGCTGGCTCGTTGACCAGATCGCGCGCGAGAATGACGCCCTCTGCCACGGCTTCGGCGTGCCCGAAGGCTTTCTTGGCCGCTTGAGGATCGGCAACCTGGATTGTGATATTGGCGGCGAACTTTTCCTGTTTCTCGCCGTCGTCCTTGCCCTGTTTCGTCTTGTACTTGTCGAATGTGTAGGAGCGCAACAGCATGCCAAGGGCAAATTCGGCCGCGTTTGCAGCTGAAATCTCTGTGTCACGCAAAGCGAGAATCACGAAGACGTGCTTGGCTTTGCCAATCTTTGAGAGCGCCGCGCCACCAATCTTCAGCCAGTCATCGGCCTTCAGCTTTGCCGGATCTCCGGTACCCACGAGCACCACGCGTTCCAGTTCCGTGCCGGCTGGCGCAATCGTCGAAACGCTTGCCGCCAATTTTCCCTTGAAATCCGCGACATCAATGATACGCGACAGCAACGCCTGTCCGATAACAGATTCGGCTTCTGCAGCGGCTTTGCCTTCAGTGGCTACAAGCAAGATTGCAGTGCCATTCTCAACGGCAGCGAATTTTGCGAAACTGATGGATGGGCGTTTGGACATGATATCTCCAGATGAACGAAAATGTGACTTTCCCAATCATCAGATTTGATGAATGGAAGGGTTAACGACGAAGGGGCAGGCTAAGGCCTTGTTAACCAGCTTTCTTCGCCTATTTTTAGCCAAGCCTGACTAGAGTGAACATATAACGGGTTCGTCCCATAGTGCGGCAAAATAATGCCATGGATCCCATGGCATAAATTGAACGGTCGGGCATTCGTGAGCGGCTGGTCGAACAAAGTGGCGGAACTCTTTTGCGAAACATGACATGCGCCTGATTGAGATATACATCTTGCGACGGATCGTCGTCATGTTTTTTGCCGTGCTGCTTTCCGCAGTCGGAATCACGTGGATCGTCAATCTGCTTGGACGCATCAACTTCCTCACCACGAGCGGCCAGAGCTTTTTCTATTTCCTGAAATTCAGCTCCAATCTGCTTCCGGCTGCCTTCCCTGTCGTCATGCCGTTCGCGCTTGTCATCGCGGTGACCCAGACGCTTTCCACGATGAATCAGGACTCGGAACTGGTGGTGATCAACGCAGCCGGAGCGCCGCGTTCGGCAGTGATCCGGCCCGTCCTGCTCTTTGCGGTTGTCATCGCCATCGCATCCTTCCTGATCGCCAACTTTATTGTTCCATATTCGCAGATAAACATGCGTCAGATGATGGCCGATGCGCGTGCCGACGTCATCGACCTGGTGGTTCAGCAAGGCGTATTTACGAAGATCGACACGGACCTGTATCTTCAGATCGAGAATCGCGACGCAAATGGCGCGATACAAGGCATGTTCCTTTCCGATTCGCGCGACAAGGCAACCGATCTCATCTATTACGCCAAGGACGCCCTGGTCGTTGATACGGGCAGCAAAAACCTGCTGATCATGAAGGATGGCGAAGTCGATCGCCGCGATGTGCAGACGGGCGGTGTTTCCATCATCAAGTTCAACACCTATGCGCTCGACCTCGCAGCGTTGGCACCCGCCGACGACGGTGAACCCAGTATCTTTGCCAAGGACCGGCCGCTCGACTACCTGTTGAGCCCGGATCCCAATGACAAGCTATTTCAGCAAAACCCCCTGCGGTTCAGGTCCGAACTTGCCAAGCGCCTGACAGACTGGATGTATCCCATCGTTTTTGCCTTGATTTCACTGGCAGCGGCTGCCGATTCGCGCTCGCATCGTGAGGCCCGGATATCCGCGTCGTTCACGGCGATCACTCTCAGCCTGATCCTCTTCTGGCTCGGATATTCGACCGGCCAAAGCAGCGACAAGAATGCCTCCATGATCCCCTTGCTCTATGCGTTCCCGATTCTCGGGGGACTCTCGGCAATTTACGCGCTTGTAACCAATCGCCAGATCGGTGTGCCGGTCAAATGGAGTAACTGGGTTCGAGATACATTTGCGGCACAACAAGCAGCTTTCGCCAGCGCTGGAGCAAGATTGTTCGGCCGCAAACGCGGAGGACATCGGTAATGATCGGCTGGACCCTCGGACGCTATTTCTTCCTGCGGTATGTCACGATCACGACGTATTTCCTCCTCGGCAGTTTTGCTCTTGCCTTGATCCTCGACTTCACAGAATTGTCGGGACAATTGTCGGCCTTGCCGGATTATTCCGCCATCCAGGCGTTCGGCCTTTCGGCAATGCGTGTCCCATACATCATGCAACAGGTGTTCCCGTTCATTGCCCTGTTTGCAGCCATGGCGACACTGATTTCGCTCAACCGGAAATATGAGCTGGTTGTTGCCCGTTCGGTAGGCGTTTCGGCCTGGCAGTTTCTTCTGCCGGCCTGTACCGGCGCTTTTCTGTTTGGGCTCGCTGCTGTGCTGATCGTCAATCCACTTGCCGCCTACGGCTTTGAAAAGAGTGAGCAGATAAAGGCGACCTGGCGCGCCGGGAAAGCCAATGACGTTTCGGCTGATCGTGTGCCCTGGTTGCGGCAGAAAACGGAAGATGGCGAGACCATCATCGGCGCCAAATCGATCGTCAACCGCGGGTTGCGACTCGTCGACGCCACGTTCATTCGGCTCGACAAGAATCAGGACATTCTCGAACGGCTGGATGCAAAGACTGCCGATCTTCAGGATGGCTTCTGGCAATTGAACAATGTGACGAAATTTGTGTTGGGGCAGACGCCTGTTTCTGAGGACAGTGTGCAAATTGCGACCCATCTTCGCCCTGAATTCGTTGAAGAAAGCCTCGCTCGACCTGAGACAATTCCTTTTTTTGAACTGCGTAACAAAATTGCCGCAGCTCGCTCTTTTGGCTATCCAGCCAACGCTTTTGACATGCATTTCCAGTCTTTATTGGCTTTGCCGGCTCTCCTGATGGCGATGACTCTAATCGCTGCAACCGTTTCTTTGAAATTTGTTCGTTTTGGACAATCGGGGACGATGATTCTGGGTGGCGTCCTCGCAGGCTTCGTGCTTTATGTCGTCACTGTTGTGGTCAAGGCGTTTGGCAATGCGGGATTCGTCCCGCCTTTCATCGCCGCATGGACACCCGTGTTGATTGCAACATTCTTTGGGGTCTCCTTTCTGTTGCACAAGGAGGATGGTTAGAGTGGGATTGAATGTAACGCGCTCGGTGTTGCCGACGTGGTTCGCACGCCTTGCGTGCGGAACGGCGGTGCTATGCCTTGCGGGCGGGATTTCGCTCCCAGCCTATTCCCAGACGGGCGATGCGCTCGTTGGCAATATTCAGACGAATCCAAACGCACAATTGCTGCTGGAATCGGATGAACTCGTCTATGACATCAACGCCAAGACCATCTCTGCGGTTGGCGGCGTGCAGATCGACTATGATGGAAACAGGCTGGTTGCGCGCCAGGTCACCTATGATCAGAAGACCGGTCGTCTGAAAGCGATGGGCAAGGTTGAACTCGTCGAAAAGGACGGCAACCGGATCTATGCGGACAATCTCGATATCACCGATGATTTCCGTGAAGGCTTCGTCAATGCACTGCGCGTGGAAGCCGCAGACAATACCCGCTTTGCGGCTGAAAGTGCCGAGCGCATCGGCGGCGAGCTGACGACGTTCAATAACGGTATCTATACGGCCTGCGAGCCCTGCCGCGCCAAACCGGATCGTGCCCCGCTGTGGCAGGTTCGCGCCCAGAAGATCGTCTGGAACGGTAAGAAGAAGACCATCCGCTTTGAACGCGGCCGCTTTGAAATGTTCGGAATGCCTCTGGCATTCTTGCCGGCATTCGAGATCGCTGATCCGACCGTGAAGCGCAAGAGTGGCTTCCTGATGCCGGGCTACGAGCACGAGAGTGAGCTTGGCTCTGGCGTCAGCGTCCCCTATTTCTGGGCTTTGGCACCGAATTACGATTTGACGACAACCGGGACCTACTACACCAAGCAAGGATTCCTCGGCGAAGCTGAATGGCGTCACCGGTTGGCCAATGGTGCGTACAGCATCAAGCTCGCAGGTATCAGCCAGCAGGACCCTGGTGTGTTTGCTGGCGAGCCCGAAGATGAGACCAAGAATCGCGGCATGATCGGCACGCGGGGCGCTTTTCAAATCAATCCGCGCTGGTCATACGGCTGGGATGTCATGGCGCAGACCGACAAGGCCTTTGCCTATCGATATGGCATTGAGGACTATTCGAATTACTATGTGACAGATCAGATCTATTTGACCGGTCTCCATGACCGGAATTACTTCGACCTTCGGTTCTACCACTTTCATGTTCAGGAAAGCGTGGATAATTCCAGTTCCAGTGCGTACGAACCGAAACAGCCATGGGTTCTCCCTAGCCTCGATTATGCTTACACTCCAACGCAATCCGTCGCGGGGGGTGAACTGAATTTCGATGTCAATCTGCAGAATTTGCACCGTGAAAGAGAAGACGGCACCGCTCCAACCGGTCTGACGCGCAGCGGCTATTTGTCCGGCGTTGAGGGCAATGATGGTCGTATTACTGGCGAAGCGGAGTGGAAGCGTACATTTATCTCTGACAACGGACTGGTGATAACGCCTCTTCTCGCGCTGCGGGGTGATGGAATGTACGTCGATTCGAATTCGATCGGCGTTACGCGTTCAGAAGCGTTCCGGGCGATGGCGACGGCCGGGCTGGAAACGAAGTGGCCAATCCTGTTTTCATCCACGAGTGCTACCCACGTGCTGGAGCCGACGGCGCAGCTCTTCGTTCGCAACAATGAACCCTATGCAGGAGAAATGCCGAACGAGGACGCGCAGAGCTTCGTATTCGATGCGTCGAGCCTGTTCGATCGTGACAAGTACTCCGGGTACGATCGTGTCGAAGGCGGTACCCGCGCCAATCTCGGTCTTCGCTACTCGGGCACGTTCAACAATGGCTGGTCTCTCAATGGTGTTGCCGGACAGTCGTTTCAGCTTGGTGGCTTGAATTCCTTTGCGACACCTGACTTCGTCAATGCCGGCGCTGAATCCGGCCTGGAATCGGCCCGGTCTGACTATGTTGCGATGATCGGCGCCACGCGAGACACATTCACGCTGACAACGGGTGGCCGCTTTGACAAGGATACATTTGAAGTCCAACGCGCGGAAGTCGCGAGCACAACCTCCGGCAAGTATGGAGCGCTGTTCCTAAAATACGCTTTCATTGCCGCCCAACCTACCTATGGTTTCTCTGACGACAGGCAGGAAATCACTGTCGGCGGCTCGGCCAAGCTGACGCCGAATTGGCGTCTTCTTGGCTCTGGAACCTACGACATGGTCTCCGATACGCTTGTAAAGCGCACGGCTGCGCTGGCCTATGACGATGAGTGCTTCACGTATATGATGTACTATCAACAGGAGCAGCCGGTCACCGTTGGTGGCGGCGAAGGCGAAAAGACCACCAAGTTCGGCTTCAATATTTCATTCCGGACCCTGTGGGAATTTGGCAAGCCGGTCGATATTGGCGGCATCTAATCGCTTTGTTTGAACTGGCCGCCCTTGCGGCTAGTCATGCTTTTGCCTTAGTAAAGCGACAATAGAGTGGAAACGCACACCCAACAATAAAACTACAATCCATTCGCAACGGATGGATTAACGATCGGACATAGTGAGAAATGATGGTGAGGAAGCATATTCTTGCAGCGGCGATAGCTACCGCCTTGAGCTCTGCTGTGACAGCTGGCGCAACATTGCCTGCCGCAGCGAGCGAGATCAAGATTGTCGTCAATGGGAACCCCATCACTGACTTTGATATTACGCGGCGTGCAGCTTTTCTGAAGCTGCAACGCAAGAAGGGCAATCTTGTCCAGGAAGCTCGCGACGAACTGACGACCGAGGCACTCAAACGTCAGGAACTGAAGCGTCTCAATCTGCTTGTTCCTGACAGCGAAGTGAACGATGCATTTGCTCGCTTTGCGTCCAACAACAAGATGACGCTTGACCAGCTCAACGGCGTCTTGGAGAAGGCAGGCGTAACGCCTGGACATTTCAAAGAATATATCCGTATCCAGATGAGCTGGGGGCGTGCACTGGCCACTCGCAATCGCTCGCAGGGCGGCGTAAAGGTGAGCGAACAGGATGCTGTGCAACGCATGCTCAAAGACGGGGGTAAGAAGCCCGTTTCGACCGAATATCAGCTGCAACAGGTGATTTTCGTTGTACCAGCCAATAATCGCGGCATCCTTGCGAAGCGCCGCGGCGAAGCCAGCGCCATGCGCGCAAAGTTCAATGGCTGCAACACCACACGCGACATAGCCAAGGGCACATTGGACGTTACTGTGCGTGATCTTGGCAAGTTCATCGAGCAGGAATTGCCGCCGGAATGGTCGAAGCAGGTGACGTCGACACCAGTCGGCCAGGCAACCGCGATACAGGATACGGACAAAGGTGTCGAGTTTCTAGGTGTTTGCGCGACCCGGCAGGTATCCGATGACCGTGTTGCCCGCATGGTCTTTTCGCAGGAAGATGCAGCCGCTGCGGGAGGCGGCAAGAAGGACGCAACAGCAGAAGCTGTCGACAAGAAGTATCTCGATGAACTGCGCAGCAAGGCGAAAATCGTCAACGAATGATTGGATTGCTTGCGTATGAATTCCGCACTCGCCGTTAGCTCCGGAGATCCGTCCGGAATTGGTCCGGAGATTGCCATTTCCGCGTGGTCACGGCGTGAAGATATGCACCTTGCCGCATTTTTTCTCCTGGCTGATCCTGATTTGATGGCCTCGCGCGCAGCGCGCCTCGGCTTGGACATTCCCCTGGAAATTACAACACCGGAATTGGCAACGGACGTATTTCGGCGCGCCCTGCCGATCGTTCCGCTCAAGAATCGCCAATCGGACCTGCCTGGCATTCCAAGCGTGGACAACGCAGCCGGGACAGTTGAAGCCATCGAAACGGCAGTATCCCTCACACTTTCTTCACGGGCACGAGCCGTTGTCACCTGCCCTATCGCCAAGAAACCACTCTACGAGGCTGGTTTCACCTATCCGGGGCACACGGAATTCCTGGCACATCTCGCGAGCAAACACCTCGGGTATGAAGTGACCCCCGTCATGATGCTTGCGGGACCGCTGCTTCGAGCTGTTCCCGTCACAATCCATATTGCCTTGAGCAAGGTTCCTGCCGTTCTCGACACTCAATCTATCCTGACAGTTTCCCGCATCACGGCGCTCGCGTTGAAGGACCAGTTCGGTATTGCAGCTCCGCGGCTTGCCATTGCCGGGCTCAACCCCCATGCCGGTGAGGATGGAACGATGGGCATGGAAGATGAGCGCATCGTGCGTCCAGCGGTCGAGACCCTGCGTGCGGAAGGTATCGACGCGCGTGGTCCCCTTCCAGCCGACACCATGTTCCACGCGGCTGCGCGGGCTGGCTATGATGCCGCTATCTGCATGTATCATGACCAGGCCTTGATTCCGGTAAAGACCCTTGGTTTCGATGACAGTGTCAATGTTACCCTTGGTCTGCCCTTTGTGCGTACATCTCCGGATCATGGCACTGCCTTCGACATCGCAGGCACTGGCCAAGCGAGGCCCGATAGTCTGATCGCGGCCCTGCGTCTTGCCGACGAGCTTGCCTCACATCAAAAGCAGCAGAAGCGCCCGGCTGCATGAGCATCGACAGCCTTCCACCGCTGCGCGAAGTCATCGAGCGTCATGATTTGATGGCCAAGAAATCACTTGGCCAGAATTTCCTGCTGGACCTCAACCTCACGGCCAAGATTGCACGCCAGTCTGGCGATTTGCAGGGCCAGACCGTTATCGAGGTGGGCCCTGGGCCGGGTGGCCTTACGCGTGCCTTACTGGCGCAAGGTGCCAGCGTCGTAGCCATAGAGCGCGATGAGCGCTGTCTGGCAGCGCTGCAGGAGATTGCGGACTACTACCCAGGCAGGCTCCGCGTGATCGCCGGTGACGCACTGGAAATTGATTTCGCGCAGCTTGCAAACGGCAGCAAGGTGAAGATAGTGGCCAATCTTCCCTATAATGTCGGCACACAATTGCTCATCGGCTGGCTGCTCAGCGAGCCATGGCCACCTTTCTATGCGTCGCTGACGCTGATGTTCCAGCGCGAAGTGGCAGAGCGCATAGTTGCGCGGCCGGGCTCCGATGCCTATGGCCGTCTGGGTGTCCTCGCTGGCTGGCGCACGGAAGCAAAAATCACTTTCGACGTACCGCCACAGGCCTTTACCCCACCGCCGAAAGTTACTTCGTCCGTCGTTCACCTGATCCCGCGTAATGCTCCACCGCCCTGCGATGCCGCAACGCTTGGACGGGTTACTCAGGCCGCCTTCGGCCAGAGGCGCAAGATGCTGCGCCAGAGCATCAAGCCGCTGGGCGGCGAAGCATTGCTGGCGAAGGTGGGGATTGATCCCACCCGCCGCGCCGAAACGCTGTCCATCGACGAGTTCGTCGCGCTCGCCAACGCGGTCTAATTTTTAATCCAGCCTTTCATCGAGAAGATTGCTGACAAAGTCGAACAGACCGGGGCATCGGTCACGGCGCAGACGCTCAGC
Source organism: Phyllobacterium sp. (assembly GCF_037994405.1). Classification (GTDB taxonomy): domain Bacteria; phylum Pseudomonadota; class Alphaproteobacteria; order Rhizobiales; family Rhizobiaceae; genus Phyllobacterium. Next base: position 38,682 of record NZ_JBBNAN010000291.1, read on the forward strand.
GGTGACGATCGACTGGACCTGATGATAGGCCCGGTTCAGATCTTCATTGACGATGACATAGTCATAGGAACGCCAACGCTCGATTTCATTGCGGGCATTGCGCAAACGCATGTCGATCACTTCCGGGGTATCCTCGGCGCGCCGATGCAGCCGCTGCTTCAGGTCGGCCATGGATGGAGGCAGGATGAAAATGCTGACGACATCGCCTTTCATCTTGTCCTGCAATTGCTGCGCGCCCTGCCAGTCAATGTCGAAAAGCATGTCCTGGCCGTCAGCGAGCGCATTCTCCGCTGCTTCACGCGGTGTGCCGTAGAAATTGCCATGAACTTCCGCCCATTCGATCAGTTCATCGCTGTCGCGCAGCCGTTCGAATTCGCGGACCGAAATGAAATGATAGTGCACACCATCGATCTCGCTGGCGCGCCGCGGACGTGTCGTCACGCTGATCGACAGAGCTAACTCGAGCTTCTCCTTATCATTCAGCAACAGTCGGGCAATCGTCGACTTTCCCGCGCCGGACGGAGACGACAGGACGAGCATGAGACCGCGTCTCTTAATGCTGTTAGGCATGGTTACTCCAGATTCTGTATTTGCTCGCGCAATTGGTCCACAACCGCCTTCAGGTCAAGCCCAATCGACGTGATTGAGGCCGCGTTAGCCTTGGAACAGAGCGTATTTGCCTCGCGGTTGAATTCCTGTGTCAAAAAGTCGAGCTTGCGACCGACGCCATTTCCTTCATCGAGGAGCGCTCGGGCGGACGCGACGTGCATTTCCAGACGGTCGAGCTCTTCCTGGATATCGGCTTTGGTCGCCAAAAACGCCGCTTCCATGTGCAGGCGAGCCTCATCGAGTGCCGGGGCAGCATCGAGGAGAAGTGCGACCTGGGCGGAAAGACGGGCTCGAACAGCATCGAGCGAGCGGCTGGGGTCGAGCCTTGCCTGTTGCACCAGCATCTCTATGGTCGTGATCTGCACCCTCAAAATCTCACCAAGGGCCTTGCCCTCGACCTGGCGATTGTGCGCCAACTGGATAAGTGTCTCATCCAGAACCGCCACAGCTGCCGTTTCGAGCTCAGCGTGATGCTCAGGTGCAATAATCTCCTGCGGCACCTCAAGGACACCGCGGAGCGCCATCAGCCCCTCGGGCGTTGACGCAGCAAGGCCATATTCTTCTCGCAAATGTGCCGCGATGCCGGCCAGTTCCTTCAACAGCGGTTCGTTGACGAGCGCCTTGGCGGCTCCGGCGCTACGATCGACGGTCAGCGCCGCCTGGAAATTGCCGCGCTTGAAATGCTGGCTAAACAGGTTACGCGCTTTCTGCTCAATGGCCTCCAATCCTGGAGGCAAGCGAAACCGGACGTCCAGGCCTTTGCCGTTGACTGATTTGATTTCCCACGAGATCTGCGCACCGGCGCTATTTCGGAGGTGACGGGCAAATCCCGTCATGCTTTGCAAAGACATTTTTCCCCCACAACCCACAAAAGCCTGATCTCGATCAGGCCTTTTCAGTTCTAGTTGCCGCTATCCGCTTCCGGCAAGGCATTCTTGTCGCCGGTTGCCGCCTTGGCCGCCTCGTCCAGACGGTTCTTCTCGACTTCACGCCAGCGTTTCACATTATCATTGTGTTCGTCCAGCGTCTCAGCAAACACATGTCCGCCGGTCCCGTCAGCGACAAAATAGAGATCCTTCGTCTGCGATGGATGCGCAACTGCCTCCAGTGCATCGCGGCCGGGATTCGCAATCGGGCCCGGCGGCAGACCATTTACCGTGTATGTGTTGTAAGGGGTCGGCTTTTCCAGATCGGATTTCAGAATTGACCGGTCAGAGGGTTTACCTTTGCCACCAAACAGCCCGTAGACGATTGTTGGATCCGACTGGAGCCGCATCTTCTTGTTAAGCCGGTTGATGAACACAGCGGCAACGCGCGGACGCTCATCCGCCTTGCCCGTTTCCTTCTCGACAATGGAAGCCAGGGTGACGAACTCGTCAATCGTCTTCAGTGGAATGCTGGGATCCCGGCGTTCCCATATATCCTCGACCAGTTTCTTCTGATCGGCCTGCATCTTCTTAACGATTTCTTCGCGTGTGGTACCACGGGAGAACCGGAGCGTATTGGCGAAAAGTGAGCCTTCGCTCGGCAAGCTGGCTGGCAGCTCACCTGTCAGCACATCGTCCTCGCGAATGCGCTGGAAAATCTGTTCGACGGTCAGGCCTTCCGGAATTGTCAGCGAATGGAGGACCGATTTGCCGCTACGCAACAGATCCATGATATCGCGCATGGACGCGTGCGCTTTGATTTCATATTCGCCAGCCTTCATATCACGCTGATAGCCATAGGCCTGGACGCCGTACTTGAACACACGCGCGTCGGAAATGATACCGCGCCGCTCGAGCCCATCGGCGATTTCAACGATCCCGGTGCCACTCTTGACGACGTAGTTGGTGGTGACATCCGTTGGTCCCGGCGCATTGAACGCTACCTTGCCGAAATAGACGGCGGCAGCGGCTGCCAGCACCACCAGCACGACAAGAGACAGCATGAAATTTGCAAAGACAACGGTTTGGCTACGCGCACGGCGCGAACGCTTTTTCGGCGCGGGTGGCGGTGTACCGGGTTCTGGACGCAATGCTTCCGACGCCGATTGCGGAACAATCGGCTTGCGCTCCGGCACGTTGCCAGCGGCTGAACCGTTTGTCTCTCCAGATTGTTGATCTGAACTCACGCAAGCACCTCGAGACCTTTATCCGGTCGGATTGCCGGTAGAATCGATTGAGAATATGGCGAAAGCGCGAAAGCGCTTCCGCCACAGATCAATCTACTGTTGATAACGCCGCAGCACCAGCGAGGCGTTGGTGCCGCCAAAACCAAAGGAATTGGACAGCGCGATATCGATCTTGCGTTCCCGCGGCTTATGCGGAACGAGGTCGATCTTGGTTTCCCTGGACGGCTTGTCCAGATTGATCGTTGCCGGTGCGATATTGTCGCGGATCGCCAGAACGCAGAACACCGCTTCGGTCGAACCGGCCGCACCCAGAAGATGACCGATTGACGACTTGGTGGACGACATCGAGATTTTCGAAGCCGCATCGCCGACGACGCGTTCAACCGCACCGAGTTCGATGGTGTCGGCCATCGTCGATGTGCCGTGCGAGTTGATGTAGTCGACGTCCGACGGCGTAATGCCGGCGCGCTTCAGGGCCATTTCCATGCAACGCTGTGCGCCTTCGCCGTCTTCCGAGGGTGCTGTGATGTGATAGGCGTCACCGGAAAGGCCGTAGCCAATCACTTCGGCATAGATCTTCGCCCCGCGTGCCAGAGCATGTTCCAGTTCTTCAAGCACGACAACACCGGCGCCCTCGCCCATCACGAAACCGTCACGGTCCTCGTCATAGGGACGAGACGCCGTGGTTGGATCGTCATTGCGTGCAGTGGACAAGGCCTTGCAGGCAGCAAAGCCGGCCAGCGAGATGCGGCTCACCGGCGATTCCGTACCGCCAGCCACCATCACGTCGGCGTCGCCGAAGGCGATCAACCGCGACGCATCACCAATGGCATGTGCACCGGTCGAGCAAGCGGTAACGACTGCGTGGTTCGGGCCACGCAGCTTATGCTTGATGGAGACCTGGCCGGAAGCCAGATTGATCAGACGGCCAGGAATGAAGAAGGGAGAGATACGCCGCGGACCTTTGTCGCGCAGCGTATAGCCAGCTTCGACAATGCCTTCGAGACCGCCAATACCGGAACCGATCAGAACGCCGGTACGAATCTGGTCCTCATCGCTTTCCGGCGCCCATTTGGCATCCGCAAGCGCCTGATCGGCAGCTGCAACGGCGTAGATGATGAACGGATCAACCTTGCGCTGCTCCTTGGGCTCCATCCAATGGTCCGGATTGAACGTGCCATCGGCGCCATCGCCTACCGGAATCCGGCAAGCAATTTTGCAAGGCAGATCATCGACTTCGAATTCCGTCACGCGGCGGGCGCCACTCTGGCCAGCCAAAAGCCGTGACCAGGTGAGCTCAACACCGGATGCAAGAGGAGACACCAGCCCAAGGCCGGTTATGACAACGCGCCTCATGGCCGATCCTTCAATGTCATTTGCAACATGATTGTTTCCGGCCCCATGCATGAATGAGCAAGGCAGAGCACCTTATATCACGATCCATGCTATGGCGAGCCGAACGAAAATCAGGCAGATGCCTTGTCGATGAACTTGACGGCATCGCCGACTGTCAGAATCGTCTCAGCAGCATCGTCCGGGATTTCAACGCCGAACTCTTCTTCGAAAGCCATCACGAGCTCGACAGTATCAAGGCTGTCGGCGCCCAGATCATCGATGAAGCTTGCACCATCGGTGACTTTCTCGGCATCAACGCCCAGATGTTCAATAACGATTTTCTTGACGCGTTCTGCAGTATCACTCATGTGGAAACCTCAACCTGTTGTTTTTCTCAATGCCTTGGTTAGCGGCACGGATGACTCTAATCAAGCAATAAGATGGTCGTTTCACCCTGTTTAACAGCTTAAACACCCATCCTCGCGGCTCTTTCCTTGCGGAATTGAAAGGGCATCAAATCGGTTTGATCGCCCAGACTGGTGCGCGACTTATCACGCTTTATTCGCGGCCTCAATCTCATAAATGTGATTGACGCGGATACCCACCGATACGGCCGGGCGCAGGCATGCACCCGGCGAAATCGGCGTCAGATCATTGCCATGCCGCCATTGACGTGAATTGTCTGGCCAGTGACGTAGGCAGCCTCGCTGCTGGCAAGGTAAACAACCGACGATGCGACCTCGGCGCCAGTCCCCATGCGGCGCATCGGAATAGCCGACATGATGGCTTCTTTCTGCTTGTCGTTGAGCTTGTCGGTCATGGCCGATTCGATGAAACCGGGCGCAACACAGTTGACAGTGACATTGCGGCTGGCGATTTCCTGCGCAAGCGACTTGGAGAAGCCAATAAGCCCAGCCTTTGACGCAACGTAATTGGTCTGGCCAGGATTGCCCGTTACGCCAACCACCGAGGTGATATTGATGATACGGCCGTAGCGGCGGCGCATCATCGGATGGGTGAGTTCGCGGGTCAGGCGGAAAACAGCGGTCAGATTCACCTCCAGCACGTTGTCCCAGTCGGCATCGCTCATACGCACGAATAGGCCATCCTTGGTGATCCCGGCATTATTGACGAGGATTTCGACGCCTTCCAAATCAGCTTCGGCTTTCTCGCCAAGGGCCTTGACCTCATCCCGGTCGGATAAATTGGCCGGAAAAATCTTGACCCGATCTCCAAGCTCCGTCGCGAGAGCCTCGAGTTTTTCAACGCGAGTACCATGCAGGCCAACGATCGCGCCCTGAGCATGAAGCGCGCGGGCAATCGCCTCGCCAATTCCACCTGTCGCACCTGTGATAAGAGCCTTGCGGCCTGTGAGATCAAACATTGGGCGTTCCTTTTCAAGCGTTCAGGGCAGCTACGGCCGCATCGATGTCTTCAGGGGTGCTTACAGCGACTCCCGAAATGTCCTTATTAATACGGCGCGCGAGGCCGGTCAGCACCTTGCCGGCGCCGATCTCGTAGAGCGTGGTCACGCCATTTGCACCAAACCATTCGACAGTTTCGCGCCAGCGAACCTGTCCTGTCACCTGTTCGACCAGCAGAGCGGCAATCTTGTCAGCGGATTTCACCGGAGTGGCCCGGACATTGGCGATGAGCGGGACAACGGGGTCATTCTTGACAACATTTGCCAGTGCCGCGCGCATCGCTTCAGCGGCCGGCTCCATCAGAGCCGAATGGAAGGGAGCAGACACTGGCAGCATGATGGCGCGCTTTGCGCCCCTGGCCGATGCAAGCGCCGCGGCTGCCTCGACAGGCGCCTTTGCACCGGAAATTACCAGCTGGCCGCCGCCATTGTCATTGGCGATCTGAACAGGACCCTGTTTTGATGCTTCGGCGCAAATGGCTTCGACATCCTCATGCTCAAGACCAATGATTGCGGCCATCGCACCCTCCCCCGCCGGAACTGCCTTCTGCATGGCATTGCCGCGGATGCGCAAGAGGCGCGCCGTGTCGCAAAGCGAAAAGGTGCCGGCCGCACACAGCGCTGAGTATTCGCCAAGCGAATGGCCCGCAACAAAAGCAACCTTGTCCTTCAGGGAAACGCCCTTGGACTCAAGCACCCGAATAACCGCTATGGACACTGCCATCAGCGCCGGCTGGGCGTTGGCGGTCAGGGTCAGTGTTTCTTCCGGACCTTCCCAGATGATCGAAGACAGCTTTTCGCCGAGTGCATCATCCACCTCGTCGAAAACCGCGCGCGCTTCGGCAAAATTATCCGCCAAAGCCTTGCCCATGCCAACGGCCTGGCTTCCCTGACCCGGAAAGGTGAATGCAATGGACATGGGAGATGCCTCCAATTGTTGCTTTATAATTGCCAATCTGCCGCGCGATGTGCCCACAGCCAAGCGCGAAGTCAAGCTTTGATGCTGGATCAACCTCGCCGGTGTGGATATTAGCCTCTTCCTTCGCCACGCCCGCTTTCGCTTGTGGCCATTGAATGGTGGTGGGAAGACGGGCGGTCATCGAAGCGCCGATCCTCTCCCCAGTTCGAATGGCTCCGGAAGCAGTTCCCATAGGACAAGGACGCGGTTAGGATAAACGAGGTTTGGAGGTGTTGGATCAGTTGGCGGGATTTTGTGGA
>NZ_JBBNAN010000292.1:0-29260 GCF_037994405.1 Phyllobacterium sp.
TGTGGCAGGGCAGCGACGAAGACTGCGTGCTCACTCGTGATTGGCAGTTCCTGATAGGTTCGCATAACGGCTTTCCCTAAGTAAACTAAGTCTAGTTTTTCAGTTCGACAACAATTTCGTTTTTGGCCTTGAAGGCGATATCGACTACGCCGATCTCACAAAATCACACACGAGCCCTGCCGACAATTTCACGAGTAATTGGCAAGGCTCGGTGCCCGCCAAAGCCGGATATGCGGTCGCCGACTTCTTGCCTTATGTTGCTGGCGGCATTGCGGTTTCAAATCCGGAGTTGAGTGGCTTTGAAGGCGAGCGCAAAACGCTTGTCGGCTGGACCGCGGGCGGCGGGATCGAATATGCGATGGACAAGCATTGGCTTGTTCGTGGCGATCTCCACTATACCGATTTTGGCAAGCAAGGCTTCCCATTTGCGGATGGTATGACTTTAAAAGTTCGGTTCAGTGAGGTCTCATCCACATTGGGGTTGAGTTATAAGTTCTGATCATTGTTTGGCTGGCGGGCCTGGTGCCCGCCATTGCCTTCAAAGGTCAATTTTCGAACTTCTCGTCCGGATAGGCGCCCCAGATATCGGACTGCCGCATCCAGCCGCTGGCGCCGCTGAACACAACCCGGCAATAGGCACCATTGCAGGTCTTGAGGTTGCCAAGAACGCCGGGCTGCACCTTGGCGACGATGCTCGCCTTGTCATCGGCGCTGCGATAGACGTTCAGCATCACGTCATCCTTGTCGCGCTGCCAGGGTGCAGTCATCGCCGTGCGCTTGCCGGAAAGAAGCGACTGATACACCCAGCCCTCCGTACCTTCCGAATCGCGAATACGCCGCCAATTGTCATATTCCTGGATGATCTCGACCGGCAGACCTGATTTCAGGAACAGCCACGTCACCGCATAATCGCGGCCGGGGCCGACGCGCAAATTGACGCGGCCAGGCTTCAGGCTGACGAAACGCGGCAGGGGCAGACCGCTGGGGCCAATCTGTGCCGCTGCTTCGGCCTTTCCAGGCGTTGGCAGGCTGAGCGGGAGCAAAAGGAGAAGGGCAGCTGCAACACTACCTGCGAGTTTCAATAAGCTGAAATTTCTAACGTGCAACAAAATCAGTCCTTCATCGTTCCGGTGCTGCATTAGCCGATTTTGCGGCAGAATGGCGAACGATCCCTATTTTTCTTTGTCTTTGATGCGCCGCCTTGATAGACAAGTGGAGGAGCGCAAAGAGCAATTGCAGTTTGCAATGACTTGGTTAAAGAGGTCTCAATAGCGTCAGGAATTGGGAGGGGAATATTGGTGAGCAAGAAGCCTCTGGTCGTCATCACCCGTAAATTGCCGGATCCCATCGAGACGCGGATGCGCGAGCTCTTCGAAGCGCGGTTGAATGTCGATGACCGGCGGCTGTCCAAGGCGGAACTGATCGAGGCTGTCAGCCATGCCAATGTTCTGGTGCCGACCATTACCGACCATATCAGCGAGGAGATCATAAATGCGGCCGGTCCCAATCTCAAACTGATCGCCAATTTCGGCAATGGCACCGACAATATCGACGTGGTTGCCGCTGCCAAGCGTGGAATCACTGTCACCAACACACCAAATGTCCTGACCGAAGACACCGCGGACATGACCATGGCGCTGATGCTTGCCGCGCCGCGCCGCCTCGTCGAAGGCGCCGCGATCCTGCTCGATGACGGCAAGTGGGAGGGCTGGGGCCCGACCTGGATGCTCGGGCGGCGTATCTGGGGCAAGCGGCTCGGAATTGTCGGCATGGGACGTATCGGCACGGCAGTTGCGCGGCGCGCCAAGGCATTCGGGCTGTCGATCCATTATCACAACCGCAAGCCGGTCAACCCGAAGACCGAAGAGGAGCTCGAGGCAACCTATTGGGAAAGCCTCGACCAGATGCTCGCGCGTATGGACATCATCTCGGTCAATTGCCCCTCGACGCCGGCGACGTTCCATCTGCTCTCGGCGCGGCGCCTCGCGCTGATGCAGCCGACCGCGTTCATCGTCAACACGGCGCGCGGCCAGATCATCGACGAGCACGCGCTGATCGAACAGCTCGAACATGGAAAATTGGCGGGCGCTGCGCTTGACGTGTTCGAGCATGAGCCTGCGGTCAATTCCAAGCTGCGCAAGCTTGCCAAGCATGGCAAGGTGGTGATCCTGCCGCATATGGGCTCGGCGACGCTCGAAGGCCGTATCGACATGGGCGAGAAGGTGATCATCAACATCCGCACCTTTATCGACGGGCATCGCCCCCCCGACCGGGTTTTGCCCAGGGACCAGTGAGAATCCCCTTCAAGAACACTGACAGTCGATGCCGATCATCTCTCCCCTTGCGGGAGAAAAAGCGATTTCATGAGCTTAGCTTCTCGGCTAATTGCTAGAAATCGCAAGAGAGGGATGCAATCATTTCACTACCCCTCTCTTGGATTTTCTAAGGATTTAGCAAAGAGGCTAATCCTTAGAAAATCCTTTCTGCCCCGCAAGTGGGGAGATAAGCACTGATCCATCCGCGCAAACGGCAAGTTCGCGATCAGCAAGATTTCCAAACTCCCCGCGATCAAGCCGCAGCGCCATCGGCGTCTGGTGGCCCATTTCCTGCGCGACGATGAGCCCGAGCAAGAGGATCGCGTCCGGCTCGTTGAGGATGATCGCCGCAGGCGCGAGCCCGGCGGTCACCAGCTCCAGCAGCACGGCGGCGGCGGAAGACGAGCCAATCGTCCCCGGCAGGCACAGCACCTTGCCGCTGATCGATATGCCGTGTTGCGGGTGGCGCACATCGGCAATCTGCCCGGTCTTCGGATTGACCCCGCCCCAGAAACTGATGGGTGCGGTGAGGACGAGCGCCTGGCCTTGGGCGGGCTGGCCGGTGACGAGGATTTCCGCCTTCATGCTGCTGCTCCGAACGAAGGGCGGCCGAGGATCGCACTCTCCACGCATTCGGCCATGGAGCCGTAGATCACGCCATAGCCGGTATTGCCCGGCGCATAATGCGCGAACTTGCCGGAATTGGTCATCAGCACTGCACCGGCAATGTCCGGCAGGATCGGCGTGACCACGACGCAGGTGTCGGCGACGACGATCACGCCGCTCTCCTCCAGCGCCTGGCGGCGGCCGTCCTGTTCCAGCGCGGCGAGGGCGTGGCGGCCGGTGCAGGCATAGAGCGGCACCTTGAGCCTGCGCCCGGCGATAAGCTTCTCAAGCCGTTCGAACTCCGCCACCGAGAGATGCGGGCTGCCCATGGCAACGGCGTCGATGCGGCCGGTGCCCAGCGCAGTGGAAAGACGGCGGCGCGAATCTGCGATCATCTGAGCGGTGACCCTGATGACCGCCCGCGGCGGCTGGTGGTACAGGGCGGTGGCAAGGTCCGGCGCTTCCGGCGTGACGCCCGCCACATGGAACAGCCCGACGGCCCCGGCCGAGGCGGAGGCGGCGCCGAAGGCCTTCAGCGCATCTTCTCCGGGATGGGCGGGAATGCCGGCAACCACGCCGACCGCGTCGCCAAGCTCGCGGCCATAAAGGCTGCCAAGGATCGGCCAGGCGACTTCGGAGGATAAAAATGCCGCATCGAGGCCGAAGACATCGAAGACCACGGTGGCGCGGCGGTTTTGCCGGCGGTGAAAACCGTAATAGGGGGCAAAGCCGGAAATGGCGCAGGCGATGTCGAGGAAGTCGCCATAGCGGTTGGTGCGCGCGCCCAGCACCGAATTGCAGAACACCACGGCATTGGATTCGCCCCAGGCGACGTCGCTGCCAAGCGCCGGGCGGTGACCGGCCTGATAGGGCGCGCAGGTCCAGCTCGGCTCGCAGCCAAGCTTGCGATAGGCATCCATCATGCGCCGCGCCATGTCGCGTTCCTGCGGGGGCAGGCGGTTCTTCGAGCAGCCGGTCAAATCGAGCGAGCCGACATTGAGTGTCGCGCGCACCGCAACCTTTGCACCGCCCGCGACCAGCTTTTCGGCAAAGAGCGTACCGGAATCGCCGTGATAGAGCGCGCCGTCAATATGCGCCGAGGCGATGGGGATCAGAGAGGGCGCGCCCATCAGCCGCGCGGTCGCGGCAACGATGCGCATCGCCATGGCGGCACCTTCGCCGCGCGCGCCGCCGGCAATCGCCTGCTGTTCGGCTGAAAGCTCAAGCGCCATGCCGTCAGGCCTTGCGGGCTTTGTACTTGATGGTCTCGAAGCGCGAGGTCAGCGCATCATAGAGCAACAGCCGGCCGATCAGCGGCTCGCCAATGCCGGTGATGAGCTTGATCACCTCGGTCGCCTGCAGCGTGCCGATGACGCCCGGCAGGACGCCAAGCACGCCGGCCTCGGCGCAGGCGGGCAGAAGGCCTGGCGGCGGCGGATTGGGGAAGAGGTCGCGATAGGAGGGGTTCGGCTCGCCCGCCGCATTCGCCGCATAGGGCATCAGCGTCGTTACCGAACCGTCGAAGCGCCCGAGCGCCGCCGAGACCAGCGGCCGCTTCGCTTCGAGGCAGGTATCCGCCAGAAGATAGCGCGTATCGAAATTGTCGGAGCCGTCGACGATGATGTCATAGCGGCGGACGAGTTCGGCGACATTGTCCGGCGCGATGCGCAGCTCATGCGCCTCGACGGTCACATGCGGGTTGATCGCGGCAATGGCGCGCGCCGCACTTTCCACCTTGGCCGAGCCAACGAGATCGCTCGAATGGATGATCTGCCGTTGCAAATTCGAAAGAGACACGCGGTCGTCATCGACAATACCGAGCGTGCCGACGCCCGACGCCGCCAGATATTGCAGCACCGGCGCTCCGAGGCCCCCGGCGCCGACGACAAGCACGCGGGCGCGCTTCAGCCTCTGCTGGCCGGGCCCGCCAATCTCGCCAAGGATGATATGGCGGGCGTAGCGCTCGATTTCGGAAGGGGTAAGGGCGGTGCTTTGCGGATCAGTCATGACGACACAGTAAGACATGATGGGCTGATAGGAAACCAATGCGCTGCTTTATCTCTCCCCTTGAGGGAGAGATAACCGGCCAGGCTAGGCGAGAAATTTCAGCCCGCCAATGCCCGAAACGATGAGTGCGATACAGACGAGGCGGATCACTGTCGCGGGCTCGGCGAAGAGATACATGCCGAGCAACGCCGTGCCGACCGTGCCGATGCCGGTCCACACCGCGTAGGCGCTGCCGACCGGGAGTTCGCGCAGCGCAAGGCCAAGCAGCACGACGCTGATTACCATGCTGCCGGCGGTCAGAACAGAGGGGGTGATGCGGGTGAAACCATCGGTATATTTGAGCCCGATGGCCCAGCCGATTTCAAACAGACCCGCAAGAATAAGTATAGTCCAGGCCATGACGACCATCCTTCACATGTTCGATCGGGCCGTCCCGGATTTGTCTGGAAACGCTATGGAGCGTGGAGGCCGTCCTCCGCTGATTTACTTAGGCAGCAGCGGGAGAATTGGCAAGACTGCCAAGGGATGAGTAATTTTGGTGTTTAAGTTCAAGGGGAGTGAAGGCTTTGCGCACACATGGCTTCGTTCGTCGACCGGATGGTGACGCTCTACGGACTATTGTCGACTGACCCGCATTGGGACTGTCGGCCTGACCTGTGAGGGGATAACGGTGACGTCCATACGAATTCGTAAGCTCGTTGTGGCCTCAGTTTTGCCGCGGTAATTCTTGAATATTCTTCTGTCGGGAGCGTTAGCCTATCGGCCTGCGCGGCTGGCTGCCCAATCAAACCCTCTAGAAATATTCAAGCTACCGACAAGCTCACCATGAGGGATGTGGGTGCGCTGCTGAAGTGCCTCAACCTCTGCGCCCTCTTCGGGTCAAGCCCGAGGATCACGGAGGTGGGTGTCAACAGGTAAGAGCGACGGATCGCGCCACCCCCAGTTCCTTCCCCCGGCATCAATCAATTGGTAACCAAGTTTCTTCATTCTCACGCATTGTCAGTAATTGGCTATCCGGCGGCGTTTCGCCTGTCGTGGCTTGAACCCGATCTCAGTCCCTCACGCTCGATAGCGCAGGGCATCCACCACGAGCGCGAATGCGGGTGAGGCCTGCCTGCGGCTGGGATAGTACAGATGGTAGCCGGGAAATGGCGTACACCAGTCTTCAAGAACCCGGACCAATCGCCCTTCCGCCAGATACGGCTCCACGACATCCTCGGGAAGGTAGGCCAGCCCGCCTCCTGCCAGCGCTGCACTCAGCCTGAGCGCGATGTTGTTGAACACCAACTGACCCTCCACCCGAACCTTCACCTCGCGCCCGTCCTTCTCGAATTCCCAAGTATAGATGCCGCCATAGGTCGGCAGGCGCAGGTTGATGCAGGAATGATCGGTCAGGTCGTGGGGTGCCAGCGGCTTCGTCCGGTTCGCGAAATAGGCTTGGGCACCCACCACCGCCATGCGCATCTCCGGGCCTATGCGAACCGCGATCATGTCTTTCGCCACCTGTTCGCCCAAACGCACGCCCGCGTCATCAAGGATAAAGTCGTCGTCATCACCGGCGCAAGCAGCGGATTGGGGGAGGCGGCTACTCGCCGCCTTGCCCGTGACAGCGCCAGGCTCGTTCTGGGAGCACGGCGCCTTGAACGGCTTCTGGCGGTCGCCGAGGCGCTTTCGCTTGGCCAGGATGCGGTGGTCCAGACTGACGTGACGAAGTTCGACGAGGTCAAGCACCTGGTCGACCATGCGGTGAAGCTGCATGGCCGCATCGACGTGATCATAAACAATGCCGGCCTGATGCCGCACTCGCCTCTGGAGCGCTGCAAGGTCGACGATTGGGATCGGACGATCGACGTGAACCTAAAGGGCGTGCTTTATGGCATTGGCGCCGTGCTGCCATACATGAAGGAGCAGCAAAGCGGCCACATCATCAATGTATCGTCGGTCGCCGGTCACAAGGTTGGGCCGGGAGGAGCCGTTTACGCCGCAACCAAGCATGGCGTCCGCGTGATCTCCGAGGGGCTGCGGCAGGAGGTCAAGCCTTACAACATCCGCACGACCATCATCTCGCCGGGTGCGGTCGCTACGGAACTGCCGGACAGCATCACTGAATCCGATGTCGCCGAAAATGTGCGTGCGCTCTATGAACGGGTCGCCATTCCCGCTTTCTCCTTCGCCAGCATGGTGGCCTTCGCCATGAGTCAGCCAGAGGATGTCGACATCAACGAGATATTGTTCAGGCCGACCAGGCAGGAATATCGAGCAACGGCGCTCAATAGCTGAAGTCTGGCGGTATGCACCGCCAAACTTCACTTCATATCGCGTGGCTTAGATGCATTGGTCAGGGACGGGTGACTAATTCGCCAAGCTTCCAGTGCGATTGGTTTCACCTCAAGGGCGCATCCAGCAGAGCTGTTTTTCAGACAATCGACGACCCATCAATCAATTGGTAACCAAGTTTCTTCATTCTCAAACCCAGCCAGCAAATGGCCATCGGGCGATGTTTCGCTCGTGATGGCCTCAGTTTTGCCACGGCAATAGTGGTTGTGCGCGTTTTTGGCGCGCGGGTTGAGCAATGTGGGTACGGGTATCATGGCGTTTGGAGTGAAGACGGTCAGGGACGTCAAGCCTTTTGGCAGAAATGGCCGTCGCTCGAACAGCCGCCTTGTTCCCGCCACCCTTTTTGCCGGTCTCGGCGTCGTCGTGTCGCTCGGGACGGTGGCGGCGACCTTCGCCATGCAGGGCGCTTTCATGCCCCATGTCGCGGGTCGCGGCGTCCCCGGCAGCCATGGTCGGGCAGAGCGCCCTTTGGCAGCGAGCCTGGTTGCGCTCGCCGCCCCTTATGAGGCTGCACCCAAAAACCCGAAATTTCCGCGCGTGCCGGACCTGACACACACACCCTGGCAGGCCAGCAATATGGATGAAGGAGCGGTGATCGGACCATCCGGTGAGATCAGCGTCATCACGCCGCCAAGGCCGAAGATCGTGGCCGCGGCGCCTTTGGCCGCAGAGGTTTTTGGCGCCCGCGCATCCGGCGTTGACACGGCGCCCCTGGCTGCCGAGACTTTTAGCGCCCGCGCGGACGGCCTCGATACGATGCAGGTTGCCTCGGTCCGGACCTACAGCATTGTCGATGAGGAGCGGCCTTTAACGGCACCATCCGTTGCGGGACCAACTGTTGCGGTGGCTGCCCTGGAGGATGCACCGCCGCCGGTAGGAACCTTGCCGCAGGGGCCGTTCAGCCTGGTCCTGGCCGAGGACGAACCTGCCGCGGATGACGATATTGCGGCGGTGCCCTTGCCGGGAATGCGGCCGCGCCGGCCGGCAGACGATGCCGTCTTGCCTTCGGCGAAGACGTTGAAGCGCGCGCCGGCGGGTCTGCTTGCCTATGCGCCGCAGGACAATGATATTCGTGACAGCGCGCCTTCCTTAAGGCCTGCGCCGCTTTTCGCGGGCCGTGGCCGCACCGCCACTTATGATATCGCGGCGGCAACAGTCTACATGCCCAATGGCGAGCGTCTGGAAGCCCATTCGGGCATGGGGCCGATGCTCGACAATCCCCGTTACGTCAACAAGAAGATGCGCGGCCCGACGCCGCCGCATACCTACAATCTCACCATGCGCGAGGCGCTGTTCCACGGGGTCGAGGCGATCAGGCTCAACCCCGTCGATCCAAGCAAGATCTACGGCCGCGATGGGCTCCTGGCTCACACCTATATGCTTGGGCGTCGCGGCGACTCGAATGGCTGCCTGGTGTTCAAGGATTATCGCCGCTTCCTCGCCGCCTTCAAGCGGGGCGAAGTCACGCAGCTTGTCGTGGTCGCCCGCACGTCATCCGCTTCGACGCGGGTCGCTTCCAGATAATGTGCCTGTTCGCTAAGGCGCCGATTTGACGGGGCGGCCGCGCCCGAGCGCACCGTCGGCACGCGCCTGCAGATAGGCATAGATGTCATCGATATAGGGCGCAATGTTAGGGTCGTCGGCGAAACCCTTCATGACGGACGTGCCGCTGGATTGGCCGCCCCGGACAATGCGCCGGAATGCGTCGACCTCGGGCAGGCGGTCAACGAGGGAGGCTGCGAACGTCGAGCCCATGCCATCGGGGCCGTGGCAGTGACTGCAGCTACCCTGATACAGCCGGTAACCATTATAGGTTCGCGCGTCGACCTTGCCACCGGCAATTCTGTAGAACTTTCCGGCAGTCGTTTCGCTCTGTGATGATGCGCCGGAAATGGCCGCCAGACTAGAGATTACTGCCGACAGCACAATCAGTCGGTGTAGCAACGGACGCCTGGCCGCGATCCGGCGTGCTGCACCGGATCGCGGCCGATGCCTTGTCTCAATGTGACTTGGCGACATTGTTCGGAAGCGCAAGCGTCTGCTCGGCCACTAATTTATCCCTGTCGCCGATATCAAGGAGCATTGTCATGGCACGCTCGCCGCAGGTGAGGTTGACGGAGCGGCCTTCCTCGCTGTCGAGGCCGATGACCTGCCCCGGTGACATAACAAGGCGCACTCGCATGGCGGATGGCGGTGGCACCGTGTCCAGGGCATTTTTCTCGATAACCATGAGCGCGACATAACAAGCGTCGGCTTGCTGAACGAAAAAACCGCTCATGGTTTTCGAACCGAATTCATGGCTGATGCTCTGGATTGGCAGATACTGGATTTGGCTTCTTATGGTCTCCAGCGATCCGCTTGTCGCAGCCGGAGCAAAAGCGCACAGGCTCGCGGCAATCGTCCCAGCACCTGCGAAGATGCTTAATGGGCTTATGCGTAACATCGTCCTTCCTCCTGGTCAGGTGACATGGCCAGCCGCGACCCCGCGTCAATTCTGATGCGGCGGCGAAACCCGTCGTGAAAGCTAGGGCCCTCGCGAACGCACTCATGCATTCGCGCATCGCCTTATCCCCTGTCGAGATCGGCGAACTCAACGATGGTCCTGGCTAATCTTGCGAGCAGAAACCCTTAATACGTGACGCGGTTTAGTCGGCTCAAGCAACACCGTGCCCGTTGGCTCCTCGTTTTCCGATAGCTTTGTGCAAAAACAAATTTCGCAAATTTCTCCGTCGTTAAAGAGCATCGCAATCTTTCGCCTAAAGTCGCGACAAATCAATGCACCACTTCGGATTAGCCTTTGTCGGGGGTCACGGTTTGGGCAATGATTTGTCCGCCTTGCATTTTGCCAACGGCAGGGCCTTGCCGGAAATCACCTTGGTGATCCGCTTGTCCTTGGCATTTGTTTCAACCCTCAGGCAGCCGCAACTATAGCCATGCCCGGCGCCGCGACTTGTATCGACGAACTGCTTCGGGTCGCCTTGCGGTATTTTGTCGATCCCGGCCGCATCCGGACCCTCGCCCTGGCCCTGCGAGGTAATGGTCCAGGTAGCGTCCTTGTCGATGAGCCAGAGATTGCCGGGTGTCGGGGTCTCGATCCAGCCGCAGCGCATTTCACCCGGCGCCGCTGGTGGCGCTATATCGGCGGTAGACTGGATGGTCGTAACTTTTATGTCGACATTCTTGCAAGTGTTGTCATTGCAAACGCCATCGATCCAGATCTGGCCGTCGCCGAACATGATCCCTTTCCAGTTGACGAAAAGGTCGTCCAGCTTCTGGTTGACCACGGCATCCGTAATCTCCTTTGTCATGATCGCATCGTAATTCTGGACGAACTGATTTGCCGATTTGATCGTGGTTGCCTTGCCGTTGATCTCTACACCTATGGGATAGCGCACCGCGGCGGCGACCGCCGTCCTGTCATGTGCCTTCACGGCAGCCTGGAAACTTTTGATCACCGCCAGATAGTTGTCGTGGCTGCCAAAGGCGTTGTCCAGCGCTCCATTGAGGGTGTTGTCCTGCGCGAAGGACAGGCCGACAGAAAGGCTTAGAGCCACGATGGCAGCGATGAAATTGGTTACCATCCTGTTGAACATGGATCATCCTCTCCAATAGGTTTCGTCAATTTATTGGCATGGAATAACCAAGTTTTGGCCACATTAGGTGAAGCCTATCGGCTCATCAACCCTGAATTGTAGATGACTGAGGTGATTGCAACCGAGGAATATCGGGGAGGTTTTTCGCAAAGGTAATGCCTGGTCTGGCGGGCGGCACATACGCCGCCCGATGTCGGATCAGGGATCCCACAGATCAGAAGATGGTATTGACCGACTGGCCAAGCGCCATCGCCCCGGCATAACGGGCTTGCGGACCCTGCTGTAGCGGATGGAAGCGTGCTCCCTGCACGTCGCGGAAACGCTGTTCAAGCCCGTTACTGCGATAGAACCCGGCACCTCCGGCAAGCTCCAGTGCCAGTTCGACCGTCTTGATCGCATGTTCGGCAACGAGGGAGCGCCCGATCATGATTTCGTTGACGGTTTCCGCAGACGGCGCATTGCGCTGCGTGATCTTGACCATCCATTGATGTGCAAGCTGTGCCGCACGTAATGTGGTGTCCATGCGACCGGCCAGGTTGAACGTGTTTTCGTTCGGCTGCTTTTTCTTGGCGAGGTGGATGGCGATGTCGCGCGCGCTTTCGGCCACACCCAGATAGACAGCGTAGATCAGCGGGAAGGCTGTCGTGGCGATGATCTGGAAAACCGGGTGCCATTCGCCAGCCTTGCGCGAGAAGGCGATGCCCGCATCCGGGATGAACAGGTCTTCGAGCACAACATCGTTCGAACCCGTTCCACGCATGCCAAGCGCCTTCCATGTGTCGATGATCTTGACCTCGGCGGCGTTCATCGATGCCCCGAAGTGGACGACATTGGCTGTGCCATCATCGGCGCGGTGGATTGCCCCCGTCATCAGGATGTCACCGGCATTGGCGCCTGAGGTGAAGACTTTTCGCGCCGAGATGCGATAACCGCCCTCGACCTTGATTGCATCACCGGAGCCGCCGATCCAATCGGAACCGCCACTGGACAAAAGGATCAGCTTTTCGTTGGCGACACGCTTCAGCAGGGGCTCGACCGCCGCGACTTTCTGATGGCGCCAGCGCCATGCGGGAATTGCCACCTGATGCGTGTGCATGGAAAAGGCGAGCGCGGTGGACGAGCAGGCGTGGGCCATGACGCGCAGCATTTCAGCCAGTTCTGCCACTTCGGCGCCACCGCCGCCAAGCTCGCGCGGAACGCCAGCTTCGACGAGCCCCGCTGTTTTCAACAGCTGGTAGTTCTCCGCAACGAAAGTGTCGTTGGCGTCGAACTCGGCCGCACGGGCCACGAGAGTGGGTGACAAGGAATGCGCAATATCGACAGCATTACCGGGCGGAGATGCTTGTGCATTGATTGGTGATGTTTCTGCCATGTTATGCATGTGTTCCTCCTATTGGGCCATTACTGACCGTTGGATAGAATCCCCCCATGTACAGGCCGTGTCCAGTTCACGAACTGTACTACCGGTATGCACCATCGGGGTTTTCGGGTATGATTTGCGTTTAGCCTTGTTGGTGGGACCCATGGAAGAGCGTGGAGGATACGGCCAGTTCTGTCCGGTATCGATGGCATCGGAGATCCTGTGCTCGAGGTGGACGACGCTCGTGCTTCGCGAGCTCTTATGCGGGACGACACGCTTCAATGATCTGCGCCGGGGGGTGCCGCGCATGTCACCGGCCCTCCTGTCGAAGCGGCTCAAAGAGCTGGAACGTGCCGGTGTCGTGCTTGCAACGCCCAACGCCAATGGCGTGACGGAGTATCACCTCTCGCGCGCCGGTGAAGATTTGCGCCCCATTGTCATGGGCATCGGCGCCTGGGGACAACGCTGGGTGGAATCGCAGCTGTCGCTGAGAAATCTCGATCCTTCCCTGCTGATGTGGGACATGCGGCGGCATCTCAACCCCGAACCTCTGCCGCCGCGACGCTGCACGATACAGTTTGTGTACCCGGAGCTTCCGCAGGCCAAGCAGAACTATTGGCTTGTCATCAACGGGAGCGAGGTGGACCTCTGTGGGTTTGATCCCGGTTTTGATGTCGATCTCCTGGTGACGAGTTCACTGAAAAGCATGACGGCAATTTGGATGGGACTTTCCGTCGTCCGCCGCGAAGTGGAAGCCGGGCAGCTTGAATTCGACGGTGATCCAAATATCGCCAGTGCCATGCAGCAATGGCTCGGTTTGAGCCCCTTTGCCCGCGAACCACGCAGGGTTGCCTAAACGGCAATTGAGCACCGCGCAGGATGTCTGCGAGGCACTCTTCAGATCCGGCTGCGTCAGCTTGCCGACGCCCTATATATCGCGTTCGATCACGAAGTTTGGCAGGATTTTGTCCTTTAACCGCGCGTTGCGATCGGGCTGCGCCGGAAGGAGGGCAAGCATCGGCCGAACGTCGTCCCGATAGCCTAAATCAGCTCGGTAAAGTCGCGTCCATTGGTGCAAAGTGCGTCAGATTTGCGCTAGCCAAGCGAGTTGATGATCTCGCGATAGGCCGCCTCGGGGAAGGCCTTCAGCGTGCGCGTGCGCACATTGCCCTTCATGCCGAGAGAGAGTGCAAACCGGGCCATGACCGCGTCGTCAGGTGCCTCGCAGACAATGACCATGTCGAATTCGCCCATGGTAAGATAGAATTGCTTGATCGAGCCGCCCATGTCGCTGAGCACCTTCTTGCCGGCATCAAGTCTGCTGGGGGATTCGCGCACATTCTTTACGCCCTGCTCGGTCCAGTTGAGCAGCATCACATAAGTGGTCATGATATACCTCCCGCGCGGCACGGCCTGCGCCGGTGGCCGCGACTTGTCCCTCGCTCCCCGTTGCAAAAACTATACGCCCGTTGCCACGGGCGAACAATGCAGGCCGGCTAACTCAATGGGGCTAGGGCGCTCATCGTTCCACGAACGAGCGCAGGCGTAGCAGGGCGTCATCCCATTGCTGCGAGACACCTGCAAGATAGGCTCGAACCTCCTCGATCGGCTCGGGCCTGAAGGCAAACTGGCTTTCGCGGCCGACCTTGGTGCTGATGACCAGTCCGGCATTTTCGAGAACACGCAGATGCTTGGTGATGGCCTGCCGGGTAAGGTTGGTGTCTCCGCAAAGCCCCGCTATCGAGCGGCTTTGCCCGTCGCTGAGCTTCGTCAGAAGCGAAAGGCGGGTGCGATCACCCAACGCCGCAAAGAGCGGCGCCGGGTCATATGTGCGGATACTATCGCTCAACATATGTTTTGATATTCTTCACCTGTTGCTCCCAGCCTCCTTCATTCATGCGCAGGGCCTCCGGCATGCGGTGCTTGGGGATGGCATCGAAGCCGGATTCGGTTACGGTCAGACGGGTTCCATTCGCAGTGGGCGTTAGGCGGAATTCGACGAGCGTCGGTGTATCGTTGGAGTAGTCGACGTCCGGGTCGATGGCGTATGGATGCCACGTCATGGAGAACAGGCGCGGTTCTTCGATCTGCTTGATTGTCGCTTCCCATTTGATGTGCTCATAGCCGGGATAGGTGACGCGGCCCGTCGAGACCTTACCCGCAACGAAGGGGCCATCCAGCTTGACGCGGAACCACTCTCCAAACTCGTGGTGATTTGTCAGAGCCTGCCAAACTCGTTCGACAGGGGCATTCAACTCGATGCTTTTTTCGATACGATCAGTCATAAGTGCAACCTCCTGGTTGCCTTTTACCATGCCATGCTGCAGGCAAAAGCGCAACCGTAAAGTTGCATGTATAACCAAATGGGGTTCTGCTTGATGGGCTCCAAACCCACGAGCGCCGAGCCGTGGGGGCTGACGGGACGGGCTATGCGACCGGTGATCCCGCCGAAAACCGTAAAATCGCAAGCAAACGCATCGCGAACGGCAAGGACAAATAGGCGCCCTATGTCCAAGCCGGTCCGGTTCTTGCCGGGCCGGCTTCTTAAGATCAGTAATCCATGCCGGGACCGGCAGGCACGGCGGGTGCTGAACCCTTCTTCGGAACCTCGGCCACCATTGCTTCGGTCGTCACCAGAAGGCCGGCAATGGACGCTGCGCCCTGGAGCGCGGTGCGGACCACCTTTGCGGGATCAATGACACCCATGTCGAAGAGATTGCCGTACTCCCCAGTCTGGGCATTCCAGCCGACGGGAAAATCGTCATTCTCGCGCAGCTTGCCAACGATAATCGACCCTTCGGCGCCCGCATTCTCGGCGATCTGGCGAATAGGCGCTTCGATAGCGCGCCGCACGATGTCGACGCCAACGCGCTGATCGGCATTTTTCGCCTGAAGGCCGATGAGTACCTTGGCTGCCCGCAGCAGGGCCACACCGCCGCCCGGAAGAATGCCCTCTTCCACGGCCGCGCGCGTCGCATGCAGGGCGTCATCGACGCGATCCTTCCGCTCCCGGACCTCGACTTCCGTTGAACCTCCTACGCGGATGACTGCCACGCCACCGGAAAGCTTCGCCAGGCGTTCCTGCAATTTTTCGCGGTCATAGTCGGAGGTCGTATCCTCGATCTGCATCTTGATCTGGGTAATTCGCCCGTCGATTTCTGTCTTTGACCCGGCGCCGTCGACAATCGTCGTGCTTTCCTTATCGATCACAATCTTCTTGGTGCGACCGAGCATGTCGAGCGTCACGTTTTCAAGCTTGATCCCCAGGTCCTCGCTGATTGCCGTGCCAGCAGTCAAAATAGCAATATCCTCGAGCATGGCCTTGCGACGGTCGCCAAATCCCGGCGCCTTGACCGCGGCAACTTTCAGCCCTCCACGCAGCTTGTTGACGACAAGTGTTGCGAGCGCTTCGCCCTCGACATCTTCGGCAATGATGAGGAGCGGTTTGCCGGACTGCATGACCGCTTCGAGAATCGGCAGCATCGCTTGCAGGTTCGAGAGCTTCTTTTCATGAATGAGGATATAGGGGTCTTCAAAATCGACCAGCATCTTCTCCGGATTGGTGACGAAGTAAGGCGAGAGATAACCCCGGTCGAACTGCATGCCCTCGACGATTTCAAGCTCGGTGTCGGCGGTCTTGGCTTCCTCAACGGTGATGACGCCCTCATGCCCGACCTTTCCCATGGCATCAGCGAGATATTGCCCGATCTCGGTATCACCATTGGCGGAAATCGTGGCGACCTGGGCAATTTCGGAATTGTTCGAGATCTTGCGGGCGTTGCGCTTCAGTTCTTCGACAACAGCATCAACGGCGAGATCAATTCCGCGCTTGAGGTCCATCGGGTTCATGCCGGCAGCAACGGCCTTGCCGCCTTCGCGAACAATCGCCTGGGCGAGTACTGTCGCTGTCGTCGTGCCGTCGCCGGCAGTGTCGCTGGTCTTGGATGCGACTTCGCGCAGCATCTGCGCGCCCATATTCTCGAACTTGTCCTCGAGCTCGATCTCCTTGGCGACCGTGACGCCGTCCTTCGTGATGCGGGGCGCGCCATAGGATTTGTCGATGACGACGTTGCGGCCTTTAGGGCCAAGTGTGACCTTGACGGCATTGGCAAGGATGTCGACGCCTTGCAGCATCAGATCACGGGCCTGAGCGCTGAATTTTACTTCCTTTGCAGCCATTGTCGTTACTCCTCTTTTTCAGGAAAAATCATAATCGCCCCTTGAAAACACAATAGAATCTGACAAGATTCAGTGTGATGCATGAGTTGATCCACAAGGGTAATATTCATGACCAGCAGAGCATTCGAACTTCAGTTGAAGGGCTACGGGCTGACGACAGCGGAAATACATTATCGCCTCCCCGACCACCCCAGCTTTCTCCAGCTATACATATGGCAGGAGTATGATCTTGCTCCGACTTTTCCGGAATTGAAAGGGTTTCTTGATTTCTGGTGCAAGGACATCGAGGGGCCGCTGCATTCGGTGCGCATCGTTCACCAGCGCCTGATCGAGCCGCGCGAGTGGCGGGCGGTTGACGGCATTATTTCGATACATTGAAAGAAAGCTCTCTCTCCGAGGAGGGGCTTTGTTGCCTCAGATCGCGAAGATCTACGCCCGATGCAACTTTATCGGACGGGTTTTCTCACGCTTCGCCAATCCCTTCGCCTCCAGATCAAGCTGCACTGTCTTCGCCCACCAGCCAGCCTTCGCACCATCCAGAAACAGGTCCCGAGGCAGTCTCCCGGTCAGGTGCTCACTGATTTGTGCCAGCGTCAGGCCGGGCGGTCTTGCTGGGAGAACTTCAAGATAGGCCTGTCTCATTGCATCATACATGGCCCGGTCGACCGGCTTGGATTTGCCGGGATGGTTGACGTTTTCGACTGCGATCTTGTCCTGCTGCGTCATTTTGAATGCTCCTTCTGCCGTTGGTTCTTAAGGGACGAATGAGCGGTCTTTAATCCGACAGCCGCTGTGCGACTGCCGGACTGTTGTTATGAGCGCTTTGGGATATCAAGACCACGCTGCACCGCCGGTCGCGCGAGGCCACGCTCCAGCCATGCCGGAACGCGCTTCAGGCTGTCAAAGGCGACCAGCTCGCCCGCGCCGTAGAATCCGATCAGATTGCGCACCCAGCCCAGCATCGAAATGTCGGCGATGGTGTATTCATCGCCCATGATCCATTTTCGGCCCTCGAGGCGTGTTTCGAGAACGCCAAGCAGGCGCCTCGATTCATCCGCGTAGCGCTTTAGCGGACGCTTGTCCTCGATCTCGCGGCCGGCGAACTTATGGAAGAAGCCGACCTGGCCGAATATCGGCCCGATCGCCGCCATCTGAAAGAACACCCACTGGATGGTCTCGTAGCGCCCGGCCGCATCGGACGCAATGAGCTTGCCGGTTTTTTCGGCGAGATAGAGCAGGATCGCGCCGGACTCGAACAAGCCAAGCGGTTTCCCATCCGGTCCGTTGGGATCGATAATCGCCGGAATCTTGCCATTCGGGTTCAGCGAGAGAAATTCCGGCGTCCAGCTCTCGTTCTTGCCGATATCGACGGCATGTGCCTCATAGGGCAGGCCCAGCTCTTCAAGGGCAATCGAGACCTTGACGCCGTTCGGCGTCGGGAATGAATAGAGTTGCAGGCGGTCGGGATGCTTTGCCGGCCACCGGCTGGCGATGGGGAAGGCGAACAGATCTGGCATGGGAACTCCGTGGTCTGACTGAATGGTCTGATTCTGGGTGGACGTTAGCATGGTGATGTCCGAGCTTCCATGTGACCCAGTCACTGAGATTGTCCGCCTTTTCCGAATATTAGGTTCGAATTTCCATGGCTAATTCGAACACAAGTGCGACACCATACTCATAGCCAGGAATTGACCGGTTCCAATCGACGCTGGTCGCAATCAATTGGAGAACGAAATGAATCGTCTGTCTGGGAAAGTTGCTCTCGTCACCGGCGCCAGTGCCGGCATCGGCCGCGCCACCGCCAAACTCTTCGCAAAGGAGGGCGCCAAGCTCGTTATCGGAGCGCGCCGCAAGGAAGAACTTGATGCGCTGGTGGCGGAAATTGAAGCAGACGGCGGCGAAGCCGTCGCGCTGGCCGGGGATGTGCGTTCCGAAGATTATGCCAAAGCGCTTGTTGCGCTTGGCGCCGAGCGCTATGGCAAGCTCGATATTGCCTACAACAATGCCGGTACGCTTGGCGAAGCAGGACCGAGCACGGGTGTGTCGGAGGCGGGCTGGAACGATGCCATCGCGATCAACCTCACCGGCTCGTTCCTCGGTGCGAAACACCAGATCGCCGAGATGCTCAAGCACGGCGGCGGGTCGGTGATCTTTACATCGACATTTGTCGGTTACAGCTTCGCCTTTCCAGGTGTGGCCGCCTATGCCGCGAGCAAGGCCGGGCTCATCGGCCTCACGCAGGCGCTTGCCGCCGAATATGGTGCGCAGAACATACGCGTGAATGCCATCCTGCCGGGCGCAGTCGATACGGCAATGTATCGCGAGATGAACAATACGGCCGAATCGCAGGCATTCATCACCAACCTGCATGCGCTGAAGCGGGTGGCTACTCCGGAAGAATTGGCGCGGTCGGTCCTCTATCTTGCTTCCGACGATGCTGCATTTGTCACCGGCACGGCTTCGCTGGTTGATGGCGGCGCTTCAATTACCCGGACATGATCCGGCTGAAAATAGGGAGCCAACTGGCTCCCTATTGACTATCGTTGGCAGGTCGGCGCGAAAAACCTGGCATCCTAGCCTGGGACACGCCCGCACAGCCGGAAAAACATATGCGAGGTTACCATCGCATCCGGCCTCGACAGATAGTGTTCGAGTTCTGCAAGATCATCTTCCAGTCGCTGGCGCTGGATGAAACCCCCATCGACCATCTTGACGCTGACATTGTTGATGAAATCGCGCAGGATGGTCCGCCGGTCGTGGCCACGGGGATAGACGTGGACGACCGCGTCGGTCTCTATGTCCACGACACCTGCTTCGCGGAACAGGCGATGCGTGCGCCGACCGATGAAGAGATCGATACCTTGCGCCGCCGAGTAGGCGATGTACGCCTCGAGAAGGCGTGTCCATGCGGGCAGGGGCGGGTCGCAGATATGAGCGAGAAAATCCGCCTCGAAACTTGCGATCCACCCCCCGGGGCGCACAAGCGATACCATTTCACCAACGATTAGTTCAGGTTTTGGAACGTTGACAAGGACAAGGCGCATGTGTGCGCCATCGAAGGATGCGCGGGGCAGACCCGTATCATAAGCATCGCCCTCGCGTACCTCGACCTGCGGCAGCGCATGATCCGCAACAAAGCGGCGCGCAAGCTCGACAAAATGCGCACTGCGTTCAATGCCGAGCACCGATCCGGTCGGCCCGACGCGCTTGCCGAGGAGGTTAAGGACGCCTCCCGGGCCGCAACCAAGATCGATGACGCGCTCGCCCGGTCGAATGCCGATTTTGTCCAGTTGTGCGTTAGAATCGGGGGCAAGATTGGCGATCTGACGCTTGAGCCGCATTTCTTCGGCTTCGGCGCGTCCAAGCAGATAGAGATCCGGCTGTGTCATGGCAGGTTCCTTGGCGCGAGCATATTTCAATGAAACATTGCGTTGCTTGAAGCAAAGGATGCGCCTGCGTAATGGTCTGGTCAATCAGCACCCTTGCTGACCGGGTCAGCGTTTACGGGCTTGTTACGCAGGAAAGCCCGTCCCAGAGATGACGCCAGATTATTTTGTCAGGCGCGGCTAAGCCGTAGCAAGAAAAGGAAAGGGGGCCGGTGGCCCCCTTTGCCTTTACTCAAGGTGGCGTTACGATCATGCCGGTGAAGACATAGGCCTGAAGCATGACGAGGACGCCAACGAGGCGTGCCAGCACGCTTGAATGCTTGAAGACGAAGCGCAGGATCGTGCCTTCATAGCCATACCAGTTGGTTGCCGTCGAAGCGACGACAATGGACTGTGCATCGATCATCTTGCCCATGACGCCGCCCGACGAGTTGGCAGCGCCCATGAGAATGGGCGAGAGGCCGAGTTGCTCCGACGTGATTTTCTGCAGATTGCCGAAGAGGACGTTGGAGGCTGTGTCCGATCCGGTGAGCGCAACGCCGAGCCAGCCGAGCAGTGTGCCGAAGAACGGTAAAGCACCCCGGTCGCGGCGAACGCGAGACCGAGAGTGGCGTCGATGCCGGATAGGCGGGTGAGCGTGCCAATCGCCAGCATGGCCGAGATGGTGATCAGCGAGTAGGCGCACAGTTTGATTGTCCGGCCGTAGGTCCTGATAAGCTCCAGCGGCTAAGTCCCGCCGGCAGCTCAGAAGGACGTTGGACCCGCGCTATATCAGCGCTTTTCTGCGCCGGTCGTCTGGCGCGACCGGACGGCGGCACGGCCAATCGCAATATATCGGCCTCGCACCCTCTCGAATTCACTCTGGAAGAACAGATTTTGCTCTAGCCCGCCCGTACCTCGCCATGCGAGACGTCGAAGAACTGGGCGCGGTCTTCGAGGCTCGTGAACAGGGCCCTGTCCGTGCCGGTCATGAAGGCCTGGCCGCCAAGGTCTTCGATAATATCAAAGAGCGCGGCGCGACGGCCTTGGTCGAGATGTGCGGCAATCTCATCGAGCAGCAGGATCGGTGCCATGTTGCTAAGTTCGCCGGTAAGGCGAGCATGGGAGAGGATAAGGCCAATAAGCAGCGCCTTCTGCTCGCCGGTTGAGCAAAGCTCTGCCGGCATCGCCTTCGGGCGGTGGTTAACGAGCAGATCGGAACGATGCGGCCCATCGAGCGTACGTCCGGCGACGCGGTCACGGCTGCGCCCGTCACGCAACGCGCGCCGGAATGTTTCCTCCACATCGCTCGCGGCCTCGATGCCGACACGCTGTTCGAGTTCGCCTTCGAGCAGGCAGTCGGCCTTGGGGAAGGGAGTATCATCAGGCAGGCGTTCGATCATGCCATTGATCAACCGCATCAGTTCGGCGCGCGCCGCGGCGATGGCAATACCAAGCTCGGCCATTGGCGTCTCGATCGCATCGAGCCAGGCATCATTGCCGCGTTCTTCCGTAAGCAGGCGGTTACGACTTCGCATCGCCTTTTCATAGTCGAGCACGCGCTTGCCATGGGATGGATCGATGGCAAGGACCATACGGTCGAAGAAACGCCGCCGGTCGGCGGCAGGCCCGGTGAACAGCCCGTCCATCGCGGGAACGAGCCAGAGAATGCGGGAATAGTCGAGCAGTTCATCGGCGCTGGCCGCTGTCACGCCATTGATGCGGACACGGCGTGCAGTATCACCCGGCGCATTGCCGGCAAGACCGGTCCCGACGTCCACCGAGCCCTCGGCGGTCTCGATTGCAGCGTGAATGGCGAAGCCGTCCGGAGCTCCGGTGCGGGTGACATCGGTATAGGTCGCGCGGCGAAGCCCCCGTCCCGGCGACAGGAAAGAGATCGCCTCGAGCAGATTGGTCTTGCCCGAACCGTTTTCGCCGGTCAGCACGACATGCGAGGGCGCGAGCCGTAAGGACAGGCTTTCGTAATTGCGGAAATTGGCAAGCTTCAACCGGCTGATCGCAACGCGGGCCGGTTTGCCCGCGTCCATGAGAGGATCATCGGCCATGAGGATGATGTGCGGCCGAACTAGACCCGCATCGGCATGAGTACATAGAGCGCATTCTCGTCGCCCGTATCGCGCACCAGCGTCGGTGAACCCGCATCGGCCAGCATGAAGATCGCCTCCGAGCCGGTCAGCTGCCCGGTGATGTCGAGCAGATACTTGGCATTGAAGCCGATCTCGATCGGATCCGAGTCATAATCCGCCGCAAGCTCGTCGGTGGCGCTGCCGGAATCCGGGTTGTTGACGGTCAGGGTCAGCTGGCCATCGGCGATCGTCAGCTTGACTGCACGGCCGCGCTCGCTGGAAATGGTCGAGACGCGGTCGACGGCGGAGGCGAAGCTCTGGCGATCGATCGTCAGCTTCTTGTCATTTCCGGACGGGATGACGCGCTGATAATCGGGGAAGGTACCGTCTATCAGCTTGGAGGTGAGTACCACCGAGCCGATGGTGAAGCGGATCTTGGTTTCCGACAATTCGACCGTAACAGCCACATCCGGATCATCGACCAGCTTCTGCAGTTCGGCAACCGTCTTGCGCGGAATGATGATGCCGGGCATGCCCTCGGCGCCGGAGGGGGCCTCCAGCTCAGCGCGGGCGAGGCGGTGGCCGTCAGTAGCGACAGCACGCAGCTTCAGGGCGCCATCGCTCTCAATGGCATGGAAATAGATACCGTTGAGGTAATAGCGGGTCTCTTCGGTGGAAATGGCAAACTGCGTCCGCTCGATCAAGCTTTTGAGAGCGCTCGATGGGATGCGGAACGTGTGGGTGAAGGATCCGGCCGTAAGTTCAGGAAAGTCCGACTGCGGCAGGCACTGCAGGCGGAAACTCGACCGGCCCGAGGTTACAGCCATGGAATTGCCGTCCGTGTTGGTCGCAAGCATCACTTCGGCGCCATCCGGCAACTTGCGCACGATGTCATAAAGAAGATGCGCCGGCACGGTGGTTGCGCCGGATTGTTCGATCTGCGCGGCCGTTGCTTCTGTCACTTCGAGATCGAGATCAGTCGCTTTCAAGGCGAGGCTTGCACCATCCGCATTGAGCAGGACATTTGACAGGATCGGAATGGTGTTACGCCGTTCGACCACACGGTGGACATGGTTGAGCGACTTCAGAAGATTGGAACGTTCAAGAGTTACACGCATGATAAACTGGTCTCGCTGACTACATTTCCAGCCAAAGCACCACAGGCTGCGGCATTTTACTGGTGCGGGGAGGCACTTTCCCCAGGGTCAAGCAAATTGGCAGAAATTCATGGCAAAAAGCAAGCCTGCGGCAGGCATCAGCGTACCATACCACAGGCTTTCTGTTGATAAACTATTGGGCCTGATCGTTGATCAGACGCTTCAACAGCTCCAGCTCCTGCGAGAGTTTCTGATCCTTGCCGACGATGTCCTCGATCTTGCGCACAGCGTGGAGAACCGTGGTGTGATCGCGTCCACCAAAGCGGCGGCCGATTTCCGGCAGCGAGCGGGGTGTCAGCATCTTGGAAAGGTACATGGCGATCTGCCGCGGCTTGACGATCGTCCGCGTGCGACGGTTCGACAAGAGGTCCTGCTTGGACACATTGTAATGCCGCGCGACGATACGCTGGATCTCTTCAATGCGGATACGCTTGGCTTCGCCGCCGCGCATGAGGTGGCTTAAGAGTTCGTCCACGCGATCGACGGAAAGGTTCGGCTCGAATGTCTGGCGAAACAGCAGCTGGTTGAAGGCGCCTTCAAGTTCACGGCCGCTGCCGGTAACCGACTGGGCCACGTGATCGAGGATTTCCGGCGTGATGTCGAGCGAATGGTCTTCAGCTTGCGCTGCGGCAAGGCGGCGCTTGAGGATTTCAAGGCGCATCGCATAGTCCGGCGCGATCATCTCCAGTGCAACACCACCCTGAAGACGCGAACGGACGCGTGGATCGAGCGATTCCAGCTCTGAAGGCGGCCGGTCAGCAGCGACGACAACCTGCTTGGCGCTGTCGAGCAGGGTGTTGATCAAATGGCAGAATTCATGCTGGATCGATTTGCCCTGCAGGAACTGCATGTCGTCGATGATCAGAAGGTCGATATCGCGCAGCTGTTCCTTGAAGGACAGGGCATTGTTGTCGCGGATAGCGGTCGCAAAGCGCCACATGAAATATTCGGCCGTCAGGTATACCACCCGGGCACGCTCGGGGCGCTTCAGCGCTTCGGCGGCGATCGCCTGCAAGAGGTGCGTCTTGCCGAGACCGACAGAGGCATGGATGAACAGCGGGTTGAAGCGGACGGCACTGGCGCCGGCATCGGCGATGGTACGGGCAGCGGCAAGCGCGACGCGATTGGGAGTACCGTCGACAAAGGTGTCGAACGTGTAACGCGGGTCAAGCGGCGAGCCGAAAACAGAATTCTGGGTACGGTCGGCAAAATGCGCTGGTGCCTTCTTGTCCTGCGAGGTGTTGCCGACGGGAAAAACCGGCTTGTCGCGGGCAAGGGCGCGGGTTTCTGCACGCGGTGTCACCTCGGCCTCACAGGCAGGCCGGGCAGCGCGGCTGGCGCTGCGGAAGACGATCTCGACCTTGAGGACCTGCTCGTCTTCTTCACGCCACAAGGCAGCGATCATGTCGGAATAATGGTTGTTGATCCACGAGCGAAGGAATGCAGTCGGAACGGAGAGGCGAACGATGCTCTTGGAGGTCTCGTCCAGCTTCAGACGTCCGAACCAGCTCGAATAGACCTCGCTTCCAAGCTTGGCCTTGAGCTTGCTCTTGACACGCTCGAAAATCATTTCGCCCTGACTGCCGACCGAATCCATGTCTTTCCCCTCATCCGTATGGAGCGGGACCATGGCGTTCGCGCCGTTTTCCATTATTCCGCTGGTCATTGTCATTGCCTCATCCTGATATGTAGATCGGGTCGATATTTGATGTCACGCCCGTGTTTTTATATTTGCCGGCGTGTCATCGCCTGGCAGTGATCTTCGGCCAGCCGCCCCAGTGGCTTGCCTGAATAGTCCTGAAGCTAACAGATTGAGGTTTTAGCGATCACGCGGTGTTGGACTGAGTTTGTGCCGTCCGAAATATGTATAACTGCCACGTTCGCATCCCTCTCAATTTTGGCGCAGTTGGCCTTCCGCCCGGCTCACGCCAGCGTCGCTAACTCGCTCGATTTATGAAACAACCCAAATCCGTTGGACTTGAGTACTGACAAAAACCACTCGTTACGCAAACGATTAAATCTGCGCCCGAACCCACATTTGATAAGCCTGTTAAATGGGTTTTGCCCACCCCTTTGATGTCTTGGACCTTACAAAAACCTTTGCAGGAAGAGCAAGTGCGGACCAAGGGTTTTTTGATGAATTAAAGGTTAACGGATTCCCATTTTTTTTAACCGTCTCCGGCGTAACGTGGAAAAACCGTTCGGATTCAACGCCTTTTTTGGGAGATAGAATTCGTTGCACAGCAGAGTCACGCGGGCAAAAAAAAATATTAAATTTTCGCTTGACAGTGGCTAGGGCTGGAGATTCCAACGGTCCGGTTTAACCTGTAATGACTACCTTCCATAAGTCTTTGAAAACAAACACAAAATGATGATTGACGCTTTTTGTCCTAACCGATTTATGACCGACGTATGTCATGGTTTTGATAAGCCACAATCTTTTCCGCAGGAAACGAATTTATTCCCAGAATCAGAGCCAAAACAAAAAACCCGGCTAAATAGAAGCCGGGTTTTCAAATATAAATATCAGGGGTCTATTATGCGGACATGCCCTTCAGACGTGCCGACAGACGCGATACCTTGCGCGAGGCAGTATTCTTATGAATGACGCCCTTGGCGGCTGCGCGCATTACTTCCGGTTCGACCGCCTTGAAGGCGAGGGAAGCTGCAGCCTGATCGCCGCTTGCTACCGCATCTTCGAACTTGCGAAGGAAGGTACGCACGCGCGAACGGCGGGACTTGTTTACTTCGGTGCGGGCTTCGATCTTGCGCGCCGCTTTCTTGGCCGAAGGAGTGTTGGCCATGATGCCTCTCTTTTCTGTCAGCTAGTCGGCAGCTTGAACGCGGCCGTCACAAAATAATAGGGTGGCCGAGGGGCCACCGAACGTTGACGGGCTTATAGATGACGTTTGCATTTGCGTCAACTTGGAATCTGCGCAGGACCAGGGGATATTTCACCCTCATCTGTTTTTGAAATTGGGTGTGCGTTTTTCGGCAAAGGCCGCCATGCCTTCCTTCTGGTCTTCGAGGGCAAACATCGAATGGAAGACGCGCCGTTCGAACCGCAGGCCCTCGGAAAGGGTTGTCTCGTAGGCACGGTTGACGGTCTCCTTGGTCATCATCACGACGGGCAGTGAGAACGAGGCAATCTTGCCTGCAGCCGTCAGGGCTTCCTCGACCAGATCACCCGCCGGAACCACCCGTGAGACCAATCCGCAACGTTCTGCCTCAGCGGCATCCATTAGCCGTCCTGTCAGGCAAAGATCCATCGCCTTCGACTTGCCAATGAAGCGGGTCAGTCGCTGCGATCCACCCATGCCCGGCATAACACCGAGCGTAATTTCCGGCTGGCCGAATTTGGCGGTATCGGCGGCGATGATGAAGTCGCACATCATGGCAAGCTCACAGCCGCCGCCGAGCGCATAGCCCGCCACCGCAGCAATCAGCGGCTTGCGCAGCCGTGTGACCCGTTCCCATTCGCTGAAATAGTCGCCGAGATAGGCGTCGGCAAAATCCAGTGTCTGCATCTCCTTGATGTCCGCTCCTGCCGCAAAGGCCTTTTGCGAACCGGTGATGACGATTGCGCCGACATTGTTGTCCTTGTCGAAGGCCTCGAGTGCACCAGCGAGCTCCGCCAGCAACGCGGAATTCAATGCATTGAGCGCTTTGGGCCGGTTGAGCTCGACGAATCCGACCTTTCCACGTGTCTCGACGATGATGTTTTCGTAAGTCATCCGAATTTCCTCTCAATGCTGGCAGACCGGACAGTAGAAGGTAGAGCGTCCGCTTTGAACAATGCGTGACACCGTGCCATTGCAGCCGTCACGTGGGCAAGCGGCGCCTTCGCGATCATAGACCGAAAATGAGTGCTGGAAGTAGCCGAGTTCGCCATCGGCCTGGCGATAATCCTTAAGGCTCGATCCGCCGGCCTTGATCGCATCGGCAATAACGGAGCGGATAGCGCCAGCAAGGCGGTCCGACATCACGGTGGCCTTGCCGTTTTCACCAGCAATGCTTCCAGCAGACCGCGTCGGGGAAAGTTCAGCACGCCACATGGCCTCGCAGACATAGATATTCCCGAGGCCGGCAATCAGCTTCTGGTCAAGCAGCGCTGCTTTCAAGGGAGCCGCCTTGTTGTGGAAGAGTTTGGCAAGCAGGCTGCCATCGAGACGGTTGCCTGTCGGTTCAGTACCGAGATCCTTGATCAGGGGATGTGCGTTGAGCCCGCCCGGCTCGGCGAACAACATGAAGCCGAAGCGTCTCGGATCGTTGTAGATGATGCGGTTTTTCGTCCCGTCCTTCGCTCCAAGGTGCATAACCACGTGATCGTGCAAGGCATTCTTTGATCGGTCGTGGTGGAAAGCGCCCGGCATATCGCTCGCTTCGCCCTGCTCGATGCGGTAGGAGCCGGACATGCCAAGATGACTGATGAGACCGAGGCCATCATCAAGATGGACGATTAGATATTTGGCGCGCCGTTCCAGTGCCTCGATCCGGCGACCGGTCAGCCGTTCGGCGAAATGATCCGGGAAGGGGAAGCGCAGGTCAGGACGCCTTTGCTCCACGGCAGTGATCGTCGCGCCTTCCATGAAGGGCTGCAGCCCTCGCCTGACGGTTTCAACCTCCGGTAGTTCAGGCATCTGGAGAGCGGTCCCCCGTACCCTTCAGGAAGCTCTTGCCATGCAGACCTGGCGCAATCCCGAGATGGGCCGCGACGGTCTCGCCAATATCGGCAAAGGTCGGGCGAATACCAAACGATCCGCGCGGCAGGTCGGGACCACAGCAAAGCACCGGAACCCGCTCGCGCGTGTGATCCGTGCCTTTGTAGGTTGGGTCGCAGCCATGGTCAGCCGTGAGGATCAGAAGGTCGCCCGGGCGAAGCTTCGCCAGCGCCTCCGGGAGCCGCCTGTCGAAGATTTCGAGAGCGGCTGCATAACCCGGCACATCACGGCGATGCCCGTACAGCATGTCGAAATCGACAAAATTGGTGAAGACGAGGTCACCGTCCTGTGCATCATCCATGGCGACCAGCGTTTCATCGAAGAGCGCCATATTGCCATTGGCCTTGCGCACCTGGCTGATGCCCCGATGAGCATAGATATCGCCGATTTTGCCAATGGCGATGACCATGCGGCCAGCCTCTTTCAATCGGTCGAGCAGTGTGGGCTCCGGCGGCGGCACCGAATAGTCACGCCGATTGCCTGTGCGGGTAAACGTCTGCCGCGTTTCTCCGATAAAGGGCCTCGCAATCACGCGGCCAATATTCAACGGATCGACGAGCTCGCGGACGATTGCACAAAGGTCGTACAGGCGGTCGAGACCGAAATGTGTCTCGTGTGCGGCGATCTGGATAACGGAATCGGTCGAGGTATAGAAGATTGGCTTGCCGCTCCGAATATGTTCCTCGCCGTATTCGTCAATAACATCCGTCCCGGAGGCATGCTTGTTGCCGAGGACGCCTGGCAGTTTCGCACGGCGTTGAGCATCCGCAATCAGACTATCCGGGAAAGTGGGAATTGTTTGCGGAAAATACCCCCAGTCGAATGTGACCGGGACGCCAGCAATTTCCCAGTGCCCCGAGGGTGTGTCCTTGCCGTGCGAGATCTCTTGTGCAGCACCCCAAAGGCCGATCGGTTCGGGCACTCGCGGCGCGAGCGGCATCTTCGAGGCGAGATTGGCCGCGTGGAGAAGGCCAAGGGACCTCAGGTTCGGCACAAGCAGCGGGCCAGAGCGAAGGCCATCCTTGTCCGCGTGCCCGGCGGCACAGGCCTCGACAATGTGAGCAAACGTATTTGAGCCGTCGTCGCCGAATGCCTTTGCGTCCGAAGCGCCGCCAATGCCGAAGGAATCAAGTACGAATAGGAAAGCGCGAGACATGCCTCACTCCATGATTTGAGATATCACAGATAGGTCAAACTGTGCGCCATGACAAATAGACTGAGCAAGCAGCTTTGCTGGATAGATCGGAAAGATCAGCAATCCGAGCAAGTGACGGCTGCTGCGCCTTGGCGTACGCGCCCAAAGGAGGTCTTGGCCATGGCAAGCCCGGTGACAGAGGTGCCCTTCGCGGTCGTGGTCTTGTCCTTGATCGTCCAGGCGATCAGCGGCACATAGGCAATATTCGTTTCAACGCGGATGACCGATGTACTGGGGATCAGCAGGTTAGCATTGATATTGGCAGCGCTGCCCGCCGGATAGGGGGTAGATTCAACACCGTTCTTCGTTTGTCTTGACCAGGCGACTTTTGCCGCGCC
>NZ_JBBNAN010000293.1:0-8587 GCF_037994405.1 Phyllobacterium sp.
CGGATCGAAGATGTGGGTGATCAGCGTCTCGAAGCCTTCGGCCTTAATGATGTAGTGCAGATGCGCGGGGCGATAAGGATGGCGGCCGAGATGATCGAGCATCTGGCCGACCGGGCCGTCATTCGGGATCGGATAGTATTTCGGCTTTACCGCCCGGAACCAGTAGCGGCCGTCAGCACCGGTACGGAAGACGCCGCGCAGGTTGAAATCCGGCTGGATGCCCTGCTGCTGCACGTCGTAGAAGCCCTCGTCATTGGCCTGCCAGACGTCGATTACCGCATCCTTGATCGGCTGTCCCGCCGTATCGAGGATGCGTCCGCCGATCACCATGTCCTCGCCCTTGGCATCAAGGCAGATATTGGCGCCCATCTCCAGCTCCGGTGCGCCCTCGACATGGAAGGGACCGAGCACTGTGCTTTCCGAGGCACCGGACGGCTTGCGGTTGTTGATCGCATCGACCAGCATCGAGACGCCCAACGTGTCGGACAGGAGGATGAACTCCTGCCGCCACTCGTTGCACATCTGGCCGGTACGCGTCAGGAACAGGATCGCGTGGAACCATTCCTCCTGCGTCGGCTCGATCTCCTTGACCGCCTCATGCAGTTTGCGAGTGACCACTTCCATGATTTGCTTCAGCCGCTCGTCCTTGGCATTTTTGTTACGGCCGGTGACGACCTCGACGGAATTCTCTTCGGTAAAGAAGCCTTTTTCATGCGCGTCCATCACGGTCTCACTTTCCAAGAATGGCTGTTAGCACCCGACGCAGTTCGCGCGCCGGATCGTCTGTGATCGTCTCGCGCCGCCAGGCGACATGGTGGTCCGGGCGGACCAGCACAATACCGCTATCGCGGATTTCGCGGATATTGGCCCAGTCGCCGGTAAAATCCTGCCACGGCTGGCGCGGGCCGATGACATGGGCGGCGATGTCGATGCCCAATTCCTTGCCGAGACTACAGGCGGCCTCGACCCAGCCCTGCCCGCCGATACCGGTCAGAACCGTGAATTTGCCGTGGCCGGTGAGATCGAGTGTCGAAACCTTCTCGCCGCTATTGGAAAACACCCAGGAATGCGGCAGCCGTGCGCCGGGCCAAGTGGTCTGCTGGCAGTGCAGTTCCGGGTCCTTGGTGAAGGCCGGCTCCACCTGCCCATCGGTGATGGCCGCGCCGGAGCGGTAGCGCTGGTTCATCTCGACACCGTGGCAATCGAACTCATAGACCTTGTCGGCAATCGCCTTGCGGATTGCCGCACGCTGCTCTTCGGAGGTCACGGTGTTGTTGCAGCGGGCATCCATGTTCTGCTGCATCTTCACAGGGTCGATGGAATCAAGCAGGCCGAGCGCCTTGAAGATCGGTCCGAACTCCTCGATCGACTTGTTGGCGCGGGTGACAATCTGCTTGGCGACCGGCGCCCGTTCGGCCTGATAGCTGTCGAGTAGTTTCTGCCCGGCCGCGCCCTTCAGCACGAAGGCGAGCTTCCAGGCGAGATTGAAAGCGTCCTGGATCGAGGTATTGGAGCCAAGACCGTTCGACGGTGGATGCCGGTGGGTCGCATCGCCCATACAGAAGACGCGGCCGTTCGACATGGTGGTAGCGTACAGATTGTTGACGGTCCAGGTCGAGACCGACTTGATGGTCATTTCGAGATCGGGGTCGCCGACCAGATCGCGCACCACCTTCTTCGCATGCGCTTCATCCACCTGCGGTGCCGGCTGGTTGATGTCGTAACCCCAGACGATCAGCCATTCGTTCCATGGCCTCACCATGCGCACCAGCCCCATGCCGATGCCGCCGACATCCGCGCCCGGCTGCAGCACCCAGTAAAGCACCGAGGGACGATGCGCGACCAGACGGGAGAGATCGGCCTGGAACAGGATGTTCATAGAGCCGGCGACACCCATCTTGCCCTCGAAGGCGAGGCCGGCATGTTCCGCGACCTTGGAATTGCCACCATCCGCCCCGACCAGATATTTGGAGCGGACCGTGAATTCCTTGCCTGTCAGCCGATCGAGACAGGTCGTCGTGACGCCATCGCCTTCCTGGACGTGGCTCAAATATTCCGTCGACATGCGCGACTGAGTACCGCGCGAACAGGCGGTCTTGAACAAGAGCGGCTCCATGAAGGTCTGCGGCAGGTCGTTCATCTGGGTTGGCGAAGAAAGCTGATGCTCGGCGCGGGAAAGCGGATGTTTGCCCCAGCTCTTCATCCGGCCGATCTCCTCGCCGGTAAGCGAGGTGCAGAAGACGTTTTCGCCCATCAGATCCTGCTCGGCGGCGAACATATAGGCCTCGTCCTCCACGTCGCGGCCAAGATCGCGCAGCACCTCCATGGTGCGCTGGTTGGTAATATGCGCGCGCGGCGTGCTGGCGAGCCAGCGGTAGCGGTTGATCACCATGTTCTCGACCCCGTAGGACGAAAGCAGGGCTGCGGTGGCCGAGCCTGCCGGGCCGGTGCCGATGATGAGTACGTCGGTCATAATGTCAGCCATGAGGCCCTCCCTTATGCGTGAGATTGAGCGGCCCGCCCTTCAGAACGCGGCGGACCGGAAAAAGCTGGATGCCGGTGCGATCGGAGAACAATCCCCAGAGGCCGCGCGGCGCAAAAAGCATGATGGCGATGCCGAGAAGGCCCAGCACCAGCAGGTACCAGGAGCCGTAGTCGGCCAGCAGGTTCTGCAGTAAGAAGAAGATGATGACGCCGAGGATCGGGCCTTCAATCGTACCGATGCCGCCGATCACGACGATGAAGATGACGTAGGCCGTCCAGTCGGTAACCGAGAAGGCGGCATCCGGCGAGATGCGCGCCTTCTGGACGTAGATAAGCGCGCCGCAGATGCCGGTGATGAAGGCGGTGGCGAGGTAGACCAGCGTCTTCATCCGCCGGGCATCGACGCCGACGGCGCGGGCGGCCTGCTCGTTGTCACGGACGGCGGCGAGGCCAAGACCCTGCTTGCTGCGCAGAAGACCATAGATGAAACCGATCGTCGCGACGACGAGGATCAGCGCCAGCCAATAGGTCAGCGCATCGCTTGCCTGCGAGGCCTTCATGCCGAAGACATCGCGCATCATGTCTACGCCCACCATGTCGCGGGTCGCATCACGCGGCAGCGAGGTGCCGGTGCCGCCGCCAAGCGCCTTCCACTGGGCAAGCAACAACCGCACGACTTCGGCCACCACCCAGGTGCCGATGGCGAAATAGGGACCGTAGAGCCGGAAGGTGAAGAAGGCGGTCGGAAAGGCAAGGGCAATCGAGAACAGCCCGGCAATCAGGATCGCAACGACCGGATCGACGCCGAAGAGGATGACCGCGCCGAACATCGTATAGGCGCCAAACCCCACGAAAGCCTGTTGGCCGACCGAGATCAGCCCGGCATAACCGGCAAGCAGGTTCCAGTTCTGCGCCAGCACCAGCATGGTGAGGATGAAGAACAGCTCCTGGATGACACCGCGCGAAACGATGAAGGGAGCGGCAAAGGCGAGAAGCAGCAGAGCGATGACGGCTGCTGCCGACAATGTCGACGCCCTTGTGCGCGTCTCGACCGTGAAGGATGGAATGGCCATGGTCATCGCTGCACCTCAATCGACGGCGCGCGGGAAGAGGCCGCGCGGCTTGAACAGGAGGACGCCCAAAAAGGCGAGATGGCCGGCAAGGATCTGCCATTCCGGATTGATCGCAGCGCCGATTGTCTGCGCAACGCCGAGAATGATGCCGCCGGCAAGCGTACCCCACAGCGAGCCGAGCCCACCGATGATGACCGCTTCAAAGGCATAGATCAGCCGCGACGGCCCCGATGTCGGATCGAAATTGGCGCGCGTGCCGAGGTAGAGGGCGGCGATCGTCACTACGACCATGGCCAAACCCGTTGCCAGCGCAAAAATGCGCTGCGGCCGTATGCCCATCAGGCCGGCGGTCACCGGATCATCCGAGGTCGCCCGGAAGGCGCGGCCGACGGAGGTGCGGTAGATCAACTGGTTGAGGCACACGATGACGGCGATGGCCAAGAAGAAGGTCATCAGCGGCATGATGCCGGCATTGACCGGGCCGAGATTGATCGAGGCGCTTTCCAGGCTGCCGGCAAAGACGCGGCGGCTATCGGCGGAAAAACTTTCAAGCAAGCCGTTCTGGATGACGATCGACAGGCCGAAGGTCACGAGCAGCGGCGGCAGGATATCCTTGCCGAGTGTGCGGTTGAGCAGGAGATATTGCAGCGCCCAGCCGATGGCGAACATCAGCGGCGCAGCGATCACGGCGGCGACAAACGGGTTGAGACCAAGTGCCGTCACCAGCACGAGGATCAGGAAGGCCGCGAGCACAATCAAATCGCCATGGGCAAGATTGACCAGCCGCATGATGCCGAAGACGAGGCTCAAGCCCGCCGCAAACAGCGCATAGAGGCCGCCGAGCAAAACGCCCTGGAGAATGGTATCAAGCCAGTTCATGGTGTTCCGTCCCGAAATAGGCCTTGTGGATATCATCGCGGCTTAAATCCGAAGACCGGCCGGTGAGCGTCACCCGCCCCTCCATCATGCAGTAGACGCAGTCGGCGACCTTCAGCGCCTGCGCAATGTCCTGCTCGACGATGACGATCGAGGCGCCGGTTTCGCGGATGCGCGGGAAGGTCGCATAGATGCCGCGCACCACGACCGGTGCCAGGCCAAGGCTGATCTCGTCGCAGAGGAGCACCTCTGGGTTCGACATCAGTGCCCGGCCGATCGCCACCATCTGTTGCTGGCCGCCGGAAAGCGCGGTTGCGGGATTGTTGCGTCGCTCCTCCAGGATCGGAAAAAGCGCAAAGATGCTCTCGAGCGTCCAGGGGCCGTCGACCTTGCGGCCATAATTGCCGATCAGCAGGTTTTCCTCGACCGTCAGCGACGGAAAGAGTTTTCGCCCTTCCGGCACCATGGCGATTCCACGCGCCAGAATATCCGGTGCGGGCAGTGCGCCGATCGGCTCGTTCCGATAAAGGATCGATGCCGCCGAATTGGCCAGCACGCCTGAGATCGAGCGCATCAGTGTCGTCTTGCCGGCACCGTTGGCCCCGATAATGGCGATGGTTTCGCCGGCGCCGACGGTGATATCGACACCGAACAGCGCCTGGAAATCGCCATAGGAGGCAGTCAGTCCCTTGGTTTCGAGAAGCGTCATCAGACTTCGATCCCCAGATAGATTTCCCGGACTTCACGCGAGGCCATGATCTCATCGGTCTTGCCGATGCCGATGACCTTGCCGAAATGCAGGACCAGCAGCCGCTCCACCACTGAGTTCAGCGCATGCAGCACATGCTCGATCCAGATGACGGCGATGCCGCTTGAATGAATGTTGCCGATTGTGGTGACCAGCGACCGACACTCGCCCTCCGTCAGGCCGCCGGCGATCTCGTCGAGCAACAGCAGTTTCGGCTCCGTCGCCAGCGCCCGGGCGAGCTCCAGCCGCTTGCGCTGCAGCAGCGAAAGGCTGCCGGCGGGCGCATTGGCCTTGTCGATCAGCCCGGTCTCGACGAGGATTTCGGCACAGCGATCCGACACCTCCGCCTCCCGTCGCCGCGAACCGAAGGCTCCGGCGACCAAGAGATTTTCGAACACCGTCAGCTTCTCGAAGGGTTGCGGGATCTGGAAGGTTCGCCCCATGCCCGACAGACAGCGCGCCATCGGCGGCACGCGTGTCACGTCGCTGCCAAGAAAACGGATCGTGCCGCTGTCGGTGGCGATATTGCCGGTGATGAGGTTGAACAGCGTCGACTTGCCGGCACCGTTCGGGCCGATAATGCCGAGCGCCTCGCCTTTGCCGACGGCAAAGGAGATCGCTTCGGCGACCGTCAGCGCGCCGAACTTTTTCGAGACCCCATCGACTTCGAGAATAGCCAAGCCCATTCCTCCTAGGAAAGGCGGGGCCTCCGCGAGGCCCCCCGCGCCAAAAATCAGGCGATTGCTTCCATCTTGCCGCCGACCGGAATATTCGGCGCTGTCTTGTTATCAGTGATGACGAGATCGTAGCCGCCGCCGTCCTTCAGCCGCCACTGGCCGCCGACGAGCGGCGTTTTGGCAATGTTCTTTGCGGCGAAAGGCGGCAGGTTCTTGCCGTCCCAGGCGATCGGCCCGACCAGCGTATCAAGCTTGGTGGCGGCGATCGCCTCGGCGACGACATCGCTGTCGGTCGGATCGCCGGCGCGTTTCATCACATCGACTGCCAGTTCGAACAGCGCATGGGCGAAACCGATCGGTTGCGTCCAGGGCCGGCTCGTCGCCTTGGTGAAGGCCTCGGCTACCTGCGCCGACGTCTCGGCGGTCAGCGACGACTTGAATGGATGACTCGGTGTCCACCAGACTTCCGAGGACAGGTTGTGACCGGCCTTACCCAGCGCTTCCACCGTCTGCGGAAAGAGCAGCGCCTTGCCGATCGAGGCGATCTTCGGGGCGAAACCCTGCTGTTTGGCCTGGTTCCAGAAGGTAGTGAAATCCGGCGGGATGACGACGCCAGTGATGATTTCGCACTGGCCGGACTTGAAGGCGTTGATCTGCGCCGAGAAATCGTCGGTCATGTTCTGGTAGCGACCTGGATCGGTGAGCGCATAGCCCATCTTTTCGAGCGCCGATGGGAAGCCGACAACCTTGTCGCCCCAGGCATTGCCGTCGCCGTCATTTGGGAAGAGGCCGCCGACCTTCTTATTGGTCTCGATCTGGGACCACATATCGGTAAAGATGGCGATGACGTCTTCGAGGCCCCAGAAGAAGTGATAGGCATAATTGAATGGCTTCCACGACGCCGGGTCGCCGGGATTGCCCTGCTGGCCGATGAACCAGGGCTGCCACGGCGCGACCGTGGAAATGCACGGCATTTCCTCCGCCTCGCAGGTTGTTGCCACCGGATTGGTCGTCTCCGGCGTGGAGGCGACCAGAATGAGGTTCACCTCATCATCGACGATCAGTTCCTTGGCGACTTCTGCCGCCCGGTTCGGGTTAGACTGGCTGTCCTTGACGACGACCTCGTAATTGAGACCCATCGACTTTGTCGTCGAAAGGAAACTGTCGATGACGAATTTGTCGGCCTCGCCGAAGGCGGCGAGCGGCCCGGTCCGCGGGCTGACATAGCCGAGCTTGATCGCCGCATCTTG
Source organism: Phyllobacterium sp. (assembly GCF_037994405.1). Lineage (GTDB taxonomy): Bacteria > Pseudomonadota > Alphaproteobacteria > Rhizobiales > Rhizobiaceae > Phyllobacterium. The sequence continues at coordinate 7,109 of NZ_JBBNAN010000293.1, forward strand.
AGCGATCGCCGGCGTTGCAAGGCCGGTTGTCGCGGCGAGCGCACCGGTAGCGGCCGTCGTCTTTAGAAACTCGCGTCTGGTAAACATGTTTCCTCCTCCCATTGTTCTGTCCTCCCACAGAGTGTGATGTCGGCATTGGTCTATGCCGGCCCCTTGCCCTCCCAGGCATGCTGCAGCAGGCCGCGGATTGACTGCCGGTCGATCGGCCGCGGGTTCCAGTAGGGGTTTTCGATGGCGATCTCCGCCGTGCGATCGAGGTCGGCTTCGGTGAGCCCCAGATCCTTGAGCGCGAGCGGCGCGCCGATCTCCATGGCAAAATCCCAGAGGCCGCCACCGACCGAGCCGCCGAATATCTCTGCGACGGGTGCCAGCAGTTCGGGCACGGCGACCGCGTTGTAGGCGGCCGTGTGCGGCAGCATGATCGCGTGTGTATCGGCATGCGGCGTATCGAAAGTGCCGCCAAGCGTGTGGCAGATCTTGTGATGCAGTGCCATGCCGACGGTGCCGAGCACCGTGCCGCAAAGCCAGGCGCCGTAGAGCGCCTCGGCACGGACATCGAGCGCTTGCGGTGTCTTGATGATATCCGGCAGGCTGGCCTTGAAGGCGCGCAGCCCCTCGACCGCCATCAGCGACGAGATCGGGTTGCGGTCCTGCGCATAGAGCGCCTCGACCGCATGGGCCATGGCATTCAGCCCCGACGTGACACTCATGCCGACGGGCAGGCCCGTGGTCAACGCCGGATCGTAGATCACCACTTCCGGCAGGATGCTGGCATGGCGCACCGTGGTCTTCCGCCCTCCCTCCGTCTGGCCGAGGATCGGCGTCACTTCAGACCCGGCATAGGTCGTCGGAATGACGATCTGCGGCAGGTCCGTGCGATAGGCGATCGCCTTGCCGAGCCCGGTTGTTGAGCCGCCGCCGAGCGAAACCACACAGTCGGCCTTGGTCTCGGCCATGACCTTCATCGCCGCTTCGGTGACATCAACAGGCGTATGCATGACGGCACCGGCAAAGACACCGACGGCGAGCGGGCCCAGCCGCTCTGCCAGCGCCTCCGCATCCGCCCTCTGCTGCGGTGTAGCGAGCACTAGGGCACGGCTGCAGTAGAGCTTCTCGACCCATTCGCCGGCGGCGCCGCTCTTACCTTGCCCGAAGACGATATGAGCGGGGCTGCCGCTATAGATAAAATCGCGGTTCATGCCGCGGCTCCCTGTCTTGCCCGCACCATGACGAAGGTGAGGTCCAGCCGCCATGACGGTCGGCTTTTGCCCTTTCGCTCGAAGGTGCGCACGAGTTCTGGTTTGACGCCGAAGATCGCGTCCTCGGCGAGATGCGGGTCACTGCCATCATAGATTTGCGTGGTGATCGTCTCGAAGCCCGGCGCCTTGATCATGAAGTGCAAATGCGCCGGCCGCCGCAGCGGATAACCAGCCTGGCCGAGCAGCTTGCCGACCGGACCGTCACTCGGCACTCCGTAGC
>NZ_JBBNAN010000294.1:0-1938 GCF_037994405.1 Phyllobacterium sp.
GATCTGGATTGGTTCATATTCATTGAATTCTGAGCCATTAGGCGGCTCACTCCTTTAATATTGTTGTGGGTTAATTGAGCGCGACTTTGCCCGTTGGGAGGAAATCGCGACCAGGGATCAATCAATCTGATCAGCTACAATCTGGCGCAGTTCCTCTCGCGTGAAACCGGAAGCTTGGTGTTCACATGTGGCGGCGATTATTCGCAGCGGGTTGTTGTTTGTATCTCGATCAATTTGAGGCGGTTGCACCGCAGTGCGGTTCAGTTCGGTAATCATTTGCATATTGGTCCGTTGGCTGCCGCGGCAAAGCCGCGCAGCATGTCATATTGGAATACATCGGCTGCAAGCAGACGACAGGCGGGCTGCAACAAGAGCAGCGATCAAACTTGAATTGCTACGGGAGAGAAATCTGCCCTCGATCAGGAGCTTGCAGAACTGGCCGAACTATCTTCGTCGACCGTTCTTATATGGGCGCGCAATGTGGTTATTTCAAGTTGGGTCCGGATCGTGAGCCGACGCAAGGGGCAGGACGTTAGCCGCAATCGAGGAGAATCTTTTGGTTGTGGCTTTGAAGACGGTTATCCAGTGATCAAAATAGAACTTTCCGGAAAAACTGGGGATCTGCTCACAGCGGAAAGACGTTCACGCTCCGTGTGTCCTACGCGACGTGAAGGTTGCCCGGGTGATGGACACACTTGTGCCCTTTGTGCTGCTGGCGACGTCCATGCGGGCATCGAGCTGCTTTACCAGCGCCTCGACAATTGGCTGTTCCGAGCCCGCCAGCTACGTCGGCGGTTGCAGTGTTTTTCCCGACGCCGTTGTCGGAGACGATCAGCTTCCAATCGGCCTTGTCGATCTCGTAGGTGACGGCGATCCGGTCGCCGGATTTGGCCGACGGGAAAGCATATTTGATTGCGTTGATAACGAGTTCGGTCACGATCAGGCCAAGGCTGACCGCTTTGTCTGATCCTATCCATCCCGCGTCTGCCATCACATCGAGTGTGATGGGGTTGCTTTCCCCGGTCATCGAGGCGGCCAGGCTGCCGCAAAGCTTCGTCAGGTAAGAACCGACTTCAATCTGGTCAATGCTGTTGGCTGTATGCAGGTGCCGTTGCACCTCGGCCACCGACATGACGCGCTGATGGGCGTCGTGCAGATGCAGCCTTGTTTCCTCGGACGTGACGGCCCGCGCCTTCAACAGCAAGATGCTGGCAATGATCTGCAGGCTGTTGGCGACGCGGTGCTGCATTTCCTGAAGCAGGATATCCTTCTGGCGCAGCAGCTCTTCAGTCTGCTTGAGCAGGTCATCCTTCTCCCGTTCGATCGCGCGGCGGCTGGTGACATCGGTAAAGGTAAGCAGGATCGTGGAAATGGCGTTGTCGTCATAGAGAACGGTTCGAGCGTTCAGCAGCATGGTTCTGCGGCCAAGATTGGGAAAATCATGCTCAACCTCGAAGCCGTCCATTGCGGCATGTTCGGGAATGATTGTCTCCAACAGGACACGAAGGGCAGGGATGTCCCATTGTCCGTCCCCTAGCGAGTAGAGCAAATGGCCTCGCGTCTGCTCGGGATCGACCTTGAACGTCTCGTAAAAGGAGCGGCTGGCAGCCAGCACACGAATTTCACCATCAAGCACGATAAACGGCTCGGGAATCGTGTTGACGATTGCCTGGGCAAGCTTTTGCGCGTCTTCAATATTCTGCAAGTCGATCATGGCGGGAAGCTGATCCAATCTGGGCCACGCCGCGACTGTGACAGCCCGCGTATAGTCCCATGAGCAAGATATATCTTCCCTTCACGAATGTCGCGAACCGTTTTTACAAATGCCCCGATGCCCTGTTGAATTAAAACGATCTGGCGCCGATAACATCGGCCCGATATTCTTGGCATGTCGGCACTTCTCCCGACCATCATGCCCGTGCGTTTGCGATGCCTATG
>NZ_JBBNAN010000295.1:0-5979 GCF_037994405.1 Phyllobacterium sp.
ACGACTCTATGAGGTGACGCAGATCAAGGGCGATGGCGAGACGCATCCCTTCCTGTCGCCGAATGACGAGTTCGCCAATTTCGAGCGCTGGGACAAGGGTAATCTCGACCTGACTGTCGCGAAGACACCCGATATGTTCGAATACGAATATGCCCGCTCGGCCTTCAAGAACGGCCTCAAGCTCGAGCAGAAGCTAGGCGTCAACCCCTATAAGTTTGGACTGGTGGGATCGACCGACGCCCATACCGGCCTAACGGCGGTCGAGGAGGACAACTTCTTCGGCAAGACATCGAGCAGCGAGCCGAGCGCGGAGCGGGCTTCGCACCCCTTCGTGAAGCAAGGCGATCGCGTTATCATGGGATGGGAGCAGACGGCCTCCGGCTACGCGGGCGTATGGGCGACCGAAAACACGCGCGAGGCGCTTTTCGATGCAATGCAGCGCCGCGAGACCTATGCCACGACTGGTCCCCGGATGCTGGTCCGCTTCTTCGGTGGCTTCGACTTCGAAGCAAGTGATGCCAATACGCGCAGTCCTGCGATCTCGGGCTATACCAAGGGCGTGCCGATGGGCGGTGACATTGGACCGGCTCCGGCCGGAAAGGTCCCAACCTTCCTCGTCGCGGCGCTGAAAGACCCGATTGGTGCCAATCTCGACCGATACCAGATCGTCAAGGGTTGGCTGGACGCGGCCGGCGAAGTCCATGAAAAGGTATACGACGTTGCATGGTCGGGAGATCGCAAACCGGGTGCTGACGGCAAACTGCCGCCTGTCGGCGACACGGTGGACATCGCCAACGCAACGTGGAGCAACACAATCGGCGCGCCCGAGCTAATCGCGGTGTGGAAGGATCCCGAATTCGATGCAGCCCAGCGCGCCTTCTATTACGGCCGTGTCATCGAAATTCCAACGCCGCGCTGGACCGCGTACGATGCGAAATATTTCGGCATCAATATGCCATCGGAAGTAACGATGAAGATGCAGGAACGGGCCTATACCTCGCCGATCTGGTACAGCCCATCGAGGTAAATTCGAGCACTGCAAGGCAACCTTGAAATTCGGGCGGGAACCTAAGCGAACTGTTTGTTTCAAGGTGAGGCAGAGAGCCGTTTGACCGCTCTTGGCCCAAGGGAGGCACGGATCGCCGACATTAGGGGCTTGATACGAGCCGCTTGTGCGGACTGCCGCTGTTCAAAGCCGTCGCAAAGTATGAAAGTGGTAACGGCTGGCCGAGCTTCACCGCGCCCGTCGCTCAAGATCATCTCCGGACATTTTTGCGCTCGTTGCGGTGCGCACCAAGAGCATGTCCTTCCGGACGGCCCGCCTCCGACCGGGAGCGCTTTTGCATAAGTTCAGGATCGCTTGAGTTCACACCTAATGGAGAACTGCTTCCCGACAAACTCCGCCGAGGTGGTCCCGAAGGCGAACCATGGAGTAGCTGAACGATGCTCTTATCCATGTCACCACTACGGCCAGGATCTTGACGATTTCCAAGCCACAGAAGCGACGAAGCCCGCTTCAGCGAGAGCCAGTCGCGGTCGAGGATCGATTGCTTGTTTTTGGCGAGCCACTGAGGTTGGATGACCACGAACTAGGTTTTGGCAGCAGTGGCTGCAAACCAATCCATCGCGTCGAAGTTTGCGACACGACCCTCCAGAACAACCTCGACATTTCGCAATTTTCCGCCTTCTTTCCGATGTTTAGCCGCTTTCAATCCTGGGTCGCACCGTTATCATGCATTTGATCGGCATGGTGGTTTGTGGCGGTGCGCTGTTCTTCATCGCATTAGTCGACGCATCGATCGTCAAAGGCGCGCATAAGGTCAAGATGATTCACCAAACACCGCTCATTGCCACTTTAGTCACAGCCTTAGGGCTTGCATTCGTTTTTGGAACGATTGCGAACAGGATTCGGCTGCCCTCCATCATCGGCTACCTCATCGCAGGCGTTGTGATAGGACCTTTCACGCCCGGCTTCATTGCAGACCAGATGCTTGCGCAACAACTCGCCGAGGTCGGCGTTCTGCTCCTGATGTTCGGGGTCGGGCTTCATCTTTCAATGGAGGAACTGCTCTCGGTGCGAGCGATTGCGGTACCCGGCGCTCTTGGCCAAATTGGGATCGTCTCCCTGCTCGGCGGCGGATTGGCCCATTTGATGGGCTGGAGCATCGGAGCGGCCATAGTGTTTGGCCTCTCGCTGTCGGTTGCGAGTACTGTCGTTGTTTTGAGGACCTTGGACGAGCGCAGATTGCTGGAAACTGAGCGGGGGCGCATCGCGATTGGTTGGTTGATCGTCGAGGACATAGGCGTCATCCTCGCGCTTGTGTTGTTGCCCCTTTTCGCCGACGCTCTTGGAGGACTGGGGCAAGGTACGACGCAACCCACTGAACTATTCGGCCGGTTCGAGACGCAAACAGTTTGGAGTGCGCTCGGCCTCACTGTCATCAAGATCGCTGCGTTTGTGCTGCTTATGGTGGTAGTTGGAAAGCGGGTAATCCCATGGGTTCTCCATTACGCAGCCCACACCGGTTCGCGAGAACTCTTTCGGCTGGCAGTGTTGGCCGTCGCTCTCGGGGTCGCCTATGGGGCTGCGGAATTATTCGGCGTTTCCCTTGCACTCGGAGCGTTCTTTGCAGGCGTGATTCTTGCTGAGTCGCGGCTAAGTCAGCGGGCGGCGCAAGAAACCCTCCCGTTCCGTGACGCGTTTGCGGTTCTGTTTTTTGTTTCTGTCGGGATGTTGTTCGATCCGACAATCCTCGTGCGCGAGTCGGTCCCGGTCGTTGGCACGTTCCTGGTCATTGTCGTCGGCAATGCCATCGTTGCGTTCGCCATAACGCTTGCTCTGCGCTATCCGCTTCGCACCGCGCTGACGATGGGCGCGAGCATGTCACAGATTGGCGAATTTTCCTTCATCCTCTCCGGGCTCGGAGTCGCTCTCAAGCTACTGCCAGACGAGGGCCGTGATCTCATTCTGGTTGGTGCGATTCTTTCGATTCTCGTCAATCCGTTGCTCTTTGCTGCTCTGAACCGCGCCATGCCGTGGCTCACCGAGCGTGAGCAACAAAATACGCCTGATCAGCCCGCTCCTCCTGCAAGAGCAGGTGAAGCGAATACTACCGAGCTCACCGGTCATGCTGTCTTGGTTGGTCATGGCCGCGTTGGAAGCCGTGTAGCCGAAGCAATACTTGCGGACCGTCTGCCCTTGCTCGTTATTGAAGAGCGACAGGAAGTTGTTGAGCAGCTGCGTGCCCGCGGCATAGAGGCGTTTTCCGCAAATGCCTTGCAACCTGATATCTTGAGCGCCGCGAACCTCTCGCAGGCACGATGGTTTATTAGTGCCATCCCCAATCCTTTCGAAGGTGGCAATCTCATCCAGCAGGCCCGGGCTGCAAATCCGAATCTGGAGATCATCGCACGTGCTCACTCTGACGCTGAGGTTGAACATCTTGGCAAGTTTGGAGCCAACCTCATCATCATGGGAGAGCGGGAAATAGCGCGCGGCATTATTGAACACATTCGGAAGAGCCGTAAAAAGTCGTAAAAGCCGCAAGCCTGCAGACGGCGGAGGTGCAGAACGGCCATTACTGGATGACCGTTCTTGGCACGCGAAGCGGAAATTTATTTCGGTCTTATACCGCAGGGGTTAGCTGTTTCGGCGCGAATTCAACTGGCGTCATGCGTCCGAAGAGATCAATAAGCGCGATCACTCTGCCGGCGTTTGTAACTGCATCGACAACGCCGCCGAACGTAGCAAAAGGGTTTCCTCTTTCGGTGACGAAAATCGATCGACCAGGAGAGAACTCACTTTCTGTTGTCGAGTTTTTCGAACTCGCATCTTCCATCGACGAAGCATCTTCTGTCTGCGAGAACTGTCGTGTGAATTCGATCCATTTCCTCTCCGCCTTCAAATTTCTTTCGAAGCGACGTAAACTCCCAACGGTGGAGGAAGCCTTGGCAGAAATAACAAAACGCACTCTCCCTGCACCAATATTCCGGCGGGCGGGGGAGCGGATCGGACGGGCGGCATGAACGAGGCGAACGGGAATTTGCGCGACAGTTCAGGCGCGGCGGTACGGCCGCCGATCGTCTGGGCGCTCGCGGCGATCACCGGGCTCGCGCTCGACTGGCTCTATCCGCTGCCGTTCCTGCCGGCGGCCGTGCCAGCTGGTTGGCTCGGCGGCATCGTGTTTCTCGCCGGCCTGGCGCTGCTGATCTGGGCAGCGGCGACCTTCCGCCGCGTGGGGACGCAGATCCAGACCACCCAGCCGACTTCGACGATCGTCGACGAGGGGCCCTACGGCTTCACACGCAATCCAATCTATATCGGCATGTTCCTCGGCCTCATCGGCCTGGCCGTCGCCTTCGACAGCCTGTGGCTCTTCGTCCTGTTGGTGCCGTTCTATCTCGTCATCCGCTACGGCGTGGTCGCCCGCGAGGAGGCCTATCTCGAGCGGAAGTTCGGTGACGTCTATCTCGCCTATAAGGGCCGCGTCAGGCGGTGGCTGTAGCGAGACGAACAAGGGCAACCTGCCGGAACTCGAATGTCGGGAACAGGGCCGATTCCTGCCGTCCACCAAGGGATCCCCTTGCGGACCTGCTCAGCGGGAGAGCGAATATCGAGCGAAAATTGTTAAAGGAAAATCCCGACACAGAGGAGTTCAGCCATGAGCAAAGATGCCTTCAACATGTCGATCCGCAAGTTCCTGAAGGAAGTCGGCGTCACTTCACAGCGCAAGATCGAGGAGACGGTGCGCGAAGGGCAGATCGGCGGCAAGAAGCTGAAGGTCCGCATGACGTTGACGGCCGAAGGCACAGGCCTCACCCACGTGGTGGACGGCGAGATCGAACTTCCGTAAGCCCGGCGAAGCGATCAAGCGACTCGTCCGACGCGGCCGAAGCAAAGCCGGCTGGTGCAGTTTGGGAGCTTTTGTCGACATTGTCCGACGAGCTAGAATCGGACGATCCGGACAGAGAACGGCGCATCAGGGTACAGACAAATGCGCCCAGCTATCGAGGTAGGCCCAATCGAGGGATATCGATTAAAATGATCTGGGCTGACCTCGCAATCACTGCTGGGAAGCGGTCATTACGTCGGTCTTATACCGCGGGGGTGAGTTGTCTCGGCTCGAATTCAACTGGCGTCATGCGTCCGAAAAGTTCGATAAGCGCTAAAACCCTTCCCGATTTGGTAACCTCATGAACAACGCCTCCAAACCTTGCAAACGGATTCATGCTGTCCGACACTAAAATGCCCTCTCCTTTCGGGAACTGCATTTCCCTTCCTCGACTTGGCCTCTACCTTGCGATGAATGCGGGCGGCGCGGGTGTCATCGAATTGCATGTCGACTTCGGCATAGATCGCTTCGACAATCGCGGCATGAGCGGGCTCTTCTCCCGCAGATCGAAAAGTCCGGTGTTCGCCCCGATCCGGACCCCGCCATCATCGGATTGCGTTCCCGAAAGCGGCCGTTCACGCGAACCGCCGGTCCTCACCCGCTTCCGCCGTTCCAGACTTTTGTTGCGTCACCTCAAAGCGGGCCAGAGCAGCCACACGCTCAGGCTGATCGCAGCCGGGGAAAACGGTATCGAGTTCGATCGGGCGCCGATTGATCCGGCCCCATCGAGCGCATGCGCCGAGGTTGCAATCAGCGACTCCATCGGAATACCGCCGCACTTGTTACTCCCACCGTTCGATTTCCGGTGCTAAAACTATCTCACGACCAACAACGAGCGATGAGCAGCGAATGGAATTGCGCTTCAGCCTCGAGGCGCGGGAATTCGCCCAAATTAGGAGGTTTCAAAAGCCATGACTACATCAGCCGAGAACGGACGGATAGGTGGACAGCCTGCCATGCACACACCACCGGTCGTGTCGCCGCAGGCGTGGGAGGCGGCCCGCGAGCAGCTGCTCGTGAAGGAAAAGGCCCAGACCCGCGCCCGTGACGCCTTGGCCGCCGAGCGGCGGCGAATGCCGTGGATGGC
>NZ_JBBNAN010000296.1:0-2920 GCF_037994405.1 Phyllobacterium sp.
ACCGTGACCTGAATGAGCCGGAAGGCACGGGTAAGCTGCCGGTCCTCATCTTGCTGCGTGGCACGGACGGACCAGGGAGCGGCGCACCAGCCTCGGGTTCGGCTTCCCTCGGCGCCAGCGGCACATAGTATGACGAAACGTTCTCAGCAAAAATTGCCAGTTCGAGAGTTTGGGTTGGCCGTCAAGGTGTTTGGACAGTCATCTCAGTGCACTGCCGCTTGATACGAATGTAATCGCGCAAACCGATCAACGCCGTTCTCGCGGAAGCCCGATAGTCCGCCATTACGACCTTGCGCTGGCGAACTATCGGATCATGGTCAACTACCTCACTACGACCAGACGAGTTGCATTAAACTCGTCGGATTCGCCATTGCCGAACGACGTGCCATAGGGATCCTGGGCTTTCCAGCTAATCCTTACTTTGCTGCCGATCGCGACTCCGCGGAGGTTGGCGTTCCTTGGCAACTGATATTTTGTACCCGTGGTCAACTGGACCATCTTCGACTGCGGATCGAAGCTTTCAACCGTTCCTGTTGTGCTGAACATTTGGGCGGCGGGCACATTCATCGTGTGAACCGCCTTCATAGCGGACGTGTAGGTTCTCTGTCCTTGGGCCGCGGCGGCAACGCCAGTCGTCAGAGCGAGTGCAGAGATCACAATAAGTATTTTCTTCATCGCTAATCTCCTAGTCCTGTTCAGGACGGGAGACCCGATCCGAGCTTAGACAAGGACTGTGTCGTCCCGTCCCCACCTTGGCACTTCGTGTGTCAGTTGCGCGAGATTACGTCCTAAATATCCAGGAAAACAATGAATTGACTGTAATGTTGTTCAAGTTCTGTTGAGAGGAAAGTGATCGAGGGGACAGAAGCAAAAAAATTAAGCGTAGCGTTACTACCCTGTTTCTGGCGCTTCACCGCCGGAAACAATACCGTCGGTGGTCCAAGTCCCCAATATCGGAGTCTGCCTCGCAGGCTTCAAAGACTATTTGAGACCATTTGAAAAGCGATCTATCCACCTTCAAAAAAGTGATTATTTTTGTTGATCTTGTATCAAAGAGTTTATGGGCAATACCTACAATTTCCGACTCTTAATCCACGTTAAAATCGATAAACTTTGCCGTTTTGTTACTTCACGTTGGGGCACACGGGATGACCTCCGTTCACTATCCTGAGTTTGAATGCAACCGCTGTTACCACATTATTGTTGTGTCGCCCCGGCTGTTAACCGCGCAAACCATTATCCAATGCCCAAACTGCCAAAATGTCTTCGGGACGTGGGGGGATTTGTTGCCGAGATACGCCGCTGAAAAAGACGATGATGGTGTACTACACTTGGCCAGTTCGGCAGATGGAAGCAAATTGCATTAATTAACTGAAGGCCGTCCCCGCGCAGTTGATTACGGGGTTCACGACCTTCACGACATTTATTGTACCTGACGGATCGTCATATCTGCCTACTTGGCCGCATCGATGAATACGTCAAGCGCAGCGTCAGCGCTGGCGCTTCCTTGGAGCGCCAGGATACACGTATTTTTATTGCTCTCTCCTGGGATATCTCGTTATTGGGGCCATTTACTCGTCAGGAAATCCAAAGCCCCAAGCACCGAACCGATAGTTTGCAAGTTGCCAAGTTGATCGGTTTCACCGCCTAGAAAATTAAGTGTCCGGGAATAGCATCTGGTTCAGAGGATCAGGAGCTTTGCTTGATGAACGTTAGCACAACAGTCGATCAGAACGCGCTCATTGCCCTTTGCGCATATTACTTCGCGGTCAACGTCGCATGCTTCGGACTGTTCGCTTGGGACAAGCAAAGCGCACTACTTGGCCGAAGGCGGACTCCGGAGCGCACCCTTCTGACCTTGGCGTTCATTGGCGGGACGATTGGCGCAGTTGTCGCTCAACGAGCCTTGCGACACAAAACGATGAAAGAACCTTTTCGCACGAGGCTCGGTTTGATCGTCGTGTCTCAGGCAGTTATCTGCGGTGCTGCAATGGGTCTGGCGTTGTGGGAAATATTTTGGGGTGGAGCGCCCACTTAACCAATAGCCGGCGTACCAGCACCAGGCCCTGACCTCAAAGATAGGCTGGTGGTGCGTCAAGCTGCGGGGAAAGTCTGTCAGTCGCGTCCACTAAATGGTCAGGTGCATCGCGCTCGATCCAGGCGCAAAACACACCAAAATAGCCCTTGGAACGCTGTCAGTAGTTTGAATGGCAACCAGTGGAGGCTTTTAGGCGTTGCATGCCACGTGAATCGTTCTCGAAGGTTATCGTTGTGATCGACCGACGTTACATCAGCAAGGAAAGGAAAACGGGCGCGCTGGCTGCTTTTCCATATGACCGGATGACTGTGGAACGGTTCCGAGAAGCGTTTCCCCGCGCGCGATGGAGTGATGAAAAGCGAGCTTGGTTTGTGCCCGGCAAGACGGCTGAGCGTCGTCTGGACCGTTGGCTGGCGCGCGAGGCTGATTACGTGCTTCCTCACGCCGACGCCAAAGGCCGGGACGCCTACGAGTTTGAGCCTATCAATAGCTCATATCTTGAGGTGGCTGACGATTTGCACATTCGAACTCCATACTCGAAAACGGTCATCGAGCAAATGCGCGCTATACCGTGGGCGCACTGGGACGAGGACATGCGGGTGTGGCGCGTGCCCTTCCGGTCCTATGAGGAACTGCTGCGTCGATGGACTACCATTGAAGCCGCTGCTCGTCGCAACGAGCCGGAAGAGCGAAGGCGGCGGGTGGCCCTGCAGAAGAATTCCCCCACTTATAAGGCTTCTCAGCTTCGGTACGCTGAACGGCGACGGCGACGATATCCCCTGCCATCAGATGAATTGCCTCCTCTCGAACGTCCAGTCATGACGGAACAATATGGCATCGTCTCGTTTACGGATGTTTCCGGTGAGTTGGTCGATCCCGAAA
>NZ_JBBNAN010000297.1:0-20029 GCF_037994405.1 Phyllobacterium sp.
GGTACGTGGCGCTCGCGCCATATTCGCCGCCGACGCTGATGCCCTGCAGGAGCCTTGCGAACACGAGCGCTGCCGGAGCGAGCAGGCCAATCGAGTTATAGCCCGGTGTGACCGCGATCAGCAGAGATCCTAGGCACATCAACGTGACAGAGAGGGTCAGGCCGGCCTTGCGACCCTTGCGATCAGCGTAGATCCCCATGAACCAGGCGCCGATAGGCCGCATGAGAAAGCCGACTGCGAAAACGGCTGCGGCACTCAAGAGTTCGGCTGTCTGGTTGCCGGAAGGGAAAAAGACAGGGGCAAAATAGAGCGTGAAAGCGGCATAGACATACCAATCATACCATTCCACGAGGTTGCCGGCAGAACCGCCAATGATGGACTTCAATCTGGTTCGCGTGTCAGGCACCGCAGCGACTGCCACTGGGTTTGTTATATCGGTCATGAAAAACTCCAGTCTAAAGCTGGTGGCGGGCCATCCGTATTCGTGGGCGTGCAGCAGCGTGATGGGTCAGGTTTTGAACGGGGCCTTCCCGAAGGTGGACAGGGACTAGTAGGTCAGCTTGGACGCAATTTCAATTCGCCTTGCGCTTTGGCTCGCCGAAGCGGGCGCAGGCCCGTTGCGATCTCTCAGTCATTTTGCTTGAGGAACTCAGCAAATTCGCTTTGATATTCCTGATGCCAGCGCGACAAAGGCGGGCGGTTCTTGATGATATCGTTTGCAGACCAGAGGATACGTCGTTCATCGAGGCTGCGGGCCACATCATTGTCCGGGCAAAGAATGTAGAAATCGCCCGCTGACACTCGTTCCAACATGAAATCGACAGTTTCTTCCGGCGTCCAGGCACCGGCAGGTTTTTCGGTGCGACCTCCGGCAGTCAATGGCGTATAGACGAAGCCGGGAATGAAGAGATGCGCCGTTACGTGACAGTTTTTTGTGTTGCGTAACTCGTGCTGCAGCGCCTCGGTAAAGGTCTTTACCCCTGATTTCGAAACATTATAGGCAGGATCGCCTGGTGGCGTGGTGATGCCTTGTTTCGAGCCGGTATTGATGATGAGCGCTGGTTTTTGCCGAAGAATCATCTTCGGGCCGAAGACCTGGCTGCCACGGATAATGCCGAACAGATTAACGTCGATAATCATTTCCCAGTTATCAGCGCTGAAGATGCCGCTGCCAGGCTGAATGCCGGCATTGTTCATCAGAACGTCGACGCCGCCGAATTTTTCCTCGACCGTTTGTTGCAGGTGCTGCAGATCTTCGACCTTGCTGACATCCGTCGCGACAGCGATGACGTTTTCCGGATGGACCCGTTCAGCGACAAGGGCTCGCGCCTTATCGAGTTTTTCACCGCCCAGATCGGCAATGACCACCTTCAGATTCATCGCGGCGAAACGCTTGGCTGCGGCAAGGCCAATACCGGATGCACCACCTGTGACGACTGCTACATTGGAAGGGGAAAAGGCTGGATGTGCCATGGGGCTTAACCTCATGCTTGTTTAGCGCTGGAAAGGGGCAGGCTAGCAGAATACTGGCGCAGAAGTAAAACAGGGCAGATCAGCCGAAATTCGGAACACGCACATAGTGGGCAAGTGGTATCACCTGTTCCTTCGCATCACGATTTTTGGTTTTTCTGGAAGTCAGCGCTTCTTTCTGGCGACGCGCTTCGAGAATTTCGTTCTCCGAGCTTTCCCCCATGCAAAGCGCCTGCAACAGGACCATGCGTGCAGCGTCGGCAATGCCAGATCGGTTCTCGTTGAGAGCAATATCGAGGATCACACGGCGGAAATCGGTTTGTTCAATCGGTTTTCCAGTTACGTAACGTTCTCTACGGGCATTCTCAGTGTCGATGAGTGCGTAAAGCTTCTCGCGCAAATCAGCGCCAACGTTCTCATACTGGGCGGCAAGATCGGGTGCCGCAGCGGCGAGTTTTTGCTTCTGCCGTTCGCGGTGCCGCCTCTGCCTCTCTGCATTGCTGAGTGCCATATCTGCTTGTCTGCGCCGTAACGAATGCGAATCACTTTACCCCACTGTGATAGGCATGCGTACCGTAACCGGCAACATTGTGGTCACGTTACACACAATCTGTTCGCCAGCTCGCACTGTGCAACCGTTACGTAACTTGAGCCGCATTGCAACGCTCGCGTGGTCCAAACATGAGCCGAAACAAATTGTTAGGACAATTTCCCGTATCGTCGAGCGAATCAAAGGCCAGGTGAATCATTGCCGGACTGGGAAGAAAACAAGCATGTTCGAAGTTAAATCCCCAATGCCATGCCAAATCATCGCATTTCCCCTCACAAAGAGGGTCGCAAAAGTGCGCGATGTGGCGGCGAAAATCATGGAAAAGGCCACCGAAAGGCAAGCGGAAGCCTATCGGAACCAGGTCGCTGACACTCTGTTCAGGCACCTCGCCAAATTCGGCGTTCCGGAAGACGATCAGGATGAGCAGGTTGGAGCGTTCTTCACGGCAGTCGAACTGGAACTTTCACGCCTGTTTGACCTCCACGATGCCAATGGCGAAACAACGGCTTAATAGCAAGCCAGTGCCCGGGCAAAGTCTTCTTCAACATAAAAGCCCGCCACCAAAGGTGACGGGCTCTCATTCATGAATTCGTAATTATTGGACGCCAATCACGTCGCCCGTCCGGCGATCGATATCGACACGGATATCATCGCCGCGGCGATCCGTACCCTCGACTACGAACCTGGATCTTGTCCGTCTGACGTCATCGACGTCACGGAGGCCTTCGCTCCTGGCGATTCGCACTGCCTCACGTTCACTGATCTCACGCCGGTAGGCGCGTTCCTGATAAGGTTCCCGCAACCGGACACCGTCTGGTCCGATAATGATGGATTGTGCAAATGCCTGCGGTGCGGAAGTGATGGCGACGAGAGCAGTCGCTCCGACAATCAGCAGTTTTTTCAACATGACTATATTCCCTGTTCTAGTTTTGAATGTTCCGCCCATTCGGTTTATCAACGTTCAATATGCGGGGGTGGTTCCTTTGTCGTTCTGACGAAACCGCCCCATCGCCATGAAACCAGAAGCTCTCCTCGCATTGTCATGAAGCTTCGTGGTTTGCATTTGCTGCGCGAAGAGCAGCAAATGGCGCATGACACAGGGACAGCGTCCACCCTATAAACCCGCCAGAAATATGACGCAAAGGTCTAATCCATCAGACCCATAAGGCAAATCGGGCGCAATTGTTTAGCGGAGCGGCGGTACTAGGGTCCACGTTTAGAGTTGGCCATTAAAGGATTGAATACACGACACGCGTGTAGATTCGTCAGCACCTTCATGCACCTTGACTGCCTGAAGTTCGCCGTGTGGTCCAACCTTGATTATATCTGTTTGTGGCACTAATTCCTGACAGACTGATGTCAGGAGCCTTCTTGTATGGTCCGGTTATTCCAGGTGTAATCGGAACCACAAAATGTCCGAGTTTGAAGTCAGCCAGCTATTGGGTACGAATTCCATCATGCTGCACGACGTTCGATGCAGCGGTACTTGCCGTCATCGCAGTGCGGAAGAGTCTGCTTCCGTGACGCATCTCGTGTTCCCCTATCGCGGTATTTATGTTCGGCACGTTGGCAGCGACCAATCCGTGGCAGATGCCAACCACGTTCTCTTCTTTAACGCTGGCGAGGGCTATCACGTCAGTCACCCCGTAGAAGGCGGCGACGCGAGCCTGTCGCTTAGCCTGGCAGAGCCCGTCTTGCGTGAACTGGCGCCAAGTCACCTTTTGAATGATCACGGTAAACTCGGTTTCCGGTGTCAGGATCTGCGCATCGACTCTCGTGCCCAAGTCCTGGTCGCCCTGCTTGGGCATAGTCTGGATAACGGCTCCATTGAACCGTTGGCGGCGGAGAGCCTTCTGTTGACTTTGGTGTGCCGCAGCCTCGGACCGCGCACATCACACCAATCTCGAGCATCTTTTGCGCGCAGCCGGTTGGCGGACCGTGTCAAAGTCCTCTTGGCCAGTGATTTGTCCCGGCGATGGACGCTGGCAGAAATCGCCGCTGAGATCGGCGGATCACCCGTATATCTGACCCAAGTATTTCAACAGGTCGAAGGCATGCCCTTATACCGCTATCATCTGCGGCTGCGGCTTGCGCGTGCTTTGGACCTCATCAGGCGATACGACGATTTATCGGCTCTGGCCCTGGATTTGGGCTTCTCCAGCCATAGCCATTTTACGGCGGCTTTTCGCCAGGCATATGGTCGATCACCCACTGCGTTCACACAATCGACTGGCGCTCCTAGAAACGGCTAAAGATCTCGATAGCGACCAGAAACGCAAGATGATCTCCTGATCATGCCCGAATAGCCGGGCTAGCAAGGAGATACGACCATGACTGAGAAAACTTGTGCAGTATGCGATGACAAACTCGATGCGAATGCCATCGAGGTCAAAATTGGAGCACACGTCGTTGAAGTCTGCTGCGAAGAGTGCGCGCAGAAGCTGCGCGAATCCAGCCGGAACAAGAAATCATGAGCAGCGATCAGTTCCAGGCTGCCAAGAAATACGTCGATACGCCGTCTGGACGCATCTACTATGCCGAAGCGGGCGA
Organism: Phyllobacterium sp.; assembly: GCF_037994405.1. Lineage (GTDB taxonomy): Bacteria > Pseudomonadota > Alphaproteobacteria > Rhizobiales > Rhizobiaceae > Phyllobacterium. The sequence goes on from NZ_JBBNAN010000297.1 coordinate 4,571, forward strand.
AGGGCCGGTCGCGCTCTTCGTGCATGGCATCCTCGTCAACAGCTACATCTGGCGTCATCAGCTCTCGGGGCTGTCGGACATCAGGCGGTGTATTGCAATCGATACGCTGGCACACGGCGAAACCGAGGTTTCCAACCATCAGGACGTATCAAGTACGGCGCAGGCGACAATGCTTGCACAATTTCTTGATGCGCTTGACATCGGAAAGGTGGACCTTGTCGGAAACGATGGCGGCGGTGCGGTTAGCCAGATTTTTGCGGTCAACAATCCCGAACGGTTATGCAGCCTGACGCTTACCAACTGCGATACGCACGATAACTGGCCACCGGAGGCGTTTCAGGGGTTTGTCGACATGTGTTCAGCTGGCGGCTTGCGCGGCACGTTGACGGCCATGGTCAATGACAAGGACATCTTTCGATCACCCGGCGCGCTCGGGCCTTGTTATGAAGATGCTGCCACCGTCGCCGATGATACGATTGACACCTATCTGCGGCCGTTCCTCTCAGGACCGAACCGTGTGCGAGGCCTCGAGCGGTTCGTCGAAGCCTTCGATTGCGCACAAACCGTCATTATCGAGCCAAGGCTCAAGACGATTGCAGCACCGACGCTGATCGTCTGGGCAACCGGTGACGTGTATTTCGACAAAAAATGGGCCCATTGGCTCGCCGAGCGCATACCCGGCACACACCGCGTTATCGAGCTTGAGAATGCGCGCCTGTTCTTTCCCGAGGAGCGGCCGACAACATTCAATGAGGCGCTGCGGGCCCATTGGTCATAGGCGAACAGTATCCGGTTGGCTCAGACGCTGTCATCGGCCAGCCGGAAACGCGCAAAACGAATAGGGCAGTTCGCGGGAACGACCTCGACCGAAAGTACTGGAGGACCAGGATATGGCCTGTGCTGATTTCGATATTGTCTATGGAGTAAGACGGCACCTCTCGAACCTGACGAGCTTTTGGCGAAATGTGCGCACGAGACGCCACGTCAATGAACTTCCAGAACATATCCTCAAAGATATCGGGTGGGCGGATGCCTATGCTGAACAATCGACCGGTGAATCCAGAAACGGCGATGCGGGCCGTGCTTGCGTCAAGACCCTGCGGCATCGAATTGAAAGTAGAATGGCTGCATTTTGAAACTTGAGGGATGTTCTCGCCACCAAGCAACGACGTTCGATAGGATGTTGCGTCCCGAAGGTTCGATAGGCGGGATTCCAAGCAATCGATATGTCACAAAAATCTGTAATAGATGGCGGAGAGGGAGGGATTTGAACCCCCGATGGAGTTGCCCCCATGCCGCATTTCGAGTGCGGTGCTTTCAACCACTCAGCCACCTCTCCGCGTGAGGGATCAATCAAAAAGATCCCGGATATATGGCCAGGACAATTCAGCCCTGCCGGTGCCGCGATGCCCCGAAGGGCTTGGCTTGAGCGTGCGACGCGCTAGATAGCGGGCAAAGCCTCCAGATACAAGAGCAATTTTGCTTTAAATTTCTTGACTCGGTGACGAAGCTGATCCTATAAGCGCCCGACGACTGGCGTGGGGGATTCTCCGCGCCGTTTGTTTTTGAATTCGGGTGCCTTCATTCTTACGGGTCAAAGCGCCTTTCGATCAATCTGTCACGACTGACAAAAAGACGGTTATTGCCGCAAAAACGGCAAAAAACCGAACCGAACTCCGAAAGGGAAAAAATGTTCGCAGTCATCAAGACCGGTGGTAAGCAGTATCGTGTTGCCGCCAACGACCTTCTGAAGGTCGAGAAAGTTGCCGGCGATGCCGGTGATATCGTTGAATTTGCCGAAGTTCTGATGGTTGGCGTCGGAGCCGACGCAACGATCGGTGCTCCTGTTGTTGGCGGCGCGCTGGTAACGGCCGAAGTCGTCGAACAGGGCCGTGCACGCAAGGTCATCGCCTTCAAGAAGCGCCGCCGCCAGAATTCCAAGCGTACGCGTGGTCATCGTCAGGAACTGACGACGATCCGTATCTCGGAAATTCTGACAGACGGTGCGAAGCCTTCCAAGAAGGCAGCTGAAAAGCCGGCCAAGAAGGAAGCTGCTCCGAAGGCAGAAGCTGCCGCTGCGGATGTCACCGCAACCGAGACGAAAGCCGCCCCAAAGGCTAAGGCAGCGCCGAAGAAGGCTGCTGCCAAGGCCGAGAAGCCCGCTAAGGGCGAGTAAGAACAAGTTTAAAGGAGCAATCCGATGGCACATAAAAAAGCTGGTGGTTCGTCACGCAACGGTCGTGATTCCGAATCGAAGCGCCTTGGCGTGAAGAAGTTTGGTGGCGAGCGCGTTCTTGCCGGCAACATCCTCGTCCGTCAACGCGGCACTAAATGGCATCCCAGCGTCAACGTTGGCGTTGGCAAGGATCATACTTTGTTTGCACTTGAAGCAGGCATCGTTTCCTTCCGTACCAAAGCCAACGGCCGTAGCTACGTGTCGATCGTCAACCCGATCGCCGAAGCAGCAGAATAGCCGGTCCTGCTTGAAGCACCGGCGTCCCATCGGACCCGGTGTCTGGCAACCAAGCCAAAAGATCAAAGGGGAGATGGGATTACCACCCATCTCCCTTTTCGCATCTGGAGGAACGACAAATGGTTGCTGAAATACTGGAAGACGATGAAGAACGGCTGGATTTGATAGACTGTCCGGTTCTCGTTACGGAACGCCTTGTTTTACGCGCGCCACGTAACGAGGATGTGGATGCAATTGCCCGTCTCGCCGATAACCTTCATGTGGCCGAAATGCTTTCCCGCATGCCGCACCCCTATACGAAGGAACATGCGGTGGATTTCGTGCGCCGCGCCAATGCGGGCGAGATCGGCAAATGCGTCTATGCCATTACCCTTGCGCAATCGGGCACGTTCGTTGGTTGCTGCGGTATCAACTACCTGCGCAAGAAAGATGAATATGGCACCTCCCGCAAGGACGAGCTGGAGATTGGTTATTGGCTGGGCGAGCCGCATTGGGGCAAGGGCTATGCCACCGAAGCAGCGCATGCTCTGGTCGATCTGGTGTTCCGGGCAACGCAGGTGGAAAAGTTGCACGCCTCCTGCCGCGTATCGAATGTCGCCTCGCGCCGGGTGATCTACAAGAGCGGATTCCAGTATGCCAATACCGGCATGATGGATTCTCTGGTGGCGGGCAATGTGCCCGTGGAGCGCTATATGCTCGACCGGCGCACCTGGATCGGCCTTCGTAGCTGGACATCATGATTGTCAATTGGCCGCCCCGAGATTGAGGCGGCCAGTTTTCTTCTCCGGGATTTTCCTGTAATGCCTCGGAACATCAAAAAGGACTGAACTTTCATGAAATTTCTCGACCAGGCGAAAGTCTATATCCGCTCCGGCGATGGTGGTGCCGGCTCGGTGTCATTCCGCCGCGAAAAATTTCTGGAATTCGGCGGTCCCGACGGCGGTGATGGCGGTCGCGGCGGCGATGTCTGGGCGGAGGCGGTCGACGGTCTCAACACGCTCATCGACTATCGCTACCAGCAGCATTTCCGGGCCAAGACAGGCATGCATGGCATGGGCCGCAACATGACCGGCGGCAAGGGTGCCGACGTTGTGCTCAAGGTGCCTGTCGGCACGCAGATTTTCGAAGAAGACAATGAGACGCTGATTTGCGATTTCACCGTCGTTGGTCAACGCTATCGTCTCGCCAAGGGTGGCAATGGCGGCTTTGGCAATCTGCATTTCAAGACCTCGACGAATCAGGCGCCGCGCCGCGCCAATCCGGGTCTTGAAGGAGAGGAACGCAATCTCTGGCTCCGGCTGAAGCTGATTGCCGATGCCGGGCTGCTCGGCAAACCCAATGCGGGAAAGTCCACCTTCCTCGCGAGCGTAACAGCAGCCAAGCCGAAAATCGCCGACTATCCGTTCACGACGCTCCATCCCAATCTCGGCGTTGCACGCATTGACGCGCGCGAGTTTGTAATTGCCGATATTCCCGGTCTGATCGAAGGAGCGCATGAGGGCGTCGGTATCGGCGACCGCTTCCTTGGTCATGTCGAGCGCACACGCGTGCTCTTGCATCTGGTCTCGGCCCAGGAAGACAATGTCGCAGAAGCCTACAAGACCGTGCGTGCTGAACTCGAAGCCTATGGCCATGGGCTTGCGGACAAGCTGGAGATCGTGGCGCTAAGCCAGATTGATACGCTAGACGCTGCATCACGCAAGAAAAAGGTAGCCGCGCTGAAAAAGGCGGCAGGCCGCGAGCCGATGCTCCTGTCTGCTGTCACCCGGGAAGGCGTCGAGCAGGTGCTGCGAGCGCTGTCGGCGATCATCCTGGAATCGCGAGAATCCGAAGCGCCTGTCGAGGTCGATACGCGTTTTAAATACTAAGTGGCGTCAAAACTATCGAGTGATGCAATGAACGTAAAATCCGCGCAGCTCCGCGACAATGAAGATGAGGCAGGGTCAAGGCTATTGCCAAAACTCCACAGCTATCGCCGGATCGTCGTGAAGATTGGATCGGCATTGCTTGTCGATCGCACCAGCGGCCTGAAGCGCGAGTGGCTGGAAAGCCTCGGCGCTGATGTCGCGGCACTTGCGGCTACCGGCGTCGAGATGATGATCGTATCGTCCGGTGCGATCGCGCTGGGGCGCACTGTGCTGGGACTACCCAGGGGCGCCTTGCGTTTGGAGGAAAGCCAGGCAGCGGCTGCCGCGGGCCAGATCGAACTTGCGAAGGCCTATGCAGAGGTTCTCAGCCATCACAAATTGCGTGCCGGACAGATCCTTTTGACCCTTTCGGACACCGAAGAGCGTCGGCGTTACCTCAATGCGCGTGCGACGGTGGGCACCTTGCTCAGGCTGAAGGCTGTGCCGGTGATCAACGAGAACGACACGGTCGCCACAACCGAAATCCGCTACGGCGACAATGACCGGCTTGCGGCACGCGTCGCGACCATGATGGGCGCTGATCTGTTGATCCTGCTGTCGGACATTGATGGGCTATATACTGCTCCGCCACATCAGAATCCCGATGCGCAGTTTCTTCCTGTTGTGGAGTCCATCACGCCAGACATCGAAGCCATGGCGGGCGCGGCAGCGTCGGAATATTCGCGTGGCGGCATGAAAACCAAACTCGATGCAGGCAAGATTGCCAATGCCGCCGGCACGGCGATGATCATTGCGTCAGGCACCCGGCTTAATCCGCTGACAGCGATCGACAAGGGTGAGCGCGCTACCTTGTTCAAGGCAAGTTCGACGCCGGTCAATGCCTGGAAAACATGGATTTCCGGGAATCTCGAGCCATCCGGGCGGCTGGTGATCGATGAGGGCGCGTTGGTCGCTCTGAAATCCGGCAAGTCGCTGCTTGCGGCAGGCGTGCGGGAAGTGGCGGGTCAATTCATGCGTGGTGACACCGTCGCGGTTGTTGGTCCTGATGGACGGGAAGCGGCGCGCGGGCTTATTGCCTATGACGCCGCCGATGCCGTAAAGATCGCCGGGCGCAAGACCAATGAGATTGCGACAATTCTCGGTTATGATGCCCGTTCCGCGATGATCCATCGTGATGATCTGGTGGTGCGTGCGGCAAGGCGCGTCGCCACCGCCAAGGAGTGAAAGATGTTGAGACGTGTGGATGCAGAACAGTCCGTCGCTGAGTTGATGGCCGAAATTGGCCGCAAAGCACGGGCGGCTGCACAGCCGCTGTCCGTTGCTTTGCCGACCCAGAAAACTGCTGCCCTCCGTGCGATGGCCGACGCAATCGATCGCCGCTTACCCGAAATCCTTGCGGCCAACAAACTGGACATGGCCAATGGCCAGAATGCAGGGATGGCGGCTTCGCTGCTTGACCGGTTGAAGCTCGATGACAAGCGTATCGCCGGCATTTCCGAAAGTATCCGCACGATTGCCGATCTCGAGGACCCGGTCGGGGACGTCATTGCCGAATGGGATCGTCCCAACGGTTTGCATATCGAGCGCGTGCGCACGCCACTTGGGGTTATTGGAGTAATCTACGAGAGCCGGCCAAATGTGACGGCAGACGCCGGTGCACTCTGCCTCAAATCCGGCAATGCGGTGATTCTGCGCGGCGGCTCGGATTCAGCACATTCATCGAAAGCCATTCACGAAGCCCTGTTGGAAGGGCTTGAAACGACTGGTCTGCCAAAGGATGCAATCCAGCTTGTCCCGACTACCGATCGCGCGGCGGTCGGTGAAATGCTCAAAGGTCTTGGTGGCAATCTCGATGTGATCATCCCGCGCGGCGGCAAGAGCCTCGTCGCTCGCGTGCAATCCGAAGCCCGTGTGCCGGTTTTTGCCCACCTTGAAGGGCTCTGCCACCTTTACATCGACGCCTCCGCCAATCTCGCCATGGCACGCAAGATCGCTGTGAATGCGAAAATGCGCCGCACGGGGGTTTGCGGCTCCGCGGAGACGCTTCTGGTCGACCGTCTTATCGCTCCATCGCATCTGGTGCCCTTGCTTGATGATCTTCGTAGCGCGGGCTGCGAAATTCGCGGCGACAGTGCAGTGATGCAGCTCTTTCCTGACGCCACGCCGGCTACGGAAGAAGACTGGTCGACGGAATATCTCGATGCGATCATTTCGGTGAAGCTTGTCGAAGGTATTGAAGGCGCGATCCAGCACATCAATCGCTATTCCTCTCACCATACGGAAGCGGTAATTGCAGAAGACGTTCACGTGGTGGAACGGTTCTTCAACGAAATCGACTCCGCAATTCTCCTGCATAATGCGTCAACGCAGTTTGCTGATGGCGGCGAATTCGGCATGGGCGCCGAAATCGGTATTGCTACCGGCAAGATGCATGCGAGGGGACCAGTCGGCGTTGAGCAGTTAACCTCGTTCAAATACCGCGTACGCGGCAATGGCCAGACTCGCCCGTGACATCAAAGCAGCGGTTGCGAGCAAGCTTTGCGGGCGTTGGCGGAGCGCATTTACGCATGCCTTTCGTTGAGAAAGGGATGGCAGTTGGGCTGTTCGGCGGTTCCTTCAACCCACCGCATGCGGGCCATGCGCTCGTTGCCGAAATTGCGCTGCGGCGTCTGAAGCTTGATCAATTATGGTGGATTGTCACGCCCGGCAATCCGCTCAAGGACACGCGCGACCTGGCACCGCTGGCGGAGCGGCTGCAACGCTGCGAGGACCTCATCCATGATCCACGGATAAAGATTACGGCTTTCGAGGCAGCCCATCATATTCGCTACACGGCAGATACACTGGCAAAGATCAAGGCGCGCAACCCAGGTGTGCATTTCGTCTGGATCATGGGGGCGGACAATCTCGCGGATTTCCATCGCTGGCAGCGTTGGCAGAGGATCGCGCTGACTTTTCCAATCGCCGTAATCGACCGGCCGGGATCGACGTTGGCGTTTCTATCGTCGCGCATGGCAAAGACCTTCGATTATGCGCGCATCGACGAGACCGACGCGCCAATCCTTCCCCACTCGAAGGCACCGGCCTGGACTTTCATTCACGGACCGCGGTCTTTACTCTCATCCACTGACATTCGTAATGGAGCAGCGCAGCCAAAAGGCTGATCTTGGCCGTGTGCCAGCTTATACAGAGAATGACCCTGCGAAATGGGTTACGCCGATATGACGTCTTGAAACTGTCATGCGACTCTGCCTATCTTAGTAATGTGCAGTATGCTTGCAGACTGCAGCGCGTTGTTCTTAAGGGAAAGGAAATACACTGAGAACAGCATTTCAGAAGAAGGATGCCTTGGCACCTTCAGCGGCAGAGATGAACGGAATCAATTCCGTATCTCTTGCCCTCCAGTCAGTCCTTGCCAGTCTCGAAGACTCCAAGGCTGAAAACATTGTCCCCATCGACCTTCGAGGCAAATCCGTCATCGGTGATCACATGGTCATCGCGTCGGGACGTTCGCATCGTCACGTAACGGCGGTCGCGGACCAGCTTTTGCGCGCTCTGAAAGAGAGCGGGCATGGCAATGGCGCGAAGGTCGAAGGTCTAACCAGCGGTGATTGGGTGCTGATCGACACAGGCGATATCATCATCCATATTTTCCGTCCGGAAGTGCGCGAGTTCTACAACATCGAAAAGATGTGGCAGGCTCCCGAGCTTGACGGAGAGACCGTTCACTAAAGCGTGTGCGCTGTTTTCGGCGCACAAAGGACGCTTTAGCGTGCGTATAACGAACGGATCTGGACGTTCGGCCATAGGCTAAGGAACGTTCTGAACGGTTAACAGGTTTCGACCGGTCGCTGGCCGGCTTTGGAAGTGTCGGGCATTTAAAACCCCGGATACTGGAGAGTGTCATGCGCATTACCGTTTTTGCCGTGGGCCGGATGAAATCTGGCCCCGAACGGGAATTGGCAGACCGCTATTTCGATCGCCTGAAAAAAACCGGGGCCCCGCTTGGGCTGGAATTCTCCTCCACCATCGAAATCACTGAAAGCCGCGCGCAGCAGCCGGAGCTACGCAAACAGGAAGAATCCTCGAAAGTTCTGGAGGCGCTGGATCAAAGCGGGATCCTGATCCTGCTTGATGAGCGTGGCAAGACAATGCCGTCGGAAGCTTTCGCAAAGACCATCGCGCGGTTTCGCGACGACGGAAAGCGCCAACTTCTCCTCGCCATTGGCGGCCCGGACGGACATGATGCTATATTGCGCGATCGAGCCGATCTCGTCCTTGCACTTGGCGCTATGACATGGCCGCATCAGATTGTCCGTATCCTCGTCGCGGAACAACTCTACCGCGCAACAACAATCCTCTCGGGGCATCCCTACCACCGGGTGTAAACCTATTCAGCCCCTGTTCATGCCCATCATTGATCATGCGGCTCGATGATCATTACGGAAATATAATGATCTCAATGCTTTTCGGGCGAACCCCTCATCTCCATTTCTTGGTAATATGCATCAGGATGAGTGCTCATCGTCTGCAACGAGATGGAATGGGATAGATGAACAAAATAGCTAGCGCAGCCAAGCAAGACAAGGCGTCGCCCGATACGTCCAATGTCACGTTCATTCCAGGAGCCGTTCCGCCAGGACGCAAGAAACGGCGTTCACGGCTTTGGTTGTGGCTGCCAGTTGTTCTGGCCGTTGCCGGCACCGGCTACTATGCGTGGAGCCAATATAAAGCCTCGACGTCAACCGCTGCTGTGATCACGCAGGCCGTGGTGCGCGGTGACATCGAAAATGCAGTGACTGCCGTCGGTACACTTGATTCGATTAAATCCGTTGATGCCGGCGCGCAGGTTTCCGGACAGCTAAAGGTGCTGCATGTCGATATTGGCGATAAGGTCACGCAGAATGAGCTTATTGGCGAAATTGATCCCGCGACCATTCAGAACAAGATTGAAATCGACCAGGCGGAACTTGCCAACCTGCAGGCACAGCTCGTGTCCAAAAAGGCGCAGCTGGTTCTGAAACAGGCCAATATCGACCGACAACGCAATCTTGTGGCGACGCGGAGTGTCTCACAGTCTGTGCTCGATCAGGCCATTGCCGATCTCGCTGCTGCCGAAGCGGATGTCAACGCGCTGGAAGCGCAAATCCGCAAGCAAAAGGCGACGCTTGCGGGTGATGAAGTCGATCTTGGCTATACAAAAATCTATGCGCCAATGGCTGGTACGATCGCCGCTGTACCGGTCAAAGAAGGTCAGACGCTGAACGCCAGCCAGACTGCCCCGACGATTGCTACGATCGCCGACTTGTCGACGATGACGGTCAAGGCGCAGGTTTCAGAAGCGGATGTCAGTAAACTCAAGATCGGAATGGATGCCTACTTTACCCTGTTGGGCCAACCAGGGAAGCGTTACACAGGCAAATTGCGGCAGATCCAGCCGACACCGGATATCGAAAACAACGTCGTTCTCTATTACGCGCTATTTGATGTTCCCAATCCTGACGGCGATCTGATGATATCGATGAGCGCCCAGGTGTTCTTCGTAGAGTCGGCAGCCAAGGATGTGCTGATCGTGCCAAGTTCCGCCATTAACACGGTGAGCGGCTCGCGCCGCGCGGGGCCCAATGGCGAACCGCGCAAGGCAGAAGTTACGGTGCTCAATTCTTCGGGTGCAACTGAGACGCGCGCGGTCGAGGTAGGTATTCGAAACCGCGTCAATGCCGAGATCAGGAGCGGACTGAAGGAAGGTGAATTGGTGGTCGTCGGGACGGGAAGCGATTCCAGCGCGACCTCTGCTAACCGTGGTACCAACAACCGCTCGCAGCGCACCATGCGCATGCCGCCGATGTTCTAAGCCATGACAGCTCTCATCTCGCTCAAGGATATCAGCAAGACTTATTACAATGGCGATCTCGCCGTTGAGGTTTTGCATGGCATTTCACTCGATATCGAAGCGGGTGAGTTCGTTGCCATCATCGGCCAATCCGGCTCCGGCAAGTCGACGCTGATGAATATTCTCGGCTGCCTCGACAAGCCCACAAGCGGTGACTACTTGCTCGACGGCGAACATGTCGCCGGGTTCGAATCGGATGAACTAGCGGGATTGCGCCGCCGTACGTTCGGCTTCGTCTTTCAAAGTTATAATCTGATACCGACCGCCAGTGCGCAGGAAAATGTCGAGGTTCCGGCGGTCTATGCAGGCGCGACGGCGCGCGACAGGCATGATAGGGCCGAGGCTTTGCTCAATTCGCTCAAACTTGGTGACAGGCTGGATCATCGTCCCAATCAGCTTTCGGGCGGGCAGCAGCAGCGTGTGTCCATCGCGCGGGCGCTGATGAATGGTGGCCGCGTCATCCTCGCCGATGAGCCGACAGGTGCCCTGGACAGCCAGAGCGGCGAAGAAGTCATGGCGCTCTTGCGCAGCATGAATGAAAGCGGCCACACGATCATCGTTATTACCCACTCGCGCGAGGTAGCCGAACAGGCAGACCGACTGATCGAACTTCGCGACGGGCGGATCATCTCCGACCGTACCAAGAAGCGGCGGAGCAACCCTGAAGCTGCTTCAGGGCTCAAACAGAAGGCGATTGAAGGCGTTGCGGCGATTGCCGATGTGACCGAAGCAATCAAGATGGCGCTACGCGCGCTACGCGCCAATCTGTTTCGTACCATCCTGACGCTGCTTGGCATCGTGATTGGCGTTGGTTCAGTCGTGGCGATGCTCGCTATCGGGACCGGGGCGCAGAATTCCGTACTCGATCGCATCTCGTCAATGGGCTCCGATCTCCTGGTGATCCGGCCAAACATGGCCAATTTCCGTGGCGGGACTGGCGGCAGTATCGTCACACTGATACCGGCTGACGCCGACGCCATTCTGGAGCAGCCGAATGTTGCCTTCGCTGTGCCGGAGATGACGAGCACCGTTACGTTACGTTACGGCAACATCGACTATCAGACGACGGCCAATGGCACGGTGCCGCAATTCACCCAGGCCAAATCCTGGAAAATCGGGCAGGGCGAATTCATCAATCAAGGTGATATGGATGCCTACGCGCCGGTGGCTGTGCTTGGGCAAACTGTTGTAAAAACGCTTTTCCCGGACGGGACAAGTCCGCTCGGCAAGTATGTGCTCGTCAACAAGATCCCATTCCAGATTATTGGCGTCATGAGCGAAATGGGGGCGGGGCCTGGGGGCAACGATCAGGACGATACAATCCTCGTTCCACTGACCACCGGGAGCATGCGGCTCTTCGGTCAACGCAATGTGCGATCGATCACTGTCCAGGTAAAGGATGGTGCTGCCATCGATACTACGCAGGACACGCTTCAAGCGCTGCTCGACCGGCGCCATAAAAAGCAGGATACCCAAATCACCAACATGGCGTCGATCCGCGAGGCCGTCACCGAGACGTCGAACACGCTGAAGCTGTTTTTGGCTGCCGTGGCAGCGATCTCGCTGCTTGTTGGCGGCATCGGCGTGATGAACATCATGCTGGTCAGCGTCAGCGAAAGGACCCGGGAGATCGGTGTACGCATGGCGACAGGCGCGCGGCAGCGCGATATTCTGCTGCAGTTCATCATCGAGGCGCTGGTGGTTTCTGCGATAGGTGGTGCGATAGGTGTGGTAGCCGGTCTTGGGACGGGCGTGCTTGCCAAGGTTCTTGGCGCGCCGATCAGTTTTACGATGGGCCCAGTGGTATTGGCCTTCGCGTGTTCGTTCCTGACGGGGCTGGTCTTTGGCTATCTGCCGGCCCGAAACGCTTCAAGGCTTCAGCCGGCAGTTGCTCTGAGTTCAGAGTGAAGCTGGTTCAGTAGTCGTCCATCTGGTCGTCGCTATAGGGATCGTAGTAGCGATCATCGCCACGGCGACGCGGATAGCGGTCATCCGGATATCGATCCCGCTCGCGCCAGCGCGGGCGCGCGGAATCGGCGAAGACAGCTGCGCATCCCTTGTCGACCCAGATGGTACCCCGCTCAAAACCCCAGGTATCGCCGGCAATGCATGGAGAACCCGACAGCTGACGCACGATGCGCGGACGGCGCATATCAACATTACACTCCCTGTATTTGAACTTGCGGGATTCACATTTGATAGCGTTCTGTGCCTGCGCGGGCACAGTTATGAACTGCGCGCCGCCAAATGCGATCGCAAATGCCAAGATATACCGGTACATTTTCCTCTCCGACTTGATTCGCCATTATCGTGCATCATTTGAAGTCAAAAGGGTCAAGTTTGTTCCGTGCTGGTTAATCACATTTTCGCTTTGAATTGACACAAGCGGTGTTCAGGAAAATCGGCCGGTCTCACTGTTTACCAGATCGGAAATGAAGCTGGATACGGCCGTGATGCGCCGGAGCGTGCGTACTGATTCATGATACGCCAGCCAATAGGAGCGGCGAATCGTGCGGTCGGGCAACACGGGGACCAAGTCGTCATGCTCACGGGCAATGAACATGTGGAGAATACCGATGCCTGCGCCTGCGCGCACCGCTTCAACTTGACCAAGGGCGCTGGAGATTTCGAACGCAGGGCGCCAGTCGCGACTGATCTCTGGCGCGTAGTTCAGCGATTGGCTGATAACGAGATCATCGACGTAACCGACGAGCCGATGCGTCGACAACTCCTCTACGGACTGTGGCGCAGGATGCTCGGCCAGGTAGGACCGGCTGGCATACAGGCACAGGCTGTAGTCGACCAGTTTGCGGGCGACGAGGCGACCTTGGTCTGGCCGGTCAACCGTGATCGCAATATCGGCTTCGCGGCGCGAAAGCGAGAAAGACCGCGGTACAGGAACAAGCTGGATCTTGAGGTCAGGGTAGCGAGCTGTAAGTAGAGCCAAGCGCGGCGCGAGAAAGGTCACGCCGAAGCCATCCGGTGCGCCAATACGGACCGACCCTGAAATCGCAACGTCTGCGTCACCGAGCGACGAGCGAATGGAGAGCATTTCAGCCTCCATGCGTTCTGCCGACAGCAGAAACTCCTCGCCTGCATGTGTGAGCTCACAGCCGTTGGTGCGGCGAGTCAGGAGTTTTGTGTTGAGGTCATTTTCGAATGCCGTAAGCCGCCGTGCCACAGTTGCGTGGTTGACGCCAAGGCGCTTCGCCGCTCCGAGGATTTGTCCCGATCGGGCGACGGCCAGAAAAATACGCACATCATCCCAGTTCATAAGCGGTCCTCCGTGTGTATTGGTACTTTAATTTTTGCACAACGGATACGCTTTTGCTTGGCTTGCAATAAATATTTTGAAGCGCGATGATAGGACAACAGAAATCCATCAATTGCAGGGAGGTTGCTCGCAATGCGTGAAGTTGGACATTTTATCGGTGGCAAGCATGTCGCCGGAACGAGCGGTCGCACGACCGAGATTTTCCAGCCAATGGACGGTACCGTTCAGGGCACAGTTGCGTTGGCTACGCCCGCCGAAGTGCGCGCTGCCGTCGAAAACGCCAAGGCCGCACAGCCAAAATGGGCTGCGACCAATCCGCAGCGCCGCATTCGCGTTATGCGCAAGTTCCTCGAACTGGTCGAAGCGGAATATGACTCGCTGGCAGAGCTGCTTTCGCGTGAGCACGGCAAGACCATTCCCGACGCCAAGGGCGATATCCAGCGCGGCCTGGAAGTGGTCGAGGTATGCCTCGGCGCCGCACATATGCTGAAGGGCGAGTTTTCCGACAATGCCGGTACCGGTATTGACGTTTATTCCATGCGCCAGCCACTGGGCGTCGTTGCAGGCATTACCCCCTTCAACTTCCCGGCGATGATTCCGCTGTGGAAGGCTGCCCCGGCGATTGTTTCGGGCAATGCCTTCATTCTGAAGCCCTCGGAACGTGATCCAGGCGTGCCGATGCGGCTTGCTGAACTCTTTATTGAAGCTGGTCTTCCTGCCGGAATTTTCAATGTAGTCAACGGTGACAAGGAAGCTGTCGACGCTATCCTGGACGATCCGGACATCAAGGCTGTCGGCTTTGTCGGTTCAACGCCGATCGCCCAGTATATCTACACTCGCGCTTCGGCCAACGGCAAACGTGCCCAGTGCTTTGGCGGTGCCAAGAACCACATGATTATCATGCCGGACGCCGACATGGACCAGACCGTCGATGCGCTGATCGGTGCAGGTTATGGCTCGGCTGGTGAACGCTGCATGGCGATTTCCGTTGCCGTCCCCGTCGGCAAGGACACCGCCGACCGCCTGGTCGAGCGGCTGATCCCCCGCGTCGAAAGCCTCAAGGTCGGTCCGTCGACTGACATGTCGGCTGATTATGGTCCGGTTGTCACCAAGCAGGCGCTGGAGCGCATCAAGGCTTATGTCGATCTTGGTGTAAAGGAAGGTGCGAAGCTTGTCGTCGACGGCCGTGGCTTCAAGATGCAGGGCTACGAGAACGGCTATTACCTGGGTGGCTGCCTGTTCGACCATGTAACGCCTGACATGCGCATCTACAAGGAAGAGATCTTCGGACCCGTTCTCGGCATCGTACGAGCTGATACCTATGAAGATGCAATCCGCCTGCCGAACGAACACGAATATGGCAATGGTGTTGCCATCTTCACCCGTGACGGCGATGCGGCCCGTGATTTCGCCTCGCGTGTGCAGGTCGGCATGGTTGGTGTGAACGTACCGATCCCGGTTCCGATTGCTTACTACACATTTGGTGGCTGGAAGGGTTCCGGCTTCGGCGATTTAAACCAGCATGGTCCAGATGCGTTCCGGTTCTACACCAAGACAAAGACCGTTACGTCACGCTGGCCATCCGGGGTGAAGGACGGTGCGGAATTCGTCATTCCGACGATGAAGTAATAATTGCAGAACGTTTGAAAAGGAGGCCGCGGCAATCAACCCGCGGCCTTTTTTTGCTTGATGGACTGGATCAAGGCGCAAGTGTGCGTAAATGATTGATCAGTTCGGAAGCCTCGTCAGCCGCAAGTTCGGGTTTCCGTGCGATAATGGCGTCGATCAAAGCCCGATGCGCGCCTGCTGATTGCTGCAGGCTGTCAGGCCGTTGCAGGCGGAACCAGAAGCGCCGGCTATGTGTTTGCAGCGGCGAAGCGAGCCGAGCGGCATAGGGGTTCTCAGCTGCCTGTCCGAGTACGGTATCAAAAATCTTGTCAGCTGCAAGAAA
>NZ_JBBNAN010000298.1:0-2878 GCF_037994405.1 Phyllobacterium sp.
CGAATTGTTTTCGGCAGTCCACGCATCAATACTTCCAACTGGTCGGGTTGGATGGAACCGCCTTCGTAACCGCGCGTTTCTGGAAGCTTAGATCGGGCACTACTGGCATTCCGCAAGCACTCCCGAATGGGAAACAAAATCATGAGAACGATGGTAATCGCAATGGGTGTGTTAGCCGCCGCAACCGTGGCGGCTTTCGCTGCCGAGCCGGTCAAGATGATGGACACAAAGATGGGCAAGGTCATGGCCACTGAAAAAGGCATGACGCTCTATACATTCGACAAGGATGCAAAGGGAAAATCGAACTGCGACGCTGATTGCCTGAAGAAGTGGCCAGCGTTCCATGCCGATGCCAAGGCCAAGGCGGAAGGTGAGTGGTCCCTGGTCAAGGCAGCGGACGGCAAGGAAATGTGGGCCTATGAGGGCAAGCCCCTTTACACCTATGCCGACGATAAAAAAGCCGGTGAAATGAAGGGCGACGGTGTTGGCGGCGCTTGGCATATAGCCAAATAACAGAAACGCGCTGCATAAAGATGGGGCGGTCTTGGATCGCCCCTTATCCCAAAGGGGCACTTAAGCGGGCACATTACGCTTAATGCTATTTCCTGCAATCTGCTTTCTCCCTGCACAGAAAGCCAAATTCTAACCGGGACTCCTCGCTAATGGAAAACGTATACTTCAAATCGGTGACCGTTGAATCGGCACATCCCGGCAAACTGCGGAACATCAGTTCGGTCGCTACGGCAGCCGAGTTTCTCTTGAATGAATGGCCAGGGAAACGGGGAAGGCTTCACGGTTTGGCGCGACAGGCGTGTCTGGAGGCGATGGATGGCACTGGCACCGGCGACATAGCAAGGTCGGCCTTTCTCGACGCTGCCACGGAAGCAAATATCTATGTCGAGAATACCAGTTGGGTGCATTATTAACCGAATGAGGACAAGGTGATACGCTTGATGGAACCAATAGTCTTCGGTTCTATTGTACCCAAATGGATAATTCAGAATTCCTACCTGTTATCGTCAGACATCCCAGGTTTCGCTACTCCCGACACATCAATTCTGTGGACGATGCCTACGACTGGCTGGTGCACTCGTGGATGAAGCAAGAAACCACAACACATTCAAACGCTCGAAATGCATGCCGCTATGCGATGTTGCATCGGGGGAGTGCGCAATGGGCACGGCACGGCGGCGATAGAGGCTAATATCTATGTTGGGGAGAGGACGCTTTAGTCGCGCTTCATCATCAATTTGCTGAGTTCTGTTTGCACGGAACGCAGCACGTGTCCATTCTCGGCGACTTCAATGACAGCTATGACCTCACCCTTTGCCAGCCGGCCGCGAACACTTTGCCGAATATAGTGCGCACGAGACAAGGTCAGCCGTCTCGTCGGAAATGCTGTCCGTTTTTTGTTCGCGGATGAAAAGGGGCACGAGGCTCCATGGTCGCTCTGCCAATGCTGCCATAACCTACCACTAGTGGCTCTTCGGCCTTTGGCTTATGACCTGTTCTTTGGCTCGAGCCAGCCAGGAAGCCTGGCCATCGGATACTATCATGAGTGTCGCCATAAAGGACATCAGGTTGTCTGTTAGCCAGCAAAAAACGGCCCGAGCTTGAGATGCTGACGTCACTGAGCCCGAAATGTGTCGCGCAATATGGAAACGATCAGGCGTGCACAGCTGCCGTCAATATCAAGCTCGGGATCGAAGATCGTCACCGTGAGGCCAATACAACGATCATCAGCAAGCAGCCTGCGCAAAAGAAAGGCGAGATGATCTGGATCGACGCCCGGACTGCCCGGCGTGTCAACAGCGGGCATTACCGTTTGGTCAAGTACGTCGACGTCGAAATGCACCCAGAAAGGCCAGCGAGATCTCTGCTCAATGGTTTCAATTGTTCGCATGAGGACCTCTCCCACCCCCAATTCTTGCAAAGTGAAGATGTCCAGCCGATTAATGGCCGTTTTGTTCACATCAGGCCATGCGAAGTCAGCATCGCGCCCCTCTCGTTCACCGATCTGAACCACCTGCTCCTCAGGTACGAGCGGTGCTGGTGCATCCGGCCACTCGGTCATGAGCGGCTCACCCCGTCCTGTCGCGAGCGCGAGGTCCATCCCGGCGACAGCACCGAGCATGACGGACGGATCATAATTGCCAGGGTGCCGAAAATCGCTGTGTCCGTCGATATGTACCAGGGAAAGTGCCGTAGACCGGCGGATTCCAGCCAAGGCGCCGAGCAGGATCGAACAGTCGCCACCGACGACGACTGGAAATTCGCCCGCGGCCGCGACCTCGGCAACGGTGTCCGCAAGCCGCAGGTTAAAGGCGCGCATTGTCTGACCATTGAGCAGTCGTGTGTTCGGCTGGGCTTCGGGATCATATTTGGGTCGGGGAAGATCGATAACTCGGACGGGTTCGAGGGCTTGAATCAGTCCAGCTTCGCTCAATACCTGCGGTGCTCGCCACGTACCGGGTTCGTGGCCGGGGCGCAGAGACCGCAGGCCGAGATTGGACGGAGCCCTGATCAGCGTTGTGTGCGAATGGCGATCGAGTCTGGCCAACGGACGTCTCCTCCGCACCGAGTTGTAACAATTTCGAGACTTGGATTCTACCCAGATAAACTGAAGGCTCATGTGGTAGAATCGAACTGACACTTCTTGCGGAACTGGTTGGATCAAAGATGTCCACCGGATGATGCAGATCGGAGTTTGATTCCGCCCGGTCTCCTCCTGGTGCAGCCTGAGGCAAGACAATCAACCGGTAATTTGCCTTCGTGCTGCCAACGGACAACCGCCTGAAGGCAATTAGCGCTGGGACAAGCAGGTTCCACTTCGCGCGAATTGATGACGATATGGGGAAGGCTGCATGCGTTCCGGACT
>NZ_JBBNAN010000299.1:0-2893 GCF_037994405.1 Phyllobacterium sp.
CGCATTGCGGCTTTCGCTGCTTGCACATCCCTAACATTGATGGCATCGACGATAGCGTTGTGTCGTGCAACTGATTGGCCATGTCTTTCAGGGCTCGGAACCGGCGAACTGATTGTGAAAGTGGTAACAAGCGCCACCTCAATCATCGTACTGATCGAACGCATGAACGGGTTACCGGATGCATCGGCAATATCGATGTGGAACTGCAGATCGCTGTGGACGAAATCCGCAGCCGAATGCCCTGCCCCCTCCATCCTGCCCACGCAATCGTAGAGTCTTGCAAGCTGCTGCTCGCTCCTGCGCAACGCGGCAAGACCGGCAGCCTCGGGCTCCAGTGCGAGGCGCATCTCGAGCAAGCTCGAAAGAAATTCGGGACTGGCGCCGATTTCGAAGTGCCAGACCAGAATGTCAGGGTCGAACAGATTCCAATGGGCACGGGTCAGCACCCTA
Source organism: Phyllobacterium sp. (assembly GCF_037994405.1). GTDB lineage: Bacteria > Pseudomonadota > Alphaproteobacteria > Rhizobiales > Rhizobiaceae > Phyllobacterium. The sequence continues at coordinate 451 of NZ_JBBNAN010000299.1, forward strand.
GTCCCGATTTTGGCTCGGGGCTGGATCAATCCCTTTGCCGCAAGTGTCTTGAGCGCCTCCCGGAGCACGGTTCGTGAGACGTGAAATTGCTGTAACAATTCTGCGTCGCCCGGAAGGATACTGTCTTCCGCATAGAACCCGCTCACGATCTTCAAACCAAGGTCACGCATCACATGGCCATGATGCGTACGCGAATGTGCCGCTGTGCGGAAGTCATAGTTGGCTAACTGATTTTCGGGTGAGTCAAGCGGTGGCATTGATCATGGTCCTCCTCGTGGAGAGGAATACCAAAGTCCTTTGCAATGCGATGAACGCAAAGAGCAACGCACCCACCACGATTTTTGTCCACCAACTGGACAACGTCCCGTCGAAGACAATGTAGGTCTGGATGATACCCTGGATGACCACACCAACAAAGGTGCCGGCGACATATCCGACGCCGCCCGTCAGCAATGTGCCCCCGATGACAACAGCGGCGATGGTGTCAAGTTCGACCCCGACGGCGGCAAGCGAGTAGCCTGCAGATGTGTAAAGTGAGAACACGATACCTGCTAGTCCGGATAGGAATCCTGATAGGGCATAGATAGTAATTGTCGTTCGCGCCACGGGAACACCCATCAGTTCGGCCGATGTGCGGTTACCGCCGATCGCATAAATGTAAGAGCCGAACTTGCTGAAGTGTGCCATCACGATACCGCACAGGAATACCAGCACCATCAGGCCACCGATGAATGTCAGTCGCCCTCCGCCCGGCAGCCGGTAATAAAGGCCTTGCAGCATCGAATAGAATTCATGATTGATCGGAATTGAATCTGTCGTCATGACGAAACACATCCCCCGCGCCAGGAACATCCCCGCCAAGGTGACGATAAAAGCCGGCACATCGAGATAATGGATGATGACACCCATGATCGCGCCGAAGGTTGTGGTAATGACCAGCGCAATGGCGAAAGCTGCCAGAGGGTGTACGCCATATTTCGTGATGAGTACGGCGAGCAAGACGCCGGTAAAAGCGATGACCGATCCAACGGAGAGATCAATGCCTCCAGAAAGAATAACGAAGGTCATGCCGACTGCCGCGATTCCGAGAAAGGCATTGTCGGTCAAGAGATTACCGACAACCCGAGTGGACAGCATGGCGGGAAACTGCATCACGCAGGCTGTATAGGCGAGCACGCAGATGAACAGCGTTGCATAAAAGGGAAGAAGCCGTGTGTTCATTGGCGCTTTACTCGTTGCGTGCGGAGTTCAGTTTTCAGGAAATGCCAGCCACCTGCGGATGAGAAAGACTGTGCCAACAGGATCACGATGATCACCACGGCCTTGAGAATGAGATTGTATTCCGGCGGAAAGCCGGAGAGCAGGATCCCGGTATTCATCGCCTGGATGATGACGGCGCCAAGGCCTGACATCAAGACTGAGAAGCGTCCACCGAACAGAGACGTTCCGCCAATAACGACGGCAAGGATCGCATCGAGCTCAAGCCAGAGTCCGGCATTGTTGGCATCAGCGCCACGAATATCGGCGGCAACGATGATGCCCGCCAGCGCTGCGCAGAATCCGCAAAAGGTATAGATGACGAGGAGAAGCAGCTTACTGTTCAACCCGGCATAAGTGCTGGCGCTGCGATTGACACCGATCGACTCGATCAGCAGTCCGAGCGCAGTACGTCGAACAACCACGATCGCAAACACCAGTAGAATTGCGGCAATCTGCACTGGCATCGGTATGCCGAGAAATGAACCCGTACCGAAAGAGATTAGAGCTGGATCAGTGAAGGTAATGATCGATCCTTCGGTGATGAGCTGCGCGATCCCGCGACCCGCCACCATCAGGATGAGCGTCGCCACGATCGGCTGGAGATCGAAATAAGCAACGAGCAACCCGTTCCAAAGGCCGCATAGCAGTCCCGTTCCGAGCGCTGCGAAGATGACGACCGGGGAGGAGTATCCAGCGACAGTCAGTGTCGCGGCGATGGCTCCAGCGACTGCCATGACGGCGCCAACCGACAGATCAACGCCGCGGCTGGCAATGACGGCTGTCATGCCAATCGCCAGAATAATGACAGGAGCACCTCTGTTCAGCACGTCGACAAGGCTGCCAAACATTCGGCCATCCTGAATGCGAATTTCGAAGAAACCGGGAAACGCCAAATAATTCAGAAACAGGATCAGAGCCAGCGAAAGGAGTTGCGGCGATGCCTTGGTAAATGCCGCTGCATTCATGCGGGTCATACGTGCACCTCTCCTGTTTCGGCAGCGATTTTCTGCATGATTTTCGTGGTTGTGATGTCGTCGCCTGCGAGCTCGCCTCGATGCGCGCGGTCGCGCAGCACAACCACGCGAGTGCTGTAAGCGACGATCTCTTCGATTTCCGACGAAATGACGAGGAGCGCCATGCCGTCATCACAAAGCCGGTTGATCAGGGCAATGATTTCTGCGTG
>NZ_JBBNAN010000300.1:0-4555 GCF_037994405.1 Phyllobacterium sp.
TGACGCAACCTGCGGTCAGCCTCCAACTAAAACTGCTGGAACAGCGTTTAGGCGTCCGGCTCATTGAACGTGTCGGGCGACGGGCCCGGCCGACGGTGGCCGGTCTTGATTTGCTGACCTATGCGCGACGGATGATAAAGGAGTCGATTGCTGCTGAAGAAGCGATGACGCCGCATCGGGGAGGCTCCATCGGACGAGTGCGCATCGGTAGTGGCGCCACCGCCTCAATCCACCTTTTGCCGCTTGCCATCGCGAAGGCGATGAAACGCATGCCCGGTCTTGAGATCACCGTACGTATCGGCAATGTAGCCGAAATTTTGCGCGACCTTGAAGCGAACCTGCTCGACCTCGCGGTTGTCGCCCTTCCCGCACACGGGCGGCCTTTCGAGATCGAACCGTTCTACGAGGAGGAGATGCTTGCCGTTGCCCACAGGGACAGCGATATGCCCACCAATGGACCAGACGCTGCCTTTTTGTGCGAGAAGCCTCTCCTTCTTTATGAAGGCGGGAACACGCGTCGCTGTATTGACGATTGGATGATGGCGTCGGGACTGCAAGCTAAGCCGACGATGGAATTCGGCAGCGTTGAGGTGATTAAAGAACTGGTGGCGGCAGGGCTGGGTTGGTCTATCCTTCCAGAGCTGGCCTTGAAACGAAATCGCGCCAATTTCCTGACAACGTCGTCGGTGAGGCCGACGCTAAAGCGTCAGCTTGGAATGGTCGTTCGCCGAGACAAGCATCTCACCCGCGGTCTTCGTACGATGATGCAAAGTTTGCGTAGCGTCAAAGGCTAACCCGCCTCACACTTCGCGCCAAGGTCGTCGTGAAACTGGGTGGCGCGCTAGAAATGATGGTGGTCGCCACACCATCTTATCTGGAGCTCGTCCGGCAGGCTGTCGCCGCTGCGCGCCTTTCTGGATTTCATCGGTCCGACACCAGCTGGCCGATAGTTGCCGGAAATTTCGACTAACGAGGTTCGAAGCGACAGTACGTTCATAAAGGCTCCAATGAAAATGCCGATAATGGCGGTTTTTGATTGGTGCGTGAAGGGCTACAATTGGTTGATTAGTTCACGTTCAGGGCCTTATGAAACAGCGTCCGTCGCAACGCCACCTGTGCTCCACATTCGCTGAGGCATAGAAGAGCTTGCTATAACTCATCGTTTCAGTAGAATTGAGCTATAGAAAGGATTCCTATAACTCATGCGCTGGAATTGGCAGCAGACAAACTGGCCGGACTTCACCTATGATCCTGTAGCAATCGAACCGCTGGAAAGAAAATTCCTCCTGCATTCGGGCGAATTTATAGGGGCCTTCCGCCATGTCGGCCCGGACGACCGGGACATGTTCAAAATTGAGCTGATCAGCGACGAAGCATTAAAGACATCAGAGATCGAAGGCGAAATCCTCGATCGTGCCAGTCTGCAATCGTCTCTGCGGGGGCAGTTCGGCATGGATGCTGACGCAAAGCCTGTGTCTCCAGCTGAGCGAGGAATCGCCGAGATGGTGGTCGATCTCTACCAAAGCTTCGCCGCTCCGCTCACGCATCAAACGCTGTTCTCCTGGCATAAGATGGTCATGGCTGGGCAGCGCCGAATCCAAATCATCGGCGCCTATCGTGAACATGCCGACCCTATGCAGGTAGTCTCAGGTACCCTTGGCAATCCGAAAGTTCACTTTGAAGCGCCCCCGTCAGACCGGGTGCCGCACGAAATGCACGCATTCATCGAATGGTTCAACGATACGGCGCCGGGCGGAATACGACCCTCGCCCGCGCTGACGCGCGCTGGAACCGCGCACCTTTACTTTGAGAGCATTCATCCCTTCGAAGACGGCAATGGCCGTATCGGCCGGGCTCTGTCGGAAAAGTCTCTTGCACAAAATCTCAGCCAGCCAACCTTGATCGCGCTGGCCTATACGATCGAACGCGGCCGCAAGGCCTACTATGAGATGCTGGAACGAAGCAATAAGTACAACGAGATCACGGAGTGGCTGATCTATTTCGGCGAAACTATCCTTGAAGCACAGCGCAACACGCTGAAGCGCGTGGATTTCTATATCGCGAAGGCCCGACTGTACGATCGAGTGCGCGGTCAACTGAATCCACGCCAGGAGAAGGTGATCGAGCGCTTGTTTCGACAAGGCATTAATGGCTTTAAGGGCGGCCTGAGCGCAGAGAACTATATGAGCATCACAAAGGCATCGCGCGCTACCACGACAAGGGATCTGCAGGATCTTGTTGCAAAAGGCGCATTGGACCGGACAGGCGAGCTCCGCCACACGCGGTATCATTTGAAGCTTTGCGAGACCAAATGAGGGACGCAGCGCGTAACTAAAGCGTGCCAATATTGCGCGATGGAGCTCTAGCCGACCACGTGCATGGGGGTACGTCTGACGGCCAGCATGTCTGGTTCTCGTCCGGAAACAGGCTGAACGCCTTCGATCCAGCGAGTGGGAAGGTGCTGCGCTCGATCGATGTCGCCGCGCATGCAGGAACGACCTTCGACGGTCAGCACTTGTTTCCGATCGAAGTGGATCGCATCCGGAAGATCGACCCGACGGCCGGCCGTGTGCTGGGCACGATCCCGGCGGCGGCGGTGACTCGGGGCTCGCATGGGCCGAAGGGGCGCTCTGGGTGGGGCAGGATCGGGACCGGAAGGTCCATCAGATCGACCCCGAAACCGGAGCGATCCTCCGCACCATAAAGTCCAACCGCTTCGTCACCGGTGTCACCTGGATCGACGGCGAGCTCTGGCATGGCACCTGGGAAGGTGACGAGAGCGATATGAGGCGAGTCGATCCCGAAACGGGAGAGGTCCTGGAGAAGCTCAAGACGCCGCCTGGAATAGGCGTGTCGGGGCTCGAGTCCGATGGCGGCAAACGGTGCTGAAACGAAGCTGCACTTTTATTGGGATGCATTGCTCGGCAGCTATTCTACCCCTGAAGGCGCGATCCGTGATGCACTGATTGACCGGAGCACGAAACTGCCGGCGCCCGACGAGGGCAGGCGGGAAACATTGATCCGGATGAGCGGTTTGTCGAAGGTCAGAAGCTGGCAATCGATTATGCCTATGCCGAACCGGTGAAATCAGGCAACGCACCTTACGAGCTTGACCGTACCTATGAGACGAATGCTCGCAATATTGCCAGGTCTCAGGCCGCACTCGCGGCGCGCGCCTTTCCAACATCATCAACGAAGCTCTCCGTTGAGCCCTCTACAAGATTGCCTTCGATCGTCCGTAACTCAGGCGACGGGTTTAGCCTCATGACATGTGAAATTGTTGAGACACCTGTGAGCAAAGTGCCAGCGGGCGGCGATCTTTTTAGCCTTTATACACATTAGCACGGACTTGCCGATAGCAGCCTTGCGACGGAACGAGAGATCACGATCAAAATTTCGCGACACTTGGAGCGGTATTGCGGTACATTTGAAAGTCGAGCCGGAGCGTGTGGTCGGTTGAGGAGCTCACTTGGTTAACATTAGGTCATCCCGAGAGCCAGCTGGTTAAAGTTTGGGTATCTTCGCAACTATTTCCACAACATCCGTAAAACAACAACGGACGCTTGTATGGTCGCAGGCTCGCGCCAGATATTCATAGCGGACGAGCAGCTTTTCACCAAGTGTCCCGTATGGCTCGTCGGTTGGATCGCACCATGGTACACGAGCATGTCAAACACTGCGGGGAACAATGAGATTAGGTTTTTTAGGATCAGGCGCTATAACTGAGGCGGTTATTACTGGCTTGGTGAAATCGAGATCAGATGTCGGTACTATCGTCATCTCTCCTCGCAACTCAGGCGTCGCCTCTCGACTTGCACAGACATTTCCGATCGTGCGTGTGGGCGATGGCAATCAGGACGTGGTTGACAGCGCCGATATCGTGTTTCTTGCGATACGACCGCAAATTGCTGAGGAAGTGATAACTGAACTCAATTTTCGGGAAGACCAACATGTGGTGAGCTTTATTGCTGCCATCCAACTCAAGACACTCGCTGAGTGGGTCAGGGCTCCCGTAAGGATCACCCGGGCGATTCCGCTCCCGTTTGTCGCCGAGTTGCAGGGAGCGACGGCAATCTATCCGCCCGATGAGCAAATAGCCGATCTGTTTTCTTCGCTCGGCACCGCCGTCCAGGCAAAAGATCTCAAGCAGTATGATCTTCTCGGAGCAGCGAGTGCGTTGATGGGCACCTACTTCGGCCTGCTGGAAACGAGCGCCCGCTGGCTGGAAGCGAAGGGCATGCCGTATGATCAGGCCAGTACTTATCTGAAACAATTGTTCACCGGCTTGTCCGAGGCAACGGGTGCATCACCAGCACAGTCATTCGACGCGATGCGTTGGGACTTTTCGACAAAGGGCGGCCTGAATGAGCAGGTTTTCACGGAGTTTGAAGCGAAAGGTGGAACGAAGGCTCTAACCCAAGCTCTCGAATCGGTCCTCGAGCGCATTCAACAGAAGTGACTTGCGCGGAGAGTGCCGCGATAGACGATGTGGCGCGGGGTGGTTCCGGCAACCGCCAGAGCCAGCGAGCAGTTTCGTCAAATCCAACCCAGCCAT
>NZ_JBBNAN010000301.1:0-17741 GCF_037994405.1 Phyllobacterium sp.
TTGCCGGCCGAATGACATCAGAACATTTCAGCCGATTGCGCAGTTCACTCCCGGCGGATGCCGCCGACGCCCTGACCGCTGATCAGAAGAATTTCATCGATGTTCGTGGCCGCGAAGTTCGCGGTCAGCGCTACGGTTGGAGCACTCAAACAACTAGGATTTTCTGCCAAGCGAGAGGCCGCATAGCGCTCGTTCGGCAGCATTATTCGCGCGGCAAATCCTACCGTCGCCCAGGAACTACATGAAGCCATCCCAGCGCTTCAGCATGTAGTCGATGGGCTCGGTTAGAACGAATTGGGCGCACTGCGCGAGGGGAGCACGCTAGCACATGAAGCACGTAGATATAGCACCAAAATTGTTGTTTGTGGCACCCGGCTACTACCTTTTGGTCGTGTCAATGATTTATATAAAGTTTCTAGCGAAGGTGATGAAATGTGCTAACCTTCGCTCGAAAGACTATACGCCGACACATTAGGCGACGGAATCTGGGAGGATCCATGGTCGACATCATTTCCAAGCGGGATAGCCCGCGTCGTGAAGATGTGCCTCTAAAGCAATTAATCCAACAGAACCGCGCGATCATAACGCGTCTCGCAGACCAGATCAGCGGGGGCAGCTATTCAGCATCGAAAAGGCAGCGTTCGGAACCGCAAGCTGAAGGCTTGATCATCCATGTTGGAAGCAGTCAGCAAACGGCCGCCGAAGTAGCGCCGACTATCAGGGTTAGCAGGAACGGTCGAGTGATCGCAGTGGACTTCAATTCGGGCCGGCAACTTCATCATATCGGCGATATGCGTCTGCGAGACGGGGCTGAAACGTTTGTGCTGGCGACGAAGGAGAACGGATTTTTTTCCCCCGTAGATCAGGTCATTGCGGAAGCTCTTGCCGAGATCGATGGCACGCGTCTGGATGCCGCCTATACTGAAGAGCGGCTTGCTGCCGATATTGGTGCAAAGCTCGGTATCGACGAACCCTGATCAACGAAGCAAATCCCGTTAAACCGACAATTGCATTCGCGAAGTTGTATCTCTTTGAGGTTTGAATGTGTTAGCTGAATGAAACGCGATCAGTATCCGGCCGACAACATTGTCACGGAATTGGACTATGACGAGTCCAAGACGATGCGCGCTTGGGAGAAGTTGCTGTCGGGCGGTGAGCACCGAGCCGGTTCGAATTTGCCCGTACGTTCTCTAATTCACGATTCATGGAGCCGTTGCGCCACTCGAGGGATAGACGCACAACAACATGAAGCCCCGTTGGAAAGTGATAAGGACGTCGTCGAAAATCACGCGCGCGCCAATGGAGAATTGCTATTCGCCGCCCAGAGATCTTTCGGAGCCATTGGCCGGCTCCTCGACGGCACCGGCGCGATGCTCGTGCTTGCGGATAGCGAAGGTGTCCTAATCGACGCAATTGGCGACAAGAGAACCATATTCGATGGAATGGACATTCATCTTGCCGTTGGTGGAAAATGGACAGAAGACGTCGTCGGCACCAATGGCATTGGAACGGCTTTGTGGACAGGCGAGCCAATCTTTGTTCACGCCGCCGAGCATTTTTGTGCAGGCATAAAGTCCTGGACCTGTGCCGGCGCTCCGATCCGCGACCCGTTCGACGGGAAGATCGTCGGCGTTGTTGATTTGTCAGGACACCCAAACATTTTTCGGCCGCATAATATCGCGCTTGTCGCCACTGCCGCGCGGGAAATTGAGCTGGCACTTGCCGATTTTCAGAATGAGGAACGAACCCGGCTATTGGAAGCTTTCATCGCGTCCGGCAACAGTTACCGCGCCAGTGACGGACTGATGATCATTGATCGGCACGGACGCGCTATTTATAGCAATAACGTTCCTGGAACAGAGAGAAAATGCTTTGGCGAATCCACCAGTCAGGGGAATAGAAGCCCGCGATTGCCGGAGCTTACCGACTCCGCCTTCCTCGATAGCGTGACGACAGCGCTGCCAAATGAGTTGCGCTCCTATCATGTCAGTCCGCTCAACCTGAATGGAAATCTGCGCGGCGTTGCGCTGGTCTTTCCGAGGACGATTACGGGCAGCAGCGTCTCAGTCGTCAAAAAGACTGCGTCCCAGCACCTGCGTGATCACGCCTCTCTCATTGTAGGTGAGAGCGAGTCGTTGCTCGCAGCTGTAGACATCGCCTGCCGGGTTGCGGAGTCCGGCGAAATCACGTCGCTCCTGATCGAAGGTGAAACTGGCGTCGGCAAGGAACTTTTTGCGCGTCTCGTTCATGTCGGCAGCCAACGTACGCCGAACGATCCGTTCATCGCACTCAATTGCGGGGCGATCACAAAGGAATTATTCGGAAGCGAATTATTCGGCCATGTCGCCGGCGCTTTTACCGGGGCATCGCGGGATGGCAAGCCTGGAGTCTTCGAACTCGCAAATGGTGGCGTTCTCAGCCTTGACGAGATCGGGGAGATGCCTCTGGAGATACAGCCGTTCCTGCTGCGCGTGCTTGAAGAGCGTGTGGTGCAGCGCCTCGGCGACAGTCGCAGCCGCCCCATCGATATACGCTTGGTTGCCTCGACCAACCGGGATCTGAAGGAAGAAGTGGATGCAGGTCGCTTCCGACAGGATTTGTTCTATCGCATCAGCACCGTCGCAATCCGCGTTCCACCGTTGCGCGAGCGTGGCACGGATGTGCTTCTTCTCCTTGAGCACTTCAACCGCAAAATCTCTCAGCGAAAATCAGCGGAGCCATTGACGTTTTCGAATGAAGCGCTTGAAGCGCTCCTTGCCTATTCTTGGCCGGGCAATGTCCGTCAATTGAAGAACTTGGTCGAGAGGCTGCATGTTCTCACACGCGGCGTTACAATAGGACTATCGGACCTACCGGCGGAGATTGTCAAAGCGGATTCTGCCGCGACGAGTCGAAGTAAACTCGCGGGAGCCGGCGATGCTCCAGCAGCGCCTGTCTGTAGTTTTGAAGATGCCGAACGGCAAGCGATCAAGAATGCTTTGATCGCCGAACGCGGCAATCTCAGCAAGGTGGCGCATGCGCTTGGCGTTTCACGGCCGACGCTTTATCGCAAGCTTGAACAGTATGGCATCCAGCGCAGCTATCTCTAAATGATCAGTTCGAGCGCGTCGTGGGCACAACCCACAACGCAATGGCATATTAGCTGAGGATGGCTTGGTTGCCGAGTGGCCCAGCCGTCAGGCAGGTTGGACAGCTGACTGACCTGTCTTGAAGGTATCCGTTCGCAATACAAGTCCCCCGCCGCAGCCGCACCGATGCACGGGGCAACGATGTAAAGCCACAGTTGCGACAGCCGATCCGGATATAGCGATGCCGGCAAGATGGATTGCGACAAGCGTCAGGCCAATCGCAAGGCCAGCCGTGGGACCGGCTCCATCAGCCGTGGTTGCACGCAGGATTACCATCACGAAAATGAACGTGGCGGCCATTTCGAACAGGAAGGCGGACACCATGGAATATGCAGAAAAGCCGTTCTGCGCAAAACCGTTGGAAATCGCGCCGGCACATTGTGCAATGGCGTAGCCGGCGAGATCCGCCGGCTTTAGCCGCCCAGCGAAAAAAAGCCTAGACTTACGGCCGGATTGAGATGCGCACCGGAAATCGGCCCTATGGAATAGGCCATCGCCACGACCGATAGGCCAAAAGCGAAGGCCACACCGAGTAGACCAACCTCAGCTCGCATGAAGATGACCGTAGCGCAACCGAAGAACACCAGCGCAAACGTTCCGATGAATTCACAAACGTACTTGTTCATTCTTTCTCCTCCCTTTTAAATTTCACCCCTAGCAGCTGCGCTTCACGCGGGCGTGGACTAATTTTCACGGCACGATGACGCCACGACCTGTGAAACGACGGTTCTTGAAGTCATCGAGCGCAGTGTTGATGCTGGCGAGGTTGTACTCGGTGTAGTGCATCTTCACTTTGCCGTCGGCGTTCAGCTCCATCAGTTCGACGAGTTCGGTAAAATTGCCAACCAGGCTTCCGCCAATATTGATTTCCTCGATGACGAGGTGTGCGGTCGGCACGTTGATTGTGCCGCCGTAGCCCACCACGAAAAGCTGCCCGCCCTTACGCACCATTTTCCAGCATATGTTCTCGATCCCAAGCTCACCGACAAAGTCGATCACAACATGCGCGCCGCCCCCGGTGATCTGCTTGACTTCCTCGACGACGTTTTGTCCTCCGTCGAGCACGAAATCCGCTCCCAGATCCTTGGCCAGCAATTGCGCGGCCGGCTCACGGTCGACGGCGATTATCCGGCAACCGGATATGGCGTGCAGGGCCTGCAAGGCAATGTGGCCAAGCCCGCCAACACCGAGGAGAACACAGTAGCTTCCCGGCCGCAGCAGTTGTGCGGCCCGCTTTGCCGCCCGGTAGGCGGTAATGCCGGCATCGGCCAGCGGGGCGACTTCAACGGGCGTGACGTTGGCGTTCAACTTGATCAACGAGCGTTCACTGGTGATGAAGTATTCCGCAAAGCCGCCATTCATGCCAAGGCCGGGAAACTGGCCGCTGTCGCAGTACATGTCCTCGCCATGGCGGCAATTGAGGCAGATGCCGCACGACCGGAACGGATGGCAGATCACGGCGTCGCCACGCTTGACCGACTTGACCCCGCTACCAACCTCCTCGACCCAGCCGGCATTCTCGTGGCCCATGATGTAGGGCAACAACGTGCCTTCTGGGTCCATTGTCGGTCTCCACACACCTTCGATGATGTGGAGGTCGGTGCGGCAAAGTCCGGCGGCTCCGACTCGGACAATGACCTCGTCCGGCGCTGTGATCGTCGGTGCCCGAACCTCCTCTATCCGGAGTTGAACGTTCATCTGCGGATCGTACTCGTAAAGTCTGGCAGCCTTCATAACCGTATCCTTTCGACTTGCTTACCTTTGATGAGGTGTTCCCGTTTCATTGGCGGCCGAGCTTTTCCGCCCCGCCGCCCAGCGCTCCGCCGGCCGTCGGGTCTTCGTCTTCGCCGAGATCGCCGATCAGTGTTTCGGTAGTAAGGATGAGCGTTGCGACCGACGCCGCGTTTCTGAGCGCTGTATAGGTGACGCGCACGGGATCGATGATCCCGGCCTCGATCATGTTCTGGTATTTGCCGATCGCAGCATTGTAGCCATAACCGCTATTGACGCGTATCACTTCCGCAACAATGGCGTCGGCATCACCGCCGGCATTGTTGGCAATACGCCGCAGCGGATGCGAAAGAATGGACCGCACCAAACGCACTCCCTCGGCGACATCGCCTTCGACCGAAGCCAGCACCGCGTCGAGCACAGGCGCGATCTGCGCCAGCGCGGACCCACCGCCGGCGACGACGCCCTCCTCGGCCGCGGCACGCACTGCGTTGAGTGAATCCTCGATGAGCTGAATGGTGCGTTTCTGCTCGACAGGGGTCACGCCACCGGCATACAGCACTGCAGTACCACCGGAGAGTTTCGCAAGCCGCTCGCGCAGTTTATCCTGTTCGATGTTGGGCGGCGCTACCTCGTATTGGCGCTGCACCTGGGCACGGCGCGCCGCTATGGTTGCCACATCTCCGCCGCCGCGAACGACCGTCGTATAGGACGAACTGGTTCTGACACGTTCGGCCGTGCCGAGGTCCTCCACGGTCACGTCCTCGATCTTGCCGCCGAGATCACGCGCAATCACCCGACCTCCGGTCAGGATCGCCAGGTCTTCCATCATCGCTTTTCGCCAATGACCATATTCCGGCGGATGGACGACGAGGTATTTCCCCGGCCCTTGCTTGCCAAGTAGCGTCACGACCACTTCGGGCGACATTTCCTCAGCCACAATCAGAACTGGCCGGCCAGCCTTTTCAGCAATGCGGCGCACGGCGTCTAGGGACGCAGGCTCCTTAATCTTGAGATCGGTCATAAGGATGTACGGCCGCTCGAGAACCACCTCCATCCGTTCCTGGTCAGTTACCATGTGGTGAGAGAGATAGCCGCGCTCGAACGACATACCCTCGACGATTTCCAGCGTGGTTTCTGTCGTCACACTGAAGTCGGTGGTGATGACACCATCAGTGCCGACACGCTCGTAGGCCTCGGCAACCAACGCACCAAGTATCGGGTCGGTTGCCGCGATATTGGCAACCGCGGCGAGGCTGCCATTTCCCTTGGCGGGTTTGGCGGTGGCCTTCAGCGCCTCGACGACCTTCGCGACAGCTATGTCGATGCCCCTGCACAAATCGACGGACTTAGCGCCGCGCTCATTGGCTTCAACGCCCATTTGCACGAGCGCATTGGCGAGAACGATGGCTGTCGTCGTTCCGTCGCCAGCGATTTCGTTTGTCTGCATCGAGACTTCACGAACTACTTGCGCGCCCATGTTCTCGAACCGATCGTGTAATTCGATCTCCGAGGCAATGCTGACGCCATCACGGGTTACGATCGGTGTGCCAATCGGACGGTCGATCATCGCATTCATACCTTTGGGGCCAAGCGTTGGCTCGACGGCAGCGGCAAGTCTACCAACACCACGGGCCAGTGCGCGCCGGGCTTCCGAGTTGTGGATCATAAGTTTGGGCATGATTCCTCCTTCCGCCTTACGGGCGGTTTGTTGATTGGGGGCCTCGTGCTGGGAGGCCGTTGTTTCAGGTCTGTTTGCGTTCAGCCGCGACATCCGAAACCGGCACCCGGTCCATGATGAAGTCGACAAGCGTCGGCTCACCATCGACCATATCCAGTTCCTTGTATCGCGTATGCTTGAGTCCCCGGCAGAGAGCGCCGTTGAACTCCATGTTGATACGTACACTCCGCAAATCTGCGAGGTGAGCGCCGAGCGCACCGACGAGAATTTGCGTTCCTTCCCAGGTCACAAAGACGGGATCCCCCGTTCGCAGATTGGGCCAACGAGCCAGCAACGCCTCCCGGTATCTTGGCTTCTGCTTCGCCGCCTCAACTACTTCGAGGCCCGTAATGTCGAAAGCCGTGAGATCCATCCCGACGATTTCTCGGTCGGTTAACCCCTGTTGCCGGAAGCCGTGCAGTACAGCCTCTTGCCGCCGCTTGAACGCCTTCGTACGGAAAATTTCACGCAGGTTTTCGAGATCGTGATCTTCGGTGAGCTCGCCAAAAATCTCGCCAAAGAGTTTCCCTGCCGCGATACCCTTGTTCACCTCTTCCGCGAACATATGATCGTGCAGTTTCACACGATAGGGGGGTGACCACGACAGCGCATCGAGGGCCTGCCGGACACCATCGAGCATCAGAAAGGCGAAGTTCGGCGAGCAGAAGTAGGTGGGTAGCCGGAAATCGACATCGACGCTGCCGTCCGCCGCTACTTCAGCGCGCTCAACGAAGCCCATTTCCGTGATGGGCTCGTCCAGTTCGGGATCGTTCACTTGGTCGAGACGTCGCCAGAGCTCCCTCCGGCGACTGTTCGAATTGCTGGTCGGACGCATCGTCCTACTCCGCCGCGACACTGAAGGGCGAATTGACGAAAGCCGCCTTCTTGGCCTCGATGTCGATGTCATAAAGGCGAGCGGCATTCAGGCCGAGGATCTTTTCTTTGATCTCGGGCGTGAGGTCCACGCCCCGTTCTTGCTTGATGTCCTCGGGCAGTTCGAAAGCCCAGAATTTTTCGACCAACCAGCGTGGGGTCCAGATCGCATAGTCGGAACCGAACAGAATCTTATCCTCGCCCGCCCAGAACAAAAGCTCTGAGATTACTTCGGCGAAATAGCGCGGACGCGAATGTATGAAGGGAAGCGCAACGGCCAGCCCGCCATAAACATTGGTCTCCTGAACGGCTATCCAGCAAAAATCGTCGAGACGAGGCAAACCACAATGTTCGACGATCCAATTGAGGTTCTGGAAATCGGTTGCGGCGTAGTCGACGTCGTGAACATCGAACGCATCCTTGCTCAGTGGAATGATCGTCGGTCCCTTATGGACGTGGACGTTCTTGATGCCGAGTTTCTCACAAAGTTCGAAACACTTGTAGGCAGCTGGGTCGTTGAGTCTCCATCCCTTGGACGCGCCATTCCACTCGGCCGTGTACATCTTCACGCCCTTGATGTCATAGGTCTCCTTCATGAAATGGATGTATTCCAGCGCCTTCTCGCCGTCACGCGGATCGAAGGAGCCGTTGACGATGAAGCGCTCCGGATAGCGCTTGGCCATCTCGGCGTTGCGCTCCACGGTGTTGAAGCCGTTCTTGTAGAAATCCTTCAAATAAGTCGACTGGACGATCGCGACGTCATCCGGACCATCGATGAA
Source organism: Phyllobacterium sp. (assembly GCF_037994405.1). GTDB lineage: Bacteria > Pseudomonadota > Alphaproteobacteria > Rhizobiales > Rhizobiaceae > Phyllobacterium. Next base: position 8,232 of record NZ_JBBNAN010000301.1, read on the forward strand.
CAGGTCACGGTAAAGATCGTCCGCGCTGTACTTTTCGAACTTGCTCTTTTCCCAGAGCTGCTCCTTGGGGCTTAGCGCCGTGTGGTAGGCATAAAAGCATTCCACGAATTGCTTGCCATGGATATTACGCTGGTTCTCAGGGCTCCCGTCCCAGAAATGGGTGTGGCCATCGACCACGAAAATTTCCTTGCCTTCCGGTGTTCTGAACATTGTTGCCTCCGCAGCAATCGTGTTGATCTGTCCGGCGCGCCTCCTTGGCGACGCGCCGGTCTTCAATTTTTTCTCAAATGTATTGGAAGACCTCGTCCATATCTCCGAACAGGATCACCTCATTGTCGTCGATGCGGACCATCCGCCCATAGTGGGTGGAGGTGTTCACCTCGAAGATTTCTGCGGTCATCTCGCGACCGAGATATTCGCTGATGTCGTCCATTTTGAAAATCAGCTTGCCGTTGCCGTCGATGCGGATCATGGCAGGCTGGTATGTGACGGTGACCCCGGGTTTTGTGCCCATGAATTCGGCGATCGCCCTCGCCTCGACGGAGTCATTCATAGTGACGCCGCACTGATGCGAAATCGTCTGTTCGAAGGTGATGTCCTTCATCGATTTGAAAATGTTGGACTGCGAAGAATCGCGGGCTGCTGATGACATGGTGATTGCTCCTTGGTTTAGCGCTTGAGGCCGAGTTCGCCGAGAATCTGCCCGATCCGTTCTTCGGATTGGGCGCGGACGTCCGTGAAGGAAATGGGCTTGGAATGCGGCATAGACCAGATCGGCTGGAGGCCGATGGCTGCCTTATCGGCAAGCGCGCCGTGCTTTTTGACCCAGCTCTGGAAGAGTTTCCTGTTTGCCGGGCCGTGGACTTCGTCGTTGGCCAGGAGGTAAGCCAGATCGATCGCGTTGGCGAGATTGCGCTCGTAGTCCGCTTCTGCTGCGGAAATCACCGGCGGGGTGATGAAGTCGTGGTTGGCCGCCGACGCCTGCATAAGGAAACCGGAACGGAACAACTCGCCAACCAGTGGCTCGAAGACGATGTTGATTGCGAAATACTGCTCCAGATAGTCGGAGGTGCCCATAATTGTCTCGACGGCTTCACGCGTTCCCTGCCAGACCCCATCTTCGAGCCAATGCTTCTTACCGAGTTCGTCGTCCCAGCCAGGAATGTCCATACCGATCTCGGCGAGATACAATGTGATATCCTGGGCAAGTCGGAGCTTGTACGACGAGTTGGTCAGCGTGGCATTGTTGATCATTTGCGTGTAGCCATAACGCTGCGCCTGCATGAGCGAGGTGCCCAGGCCGAATTCAGCATGCTTCCAGGCACCCAAATGCGCTTGCAGGATCTTGACCCAGGCCTTGTCGAACGCCTTCGGCGCGTGCGCCCTGCGAGCGTTGGTAATCACGCTCTGTACCATCGTCTCGATCTTCGACTGGCGCTGGTAATGCGTGCGTTCCCATTCCTGATCCGGCGCGCGGAAGGCGTGCCAGTTGGAACTCTGAGCGGCTGTGTTGTCCTTGATATAGGCACCCTTGCCGTCGGCGAACGAGATGATCCAGTTCTGGATCAGATAACGCTCGGGGTCCGGCTGGACATCGACGGTGACATCCTCGTAGTGGGTGGCACGTTGACCTTTCGGATCGAAGTAGCGGTATTTCCGGCTGTCGGAGTCGGCGAAGATCGCCGACCCTGCGGCACCCGATCCAACTGAGCTCGAAGTAGCTGTCATGGTATTCTCTCCCTTGTTGCAGTTGCTGTATTGCTGTCCAATCTCGTTCAACGTCAGTGGCCAGGCGTGCTGCCGCCCGACGAGGTGGTGAACTTGTCGAAAAATATTCGCTCTACCTCGAACCCGTTCATGAACAGAACTGGCTGCAGCGCGTCGATCATTGGCGGCGGCCCGCAGGCATAGACATCCCCCTGGCCATCGATCGCCAGTTGTTTGAGTTTCGCATCGACGCTTTGATGAACGAACCCTCGCTCGCCCTCCCAAGCCCCGTTGCCGTCGGCATGCGACAACACAGGAATGAAGGTGACGTCCGGGTACCTGCTCACGAGTTCCTCGATTCGGTCCAAGTAAAAGAGATCGGTGGAGGTCCGGGCTCCATAGAAGAAATAGACGGGACGCTTCTCACCGCTCTTCACGTGATCGTTGAGGATCGACCACACCGGCGACATGCCGGATCCCGCTCCGACCAGCACTAGCGGTCCTTGCCGCTCTTCGCGTCTGAAGCAGGTGCCATATGGTCCGACGACGGTGACCTCGGCTCCAACCCTGATTCCTCCGGAATCGAGTTCTCCGGAAAACCTTCCTTCCGGGTATTTCTTGATGATGAAGGAGAGTTTTTGGGCTTCGTGCGGCGTATTTGCCATGGAGAACGAGCGCGTAATCGTCTCCCCTTTTTCCGTGGTGACCGTGATGTCGACATATTGCCCCGCCCAAAATTTCATCGGGGAGCTAAGTTCGATTTCAATCCCGCGAATATCATGGGTCAGACTCTCGAGGTGGGAGATCTGGCCCTTGAAAGTCTTGACGGCAATCGATTTCGCCAGAACCTCCTCGTCGTAATTAAGAAGTTCGACTTCCATGTCGGAGTAGGCGATCGATCGGCACAGCAATATGTGTCCCGAATCCTTCTCCATATCGTTCAGTGCGAAAGTCGAATATTTGAGCATGTCGACTTCGCCATCGAGCAGCACGCACTTGCAGGCGGAGCATTGCCCCTCCTTGCAGCCATGCGGCAACGCGATGCCTTGGCGAAACGCGGCGTTCAGGACAGTCTCGCCGTGCTCGACCTCGAACTCGACACCAACCGGTTCCAGACGCACTTTATGAACTTCATTCATTCTAAGGCCTCCCAATTCCTGTCCGCCCTCCTCAATGAAGGGAGAACAACTTTGTCCCGGAATGTTGCGGAGGCCGCAGGTGGCCCCCGCGCGTTCAGTGCCTCAATTGAACGGCTTGATGGTGAAGCCCGCACGATACTCGGCCAGGTGCTTCTCCCGATCTGCAGGCGACATTTCGCGTAGCAGCGTCAACGGGGACTGCAGGGTGTGGCCGCGTACATCGTCGAGAGTCCACATTTCGTTGGCGTCGAAGCGGAGGTGTGGCTGCGGTACCAAGGTCTTGCCGTCGGACCGAACGAAGTTCAAATCCTTAATTGCGTCTGCAAGATCCCAACCATGGTACAGGGTTTCCCACTCGCGCTTGCCGCTGAACCGACCCATCGCAGGCGTAGGACGTCCCTGATACTCGTCGGAGAACGCCTCTACGGCTGTCCAGCGATCGAGTTCGTGAGCGAATGTGTGGAGTTGTCCGTCGATCTCATCAACCACCATGTCCTCGCGAATGAGGCACGGTACCAAGCAGCTCCAGCAACGATGCGGATAGACGTAGCCGGTCTCTTCGTTGAAGGTGATGATCTTTTCACCACGATGACTGAGCTTGTCGTACCACTTCCAGTAATCGCCAAACTCTGCATACCAACCCGGGTACTTGTGTTCGAACCATTCGAAATCCTTCTCGGTCTGGGCTTCGATTCGCCAGAAATTCACCGGCCAACCAACCGAGAAAAATTGAGCCACCTTATGGACGTAGTGCTTCTTAGTGATGCGGTTCCAGGCTTCATGGACATCATCGTGATGGATCTTGATGCCATATTTTTCAAGCGGCAGCATGTAGGTCCGGTAGTAGTCCTCGAAAATCCAGCGGTGCCACATCTCCGCGTAGGATTCCTTGTTCTTGTCGCGGTTGGTGGTGCCATACTCAATGAAGGTACCAATGGCGGCATCGACGATCGCGTGGTTCTGCCAAAAGGCATAACGCATATCTCGTTCTAGCAGCAGGTGGTTTTCGGGCTCCTTCAAGGCAGCCATCAACAGTGAGTGGCCATTGCCAATGTGCCGGCTTTCGTCGGACTGCACGGACAGGAAGACGGTCGGCAACGCGTAGTCGCCGTTGCGGGCGGCTTCCGAGGGCATCGCCACAAAAAGCGTATTGGTGAATGCCGTCTCCGCTACCACAGTCAGGTACATGCATGCAGCGGTCATCACGTCGCCGGTGATGAAGCCTTCCCCGAACTGGCGGCCGATGGTTGTGGCGTAACACTTGCCGAAGGCCTCTTCAGTGATGTCGAAGCCCGCTGGGTCGATGTAATTCTCCATGTACCATTTCTTCAGGTTCATTTGGATCGTCGAATGACGGAACTCGTCGACCATTTGCATGGTGAAGCCTGTACGCAGGTCTTCTCCGGGCGCAATTCGCGCAACCATCGCCATCGATCGGGCGGCGGAGATTTCCGGGAAAGGAATAATTGCGAGGAAGAGCTTCATCCACTCCACCCAGCGTGGCTCGACGTTGCGGAACATGTCGCCGCGAAGCGCCGCGTCAAGCGCGCCGTAGACGCGGTTGTCCTTCTCTTCCTGCATCGGAAAATACGACCGAAGGACCTGCTTCATCGGATCGCGCGGTGCCTTGGTGATTTTGTAGTCCGTCGGAAACGTCATTGCTTCCTGGACGTATGTGGGATTCCAACCGAGGTCGGAAATCTTCTTGGTTGCCTCGCCCACGGATATACCGCGTTGCGAGGTAATCTTGTTGAGCGTCAAAGACGACATTGCATAAGCCTCCACCATGTTTGCGCCGCAGACCTATCGATCCCGGCATGGAGCGGCGCTAAGAGCCGCGAGCGAGAGTTGGAATGGCATGGCAAAGGGATGCGCAGTCAGGCGCGACCCAAGGTCCGGCCATTCAAGTGGATCACGGCAAAGGTGGGCGGGATCACATTGAACCCGAGTCCTTCGTTCTTCTAGCATCGCACTAAGCGCGACGGGCTTCTTATGCGAAAGGATATGCAAGAGGCGTGCCAAGTCGAAAATTCGTTTTTTTCAGCATCAAAACTGGGGCGGCCGATGCAGAAATTCGCCTGTAAATGATAAAGTGTAACATTATTGTACAATCGTAATTGTCAAATGTAATATTACTTTACAGTTAGCCAGTGCAACATTTTTTACTTAGCAATTGCAAAATAGACGAAATTCGACATATATGAATTCTTATACTATCTTTTTCTATACAGCGAACTTCGGAACTCCACAGATTGCCGGGAAACCAAAATGACAAGCAAAGATGGATATTCAGGTCCACTTGATCCGTTGCGAGATGAGGGCGATGAGATCACTACCGATCTGGTCAAGCTCATGCAGCGGGATCTGGTTTTTGCTATGCGCTTTATGGGGGAGAGTCAGTACCGGCTGCAGAGTCATTTCCAGGATTTCATAATGGCCGAATTGTCTGCCACAGGTGTGACCCAAGCGAGCCACCCGATGATACACGCCTTCGTGGAAAGGCATGCTATTCTGCTACGTGACTTCGTCTTTTCCGGGGTTTCGTTGTCACATCAGATTCGTGTCGAAGAGCTCGAGCGTCTGAGGGGAGACACCATGCTCCGTGTCGATATATGGGATCAACTCCGAAGCCATATTGATATGGCAGAAAAGCAGTTCAGGACGCAATTACCCGAACTTCCGACCATCCTGGAAGCTTGGAAAACACCTGAACCACCAAAGCCCCGAGGCCGTAAATGAAAACCGGTTCAGTGCCCCACGCCCCCGATGGGCCAGGCTCGGAGAATGCGTCCCGGGTCCTCCCGCAAAGTCTTGTGCGCGTCAGTTATCAGAGCGTTCAGAGTCTCCGGGTCGAGGGCGGCAAGCGCGTCCTGAGCAGTCTGGACGGCTGCGGCTCCGCTTTCGTTGGCGGCATTGCCGAGCGCCACGAGGCAAGGATGATCTTGTCCCAGCCTGCGCCACATGCCGCAGCCGCTTGGAACCTTAGGAATTTGCTATGACAAATCAAGATGCGCGTGTCGATTTGCTTCAGCGGCGCTTGAGCCTTGTGGCGAACCTTTCGGCACTCAATGCAGAAGCGTTGAGATTGACCCAGGCCCTCGCCGGTATGGAAATGGATATCCAACGTTTTGAACTGGAAATCACCAAAAATGGAGCGACCGCGAAACTGGTGCGAGATTTGCATGGTGTTGAGATGAGCGCTGAATCAATTCGGGTCATGCGGACCAAATGCGGCGAAAACATCACAGCGGTCGAAAGCTACGTGGCGGAGGTTGACCGGCTACTTGCTGGGCCAAAATAGCAGGAGAACGATTATGAGCCATCAAACCTTGCCCGATCTGACACTACTCGACCTTTTGGGGCGTAATTGGCAACTGCCATCCCCAATCACCGGGCTGCGTTTCAATGGGGATGGCACAATTCTGGCAATCATCTGTCTGGAGGGTGCGATCGCGCTCGCTCGTATTGCGGACAGCGAGCCGCCAGAGTCCCGACTAAGGGTTAGTATCGATGTCGGTCAGGCAACGATCCATCCACGAAGAGACAAACCCGCACCACTGATCACTACGGCTGGAGCGCCACATCGAGCAGCGGCATTGGCATCCTATATGGGGTCCGATTTCCTGTTGGGAACGGAGGAAGGCGATGTGATCCGCCTGACTCACGCTGGTGCGATTGCAGAAACGATAATGAAGACCACCAATCCTGTCGTTTCGGTCGATCATTGCATGCGAACCGGGATGACGGCAGCGGTTGATAGAGATCATGTGTATCTCAAACGAATTGGTGCTGACGCTCTCAAGCACAGGAACGTCGAGAACTCCCGCCTTAAAATCGTTTCGCTCTCCAAGGAGGGCAACTGGATCGCGTTGGCGGCCGCCGACCGACTGTCCATGTCGCGGCTCGATGATCCCGTTACTTCTCGGCGCGAATTTTTCCTCCCCTCGGTTCCTGCTTCCGTTCAATGGAGTGATGACGACAGTTGGCTGGCGTGCGGCCTTCAATCCGGCGGTTTCTGTTTGGTCGACGTTGCCGAAGATCGATCCAGCATCGTGACTGACTTCCCCGGCCCTGTATCTACTGTAGCGTGGAGCACGTCCGCTAACGCACTTGTAGCCTCCGGTGCCTTCCGTATCGCCGCTTGGTCAATGGCGTCGCCGCCGCTCGACGGGAATACTTCCGGGGCCTTGGCAACAGGTCGTGCCGGCTTTGTTGTGGTCGAAGCTGTAGCGGCCCACCCGACGAATAATCTCGTCGCCGCAGGCTACGCCAATGGCCAGATCGTTGTCTCGCGGATCGGCGCACCTGACCAGCTTTTGGTAAGACCCTCGGGTGCAGCGGTAACCGCCCTCACCTGGTCTGCCGATGGCAAGCATCTGGCCGCGGGAGATGCCGACGGGAATGCAGCAATCGTCACATTTCCTGTTCAATTATTCAAATAAAATACTTAGGAAACAATGATATGGAGGATAGTATGCAAACCGAACTGACCGCTGAGGAAAAGAGCAAGGACGACTTCTTTGACCGACTCGCCAAATTGTCCGAGGAGATGATTGTCAATCACGGAAAGGAATTCAGCATGGGAGCTCTAGTGCTTGCTGCGCGCTGGATTGCCGAAGACCGGATTGGCAAGGCAAAACCCAGTTGATATCGAGCGACGGCAGGACCTGCACTTTCTTAAAGCACCATCGTGGACGTGCACATTGTCCGCAGCGCTTCGGCGCACCTACTCTCAAATCACCCTTGACGAGCGTCGCAAGATCGAGCGCTGGCAGCGCATGACAAAGCGCGTGCACGCCGCAGCAAATCGCGCAAACTGGTGCTTCCGGCAGTGTCGTTCCTTATCGATGTTCACTTCTCTTGGTTTTCGCAGCTGCTTCCGCGAGGCAAGTAATGCGCAAAGAAGTGCGAAACTTCAGCAGTGGAACCCTGGTTCGCTTAGCTGTCTGGTTTCGAAACGCCACGCATTTTCAGCAATAGCCCATCCTACCTCATCCCAATGACGTTCCGCAACCAGACAGCTAGTGTCCTCAACGGCTTTGCGTCTTGGGTAGTCAGTCGCTGATTTTGCTAGAAACCCGCGTCAGTAGCACGGCGGATAAGGGTAATAGCCACAGACAGGTCGCGGATAATAGTACGGCGCTGCCATGGCGGCTCCGGCGACTGCTCCTCCATACCATGCTCCTCGAAACGCGGTGCGGCGGGCGACGCCGGCAAACGAACGCGGGGTGAATGGCATTCCGATGATGTCGACGAACGTCGATGCCGGTCCGTCACCACCCTCAAGGCTCCCTTCCAGCACCTCCACATCGAAGCTCAGATTGTCTTGCTCCATCTTGGGAGCACTCAAGGTAACGACGGCGTCAACGACGTCACTTCCGTCCTTCTTAAGGACGGAAACCGTGGCGTTGGGCGGATCAGCGGCGAAGCTGTCTTTGCCGGTCGCCCACTCTTCCAGAAGATGAGCCGTGAGGACGTGCCCTGCTGCCCTAACGGGGCGGTCAGCGAACATGATCGCATTGGGTGAAATTCCGGTGAGGACCAGCTTTCCGTCCTTCATGCTGGCACCCTTCGAGTTGAGAACGATCAGCGCGGGTTCAACCTGCGACTTGCCGGATCCGATGGTCTTTGTCGCCGGTGCCTTGATGGCATTCGACTTGTCCTGCGCCGAAGCGCTCCCGATCGCCAAGAAGGAGAGCGCGACTGCTATTGTCAGAAATTCCAATTTCCCTTGCATGGTCTTGATCCTCCTCGACTGTAGTTGGTTCGCCGTCACTCCGAATGTTTCAAAACAGCGGCCGCCTTGTCCAAGACCTGTGGGCAAATCCACGCTCGCGACGGACGCGACACTGGCGAAATGTCTAATCTGCCAATTGGCCTTGCCCCCTGGCCGCTTTCAACGTGCTTATCCGCACGTGCGACACGTTAACAATGCGCAAAAAACTCTTGTCGTATAACGTTTCTCGCCGAATATGATCGTTGGATTCATGCATGCGCAAGTCGTATGTCGGGGCCGTGCAACTTCAACTTAAGGATTGCCGCCCAGCCCTCGAATGAAATGGATCATGTGAGAGCAGATACTCGGCTTAACCTTAGTGAGCATTTCCCCTGCCGCCACACTCATTCATGCGCGTTCGCCTCAAAGCATGTAAGTACGTTACAGTAACATACCTGTTTGGTTCTGACCGCTTAGGGCCAATATTGTTGAAAAAACGCGTTGTTGCAGCGCTTGGGACGCATGATTCGATCCTCTGAGTGATTTGGTAGGGGACCATGCGATGCCGCCGGAATCAGGATGACATTTTTACTTTCCACAGAACGCAACGTTCCTAGGTTGCAACAGTTGGTAATCATCTTTACCGCAGCATGGTAGCTATGATGCGATAACGTCACGGAGAAGCGCCGACTATGCCCAATTCGCTGTTCAGTCTCGAAGGAAAGATCGCCCTTGTTACCGGGTCGAGTCAGGGAATTGGTTTCGCCTTGGCAAAGGGCCTGGCAGCACACGGTGCCACTGTGATCATCAACGGCCGGGATCAAACCAAGGTCGATACAGCGGTCGCGGAGCTGGCGGCTGGCGGGTATAATGCACATGGTTCGAATTTCGATGTGACGGACCTTGAAGCCGTGAAAAGCGCGGTCAACCAGATTGAAGCTGAAACAG
>NZ_JBBNAN010000302.1:0-6751 GCF_037994405.1 Phyllobacterium sp.
CGTAGAGCGGGCGGGACTGCGCGGCCTCAATGACGGCCAGAAAATTTCCTATGAAATGGTGCGGGACAAGAGATCGGGCAAAATGTCGGCCGATCAATTGAGCGCCGGCTGATCAATCGCGCTGGCGACTAGCGCGATTGATCTCGAACGGCAGAAAGGCTGGGCCTTATGTCCAGCCTTTTTTGTCAGGTTCATCTATCGATACAGATTCCAGGTTTCTCGCGACAGAAATCAGTGATGCCCAGTATCGCACCCTGAAGAACGCCACGAAGACATCGGTCTCTGACGTCCGCGACGCATCGGTTTTCGAGAAAACACCATCTTCGATATCCCTGCCGGCAGGTTAGCCCATCTGGGTGTATTGCTTCGGCACTCAAGCGGTACAATTATAAGTTGTCGCGAGAGGTTTCGCTCGAATTCAAGAACGACTTTATTCGCGTTGAAGGTGGTCAGGGGCTTGCGAGGTACGGGCCTGAGGTCAGAACTGTATCCGGGGGGATCATGTTTCGTCCTGTTGCAGCTTTCCTGTTCTTCGTGGTCGGCTCGGCAGCCCAGGCTGCGCCGGCGATAGACTGGCGTGTTGAACACCCGTTCCGCTATTTCACCGAGACCAAAGACTTCGACATGCATCGTGAAGCCATGGCAGAGGTCATGGCTGCGAACGGCGGCGCATTGAGCGCTGCGGCGGTTTCCGATCTCGAGCGGCTTGTCAATGATCCGAGGTGGCTGCGCGAATGGTATAAGCAGGACGCGAACCTGTATTCGGATCCGCGGCGGGCCGGACGGCCGGAGCGGGGCTGGGCCCATCACATCAACCGACGTCGCGCCACATGCTGGGACAGCCATCAGCAATGGCACTCGTCCTGCGCCAGCGATACGTTCGGAACGGCATTGAGAACCGACTATGTGCGGCCGCAAACCCATGGCGTCCTGTTTGGCGTTGTGGATGCACCGCAGGGGATGTGCCGCTGGGAGGCGGCCAGGGCGATCTTCGTGGCCGGCCGCGGCAGTCTCGCCGCGCAGACCGAAAAACCGTGCCGCGAGGAGGTAAACGCTCGTATTCCCTTTGAACCGGATATTCCCGAAGCCGACCGTGGTGTCGATGTTTCGGTGACATTGCCCGATGGGACAAGGCTGACGCAGCCATCCGTCTGGGTCCGCGACCGTCTGATCGTCGGCATTGGCGACAGCTTTTCGTCGGGCGAGGGCAATCCGGATTCGCCAGTCGAAATTGATCCATTCTCGCACCGCAGGAACCTGAACATTTCCTTCGTCTACGATCCGGCAAGTCAGGCGCTGCGCTCGAACAAGGCATACTCGCTACCGGTGAGGGCGCAGAATGGGCCGGCCGGGTGGCTTGACCGCAAATGCCATCGATCGGCCTATAGCTATCATCTGCGCACAGCCCTGCAGGTGGCTCTTGCCGATCCGAAACACAGCGCTGTCACGTTCCTTGGTTTCGCCTGTTCCGGCGCGGAAATAACCGAGGGGCTGCTTCTGCCCTATGCCGGGGTGGAGGAAGTGGAAGCGTCCTATTTCCGAGGGGGCGGGCTGCAACGCCGGAACATGCCGCAGATCGATCGCGTCATGATTGAGCTTTGCCGGGATGATCTGACGCGGCATCCCGCAAGGCGAACCATCAGGCTTTCGGAGCCAATTACAGATCCCCGTGGACATGCGCTGCGAAGTGTTTCCCTGCTGAACTGCCCGGCTGGCCGGTTTCTCCGCCCGATCGATCTTCTGATCATCTCGATTGGCGGTAATGATGTTGGCTTTACGCCACTGATCGTCGACGTCCTTACCAAGCAAAGACCGCCTTATGCCGATTTCAACACAGAGCTTCGCGCCAAGGGGCTGTTGACAGATGTCGTCCGGGGAGTCGCGCGAGTGGTCAAGGCCCATGACGTCGCCAAAGCAGAGCAGAGGGCGCGAGAATTGCCGGCGCGCTTTGCGGCATTGCGCCAGGCAATCGCCCCAATCCCGGTCCGGGCGAATGCGGACGGGAAGCCAAATATCATCCTGACAGCCTTCCCCAAGGTGGAGTTCAACGAGGACGGCAGGCTGTGCGGCGAAGCTGATCCACGCGAGCGGCTCGAAGGGTTCAACGTCGGCGGTGTATTGGCCATCGATGTGCCGACACTGCGCCCGGTGAGCCAGTTCGCCAACAATACGCTTTACCCGGCCACACGGGAGGCAGCGCAGGCTGGCAACTGGTATTTCGTTGACGCGCACCGGGTAGCGTTTTCGAAGCACGGAATTTGCGCGCAAAAGCGTGCCGGCGAAAATGTGTCTGCTGCCGAAAACCTGATGTTGCCCTATTATCATTCTGTCAAAAATCAGCGGGACCGTTGGTCCGACTTCGAACCATTTTCCGCCAATCGCGAGGGTGACTTCAGGCCGGCGCGCGATACCCGCGCCTATGCCCCCCGGGAGCGCTGGTTCCGCACGCTCAACGACATCTGTCTGTTCGTTCAGTACCGAGCAAAGGGCGCGCCACCGCCCCCGGATAGATGGGGGCTCATCGACCTCGTCGAGGCCTGTCTCGGCGGGCCGTTCCATCCAACGGCTGAAGGTCATGCGCACATTGCCGACGCCGTATACGGCCAAGGCAAAACGATACTCAGCCTGCCGCAACCGAACCTGTCGGACGTGCGACCGCGTTGATCTTCTAAGTGCCGAAAACCGCCAGGCGGCCATAAGCACGATCAATTGCGATTTGCCAGTGCAGCCCTTGGACGTTCTTTGCAACCGATTTCTTGATTTGCCATCGCTGATCGCCCCGTCTTCGCCATGGCGAAAATTCACCTCGACTGGACATCGAATGACAATTGGCAGTCGACAATGTAGCAATATTGGATGAAGTATTATTGCTAAAAACATCCGATCGTGATCGTAGATATCTTGTATCTGCGACTTAATAAGCTTCATCTCTGAGTTGAGATCAACGAAATTAAATATACCTAATTGGATTACACACGATTTGGCGTATTGATAGATGAAATGTTTTATGGGTATATTCACAGATATAATGTCGTTGCGAAAAAAACCCGAGTAACAGCAATGCAACAATAACTATAATTTATGTTTATGAAGAGTTGCACTTCTCAAAGATTTTAGCGTTCGCAAACGATTCCCATGGGTTGTGCTTTCGCGGAGATCCGGCCTCGACATAGTTCGCAAACGTCTTGCCGGTCCCTTTGCACAACTGTCTAACTCGAAGGAGGCAATTATGAAGGTCGATAATAGGCATCGGCTTGTCAACGACGCTGGGCAGTTGGTTCCGTTCGTCCGCACGCCCAACCAGGGCGGGCCGCTTGCAGGCGGGCAGCCAGAGTACCTGATCATTCACTACACCGCGGGTGCTACCGCCGATGGGGCGATTTCCTGGTTCAGGAATCCGGCCGCCCAGGCTTCGGCGCAATTGGTGATCGGACACAATGGCGCAACGACTCAAATGGCGACTTTCGACCAGACGGCCTGGCACGCGGGCCGATCCTCTTGGAAAGGCATCAATGGCCTCAATTCCCATTCCGTCGGCATCGAAATCGTCAATTGGGGCCTGTTGCATGGCGGGTCGGGAAACTGGAAGTCCTGGGCCGGTAGCAGCGTGCCTGACAATCGCGTGATCATGGCCAGGCACAAGAATTTCGAACCACAAGTCACACATGCCTGGGAGGTATTCGACGAGGACCAGCTCGAGGCGGCGATCGCAGCGGCGGCCGCGATCGTCAGCCGCTACGCCATCCCAGAGGCCAATATTCTCGGCCACGATGACATCGCTCCGATCCGCAAGCAGGATCCGGGTCCCGCCTTCCCGATGAGTTTGTTCAAGGCAAAGGTCTTCGGCCGTGCCGAGGCGACGGGGACGGCTATGAAGGTGCAATCGGCTACTGGACTCAACCTCAGGACGGGACCCGGGATATCCTTTGCGGCGATCACGCTGCTCGCCGACGGGACGAAGGTCATACCGATGGGCAGCGATGGTGTCTGGTTCGAAGTCACGACGCTCAATGCCGCCGGGGCTGAGGACAAGACGGGTTGGGTTCATAGCAAATGGCTTGTTCCGGCCTAACGCGATTACTTTTGTGGCCGCATCGACCGAGGTTCGGGGCTGTGTCATTGTTTGAAGCACAGGCGCAAGACCGCAAGCGCCCCTTTGAAGCGCTTTGCCAGCTTTTCCGGCCAAAGCTTGATCACGGACTGGTGCGGCCTGACCTGCTCCCGCCAGATCAGTCGATTCTCAACTGGAATTTTCCAATAATGCACCCGGTTACGGGGTGAGGAGAATTCGAACGAAGTTCACAAAAGGGCAGAAGACGGCGTTTGTTTTCGACGATCGCCATTTGCTTCACTTGGCGGATCTTGTCGAAGGTTCGGTATGGTTGGTCGTCGCCTTTGTAGCGGATGACCAAGCAACCGCCAGGATGGTTGCGCGTTTGCCGATGGCCGATTGTACCATCTCTGTTGGCTCCAGGATAAGGCGCACCTTACCCACACCGAGGTGCTGGCGGTGAGGTGCCGCTTTGAGACCAAAGGAACTGCTGATCGCAGCGGCGCCGGATATCTTCTTCAACGCCGACCATTATCGCGGCTAACGCGCCTTGCTGGTCAGGCTGCCCGTCGTCGCGCCCGGACAGCCTGCAGCGCCGGGCATGCGTTTCCAGTCGACGCGTCAAAAAGCGCATGCGCTGAAAATAATTTCTGCCAGCGCGATGCATTACCGGGCGCCGGGACGTCCTACTCCACGTCACTATCATGGAGGAACCCCCGCAATGGCCGATTTGTCCCATACCCCCGTCACCCTCATCGGCGCCAGCCGCGGTCTCGGCCGCGTCCTGGCCGAAACCTTTCATCGTCTCGGCGCGCAGGTGCTGGTTGTGGCGCGGGGGCAGGCCGGCCTCGACGCCGTGGCGCGCGACCTGCCAGGCGTGGCGGTGCTGGCGTGCGACGCGTCGGCGCCCGACGCGCCGGACCGCGTGTTCGCCGTCCAGGCGCCGCGCATCCTGATCCTGTGCGGCGGCGCCATGCCGCCATGCCGCCCCTTTCCCGAGGTCGACTGGGTGGAGTTCAGCGGCAACTGGAACAACGATGTGCGCATGAGCTTCCATTTCCTGCAGGCGGCGCTGAAGCGCCCCCTGCCGCCGGGCGCTACCGTCGTCACGATCACCAGCGGCGCCGTGCGCCAGGGCTCGCCGATTTCCGGCGGCTATGCCGGCGCCAAACAGATGCAGATCTTCATGACCGGCTATGCCCAAAAGGCGGCCGACCGTGCCGGCCTCGACCTGCGGTTCCTGTCGCTGGCCCCGGCGCGCCTCATGCCGCAGACGGACATCGGCGCGGCCGCGGTCAAGGGCTATGCCGCCTATAACGGCACCAGCGAAGCCGCCTTCCTCGAGGCAATGGGGCTGGGGCAGACGCCGCTGCAAGTCGCCGACGCGCTACTCGACCTGATCGGGGAGGCGCCGCCGGGCGGCAATTTTATCGTTTCCTCCGATGGGGTGGCGGCGCTAAGCTGATGCGAATGAAGACTTCGATCGCCGTTCCCGATACGTCAGGCGCCTTTTCCGCCCTGGCCGGTGCCATGCGCAGCGAGCTGAAGCGCCATTGCTATCGCATGATGGGCGGCGTGCAGGATGCCGAGGACTGTGTCCAGGAGACGCTGCTGCGCGGTTGGCGCGAATTCGACAGCTTGCGCGAGGGGGCGGCGGGGCGGCCGTGGCTTTACAGCATCGCCACCCGCGTCTGCCTTGACGCCCTGCGCACCCGCCGGCGGCGGCAAACCTTGTTCGGCCCCAGCCTTGATGAGGTCGAGCCGGGGACGGGGCCGTGGGTCGAACCGTGGCCGGGCGGGGTTCCGCCGTCCGGCCCTGAACGCGGGCAGGACATCCGGCTGGCCTTCATCTCGCTGCTGCACGCACTGTCGCCGCGCGCCCGCGCCGTGCTGCTGCTGCACGACGGCGTGGGCATGACGGCGGCGGAGGCGGCGGCCGCGCTCGGCATCAGCGTGGCGGCGGCGCGCAGCGCCCTGCAACGGGCGCGGACCGCCCTGCCGCCGCAGGATGTCGCGGCGGCGGACGACACCCTGGTACAGGCCTATGTCGACGCTTGGAACGCGGGCGACGTTGGTGCGCTGATCGGCCTGTTGCACAGGGATATCGTCCTAACCATGCCGCCGTGGCGCCGCACATTCACCGGCCGCGACGAGGTGGCGCGCTTTATGACCGGCGTCTGGCCGCGCTATGACGGCTTCCGCGCCGTGGCCGTCGTCGCCAACGGGCAGCCGGCGGCGGCCGTTTACACCCGCCGCGACGACGCGCCTTATCTGCCGCATTCCTTGCATGTCTTGGCAGGTAGCGAACAGGTCGGCGAAGTCGTCCTCTATGCCCCGCCGCTGGGCGCGAGCCTGTTTGCGGCCTTCGGCCTGCCGCCGACGGGTTGATGCAAAGAGAAGTGCGTGAGAAATGCCCCCGGCCTTGACCTTTGAGTGCGCAACTTCGTCTGCCTCTACGCAATGGCCACAAAACGCCAAGTCAGCGAGGATGCGCTAGATGGCTTACGCGGCGCTTCGACGACGTTGTCGTCCTCGAGCAAGGGCGGCTTCTAAACAGTGGAAGGTGTCAGCCAACGCGCACGTTGGTACTAATCTAAGGGATAAGCAGCAGGCTTCCGGCGCTGCGTCCAGCCTCGAGTTCAATATGGGCTTTGGCTGCGTCCTTGAGCGCGAATTCCTCGCCCGTGGCGGCGGTGATGT
>NZ_JBBNAN010000303.1:0-11285 GCF_037994405.1 Phyllobacterium sp.
ATGAAGGCCATGCTGGCCGACATCGAAAAGCGCATGCCGGGCCGCAAGGAGACGATGATCCGCGCGCTCGCCAACACGCGTCCGAGCCATCTGCTCGACCGCAAGATCTTCGATTTTGCCGGGTTGGTTACAGCTCGGTGACCCTACATGCAGCACTAAAGTTTAATTGAGAAGCATGAGCACTTATGCAACGCTTGATCTCTCCCAAATGGAAAGATTAAGAGCTGCATGCTCGTCGTACTATTCTGCCAGCCCGTCATTAGCAGAACAGCTTGTATTCCGCTCAAACCGGCTTGTTGTGCGGCTGGAACAATTTCCCCCGCTCGGCGATCAGCACGAAAATCAGGCCGATGAGCGACAGCACGAAGAAGGCCGCAACCAGGGGCAGCGTCGTTCCGTCATAGGCCTGACCGATCAATGCACCGATAGCTCCGCCACCTGCCGTGCTCATGAATCCGAGAACGGACGATGCCGTGCCGGCCACATGGCCGAGCGGTTCCATCGCCAGGGAGTTGAAGTTCGAGCCGATCCAGCCGAACTGGAACATCGCCGCGGCAAAGAACAGCATATAGAGCACAAAGGGCGTTGGATGCGGTCCGAACAGCGTCAGGAGCAGCCACAACCCGTTGATGCTCATAAACGCGAGGAGCGCGCCATGTGACAGGCGGCGCATGCCGAAACGTCCGACGAAACGCGAATTCACGAACGACGAGAACGCCATCATTACCGCCACTGCGGAAAACGCGACGGGGAACCAGACGCCGAGATCATAAATGCCGATATAGATCTGCTGCGCTGAATTGATGAAGCCGAAAAGGGCACCGAAGATGAACGAGTTCGCCAGTGTGTAACAGAGAGCCACGCGGTTGGTGAGGACGATCTGGAAGCCCCGCGCCACCGATTTCAGCGTGAAGGGTCTCACATCGGCGGGATCCAATGTTTCGGGCAGACGGATATAGACCCAGACGAGCACGGCGCTGGCGATGGCCGCCATGAAGATGAAGATCAGGTGCCAGTTGCCGAACAGCATGACTGTCTGGCCCGTGCCCGGCGCGATCACCGGTACGATCATGAACACCATCATGATGAGCGACATGACTTCGGCCATCATCCGGCCGCCGTAAACGTCGCGGACGATGGAGATGGTGATCACGCGCGTTGCCGCAGAGCCGATGCCCTGGAGCAGCCGGAACAACAGGAGCGACGTAAAGCTCGGAACGAAGACGCAGGCAATGGCTGAGACGATGTAGACGATCAATCCGGTGAACATCGGGACCCGGCGGCCGAAGCGATCGGAAAGCGGGCCGTAGAGCAGCTGCGAAATCGCAAAACCCATCAGATAGGCCGAGATCACATATTGCCGGTGGTTCTCGCTGGTCACGCCAAGGCTGGCGCCGATCTGTTGCAATCCCGGAAGCATGATGTCGATAGCGAGGGCGTTGATCGCCATCAGCATCGCCATCATCGCAATAAATTCAACCTTGCCCATCCCCTTCAGACGAGGAGCAGCCGAGGTATTCGTGGAGGCATCCATGATCAAACCTGCGAATAACAAACAAAGACAAAGGCGTCGGAACGGCCGACGCCTTTGATATGAAGATTCCGGATTTCCCCGGAATCAATTGAAATTATTGCGTAATCAGGCGGCCTTGATGGCGACGCCCTTTTCGCTCAGGAGGGTTTGCAACTCGCCCGCCTGGAACATCTCTCGGATGATATCGCATCCGCCGACAAATTCACCCTTCACGTAAAGCTGCGGGATGGTCGGCCAGTTCGAGTAATCCTTGATGCCCTGGCGCAGTTCGTTGGAAGACAGGACGTTTACGCCCTTGTAGTCGACGCCGATGTAATCGAGTATCTGCACGACCTGCCCGGAAAAGCCGCATTGCGGAAAACCGGGGGTGCCCTTCATGAAGAGAACGACGTCGTTGCTCTTGACTTCATTGGCGATGAATTCGTTGATACCGCTCATTTCGGGTCCTTTCGCAGCTGCGGGGGGAGGAATCGCAGCCAAAAAATGCGTTCGAGGTCATTTTACCTCAACTCTTTGCCCAGAAAAAGCACGATGGGCGCGTGAACGCAAGTCAAACTCGCGCGAGGCATCACTCCGGCGCGCTGGTCTGCAGGGCGAGCGCATGCAGAACGCCGCCCATGTTGCCCTTCAGCGCATCATAGACCATCTGGTGTTGCTGCACGCGTGACTTGCCGCGAAAGCTTTCTGCGACAACTTCGGCGGCATAATGGTCGCCGTCGCCCGCCAGATCGCGGATCGTGACCTTTGCGTCCGGAATGGCGTCTCGAATCATTTTTTCGATATCGCGCGCGTCCATTGCCATCTCGTTTTCTCCTCAGGCGGCCTGGTTTTTATCGTCGGCCCGACCGCTCATATAGTCAGGGAACCACGATTCGTGTGCTTTTGTCAGGTCTGCTACAGATATGGAGAGTAGACGCCCGATCGTCAATGCATTGCCGCCAACTGTTGCGAGCTTGCGGAACGGAACACCGCAGCCTTCTGCATTCAGCGTAATGATATTGGCCATTTCCGGCGAGGCGGCGACCAGATAGCGCGCCTGGTCTTCACCGAAGAGCAAAGCGTGCGGGTGGGTTTCGCCGATTTCGACGCTCGCGCCCTTGGCCGAAGCCATGCACATTTCGCTGAGCGCAATGGCAAGGCCGCCATCGGACAGATCGTGGCACGCCGTCACCTGGCCGTTGCGGATGGCGGAGCGGACGAAATTGCCGTTGCGCCACTCAGCATTTAGATCCACGGCAGGCGCTGGGCCATCGGCACGGCCATGCAGGTCGCGCAGGTAAATCGACTGGCCAAGATGGCTACCATCACCGCCGAGCAGGATAAGCACATCGCCATCGCGCATGCCGCCGATTTTTGCGGTCTTTGTCCAGTCGGGGATGAGGCCCACGCCCGCAATCGTCGGCGTCGGCAGGATCGCCTGGCCATTGGTCTCGTTGTAGAGCGAGACGTTGCCGGAAACGATGGGGAAGGCCAGCGCGCGGCAGGCATCGCCGATACCGCCAACAGCCTTGACCAGCTGGCCCATGATTTCGGGCCGCTCCGGATTGCCGAAATTGAGATTGTCGGTTGCAGCCAGCGGCTCGGCGCCAACGGCGGTCAGGTTGCGCCAGCATTCGGCGACGGCCTGCTTGCCACCTTCGTAAGGATCGGCCTCGCAATAGCGCGGTGTAACGTCGGAGGAAAAGGCCAGCGCCTTGCTGCGATGGCCCTCGACACGCACAACACCCGCATCGCCGCCGGGAACCTGCAGGGAATTGCCCTGGATCAGCGTGTCGTATTGCTCGTAGACCCAGCGGCGCGAGGAGAGATCGGGCGAGCCGATCATCTGCAGGAGAGCCGCGCCATAGTCTGCGACTTCCGGCACATTGGCCGCAGGGAGCGGCGCATGCTTGCCCGGCTCCATCCATGGACGGTCATATTCCGGCGCCTGGTCGCCGAGATCCTTGATCGGCAGATTGGCGACTTCCTCGCCGTCATGCAGCACGCGGAAACGCAGATCGTCGGTGGTGTAGCCGACAATGGCGAAATCCAGGCCCCATTTCCGGAAGATGGCCTCGGCCTCTTCTTCCTTTTCAGGACGCAGCACCATGAGCATGCGCTCCTGGCTCTCGGACAGCATCATCTCATAGGCGGTCATGCGCTCTTCGCGGACCGGCACGCTGTCGAGGTTGAGTTCGATGCCGAGATTGCCCTTGGCACCCATTTCCACCGCCGAGCAGGTGAGGCCGGCGGCACCCATATCCTGGATGGCGATGACGGCGCCGGACGCCATCAGTTCGAGCGAGGCCTCGAGCAGGCATTTTTCGGTGAAGGGATCACCGACCTGAACGGTCGGGCGCTTTTCGTCGATTGTTTCGTCGAATTCCGCCGATGCCATGGTCGCACCGCCAACGCCGTCGCGGCCGGTCTTGGCACCGAGATACACGACGGGGAGGCCAACGCCCTTGGCTTGCGACAGGAAGATCGCGTTCGTCTTGGCAAGGCCGGCAGCAAAGGCATTGACGAGAATATTGCCATTATAGCGCGCGTCGAAATTCACTTCGCCACCGACCGTCGGTACGCCGAACGAATTGCCGTAGCCGCCAACGCCTTCGACGACACCGGAAACGAGATGACGTGTCTTCGGATGCGCCGGCTCGCCAAAGCGCAGCGCGTTCATCGCCGCAATCGGCCGTGCACCCATCGTAAACACGTCGCGCAGGATCCCGCCGACGCCGGTCGCAGCACCCTGATAGGGTTCGATATAGGACGGGTGGTTGTGGCTCTCCATCTTGAAGACCACGCAATCACCATCGCCAATATCAACGACGCCGGCATTCTCACCCGGACCCTGAATAACCTGCGGACCAGTTGTCGGCAGCGTCCGCAACCACTTCTTCGAAGATTTGTACGAGCAGTGCTCGTTCCACATGGCGGAGAAGATGCCAAGCTCGGTAAAGCTCGGCTCGCGCCCGATCAGATCGAGGATGCGTTGATATTCGTCCGGCTTCAGCCCGTGCGAAGCAACGAGTTCCGGTGTGATCGGGCGGGTATCGGCTTTGGTCATGGGTTCTGGAGCATCCGTGCGAGAGGGCGGCTTTTGCCTCTCTTTAGAGCAAAGAATTTCCAAATGGAACCGGTTCTGCTGCGAGGCGACAGGAAAAACGGGCGGAATCAACAAAGAGGACTGCGGAGCCGTCACGCGACCCTTGTCCGGTGCATATGCGGGGCATAAGGTTTTGCTTTCGGACACCGTTTCCTGCGGAGGGGATCAAGATGACGGGCAGACTGGCGGGCAAGGTAGCAATCATTTCCGGCGGAGCGACCGGCATGGGCGGAGCGGCATCGAAGCTTTTCGCGGCGGAGGGCGCCAAAGTCGCGATCATCGATCGCAACGAACAGGCCTCGGCTGCGACGGTTGCCGAGATCACGGCTGCTGGCGGGGAGGCAGCCTATTTCGTTGCCGATGTTTCCGATGAGGCTCAAGTGCAAAAGGCTGTCGCAGGTGTCGCGCAGAAATTCGGCAGCATCACCGTGCTGTTCAACCATGCGGGCACCATCGTCATCAAGCCGTTTCTCGAAACGACACTCGAAGAATGGGAGTGGCTGCACGCGGTCAATGTGCGCTCCATGTATCTGATGACCCGCGCCGTCATCCCGCACATGCTCGAGGCCGGCGGCGGCTCGATCGTCTGTACCTCGTCCATTTCCGCGGTTGCGGCGACGCCAATGGAAGTTCTCTATGATACCACCAAGGGCGCCTGCCACATGTTCGCTCGAGCGATTGCCGTGGAATTCCGCGATCGCAATATCCGCTGCAATGCGGTTTGCCCGGGCTTCATCAGGACGCCGCACGGTCTGCGCGAGGTCGATGAACTACAGAAGATGGGAGTGGACGTCTCGGAGGAGGCCATGACTGCGGCGCAGGGACGAATCGGCGAACCGGAGGAGGTTGCCCGTGCCGCACTGTTCCTGGCAAGCGATGAGGCGAGCTTCATCACCGGCACGCACCTGTTCGTCGATAACGGCTTTACCGCGATTTGAGGTGAACGGGTCTGCCCGGTACAGTTCTTGAACTGGAGTTGCCGGCCTTCCCGTGTGAAACTGTCATCGGGTCACCGGTAGCGCAGGTCAGACGACCTGACATAGGGAGATAGAACAATGACGGCTTACCTCATCGCAGACGTCAAGGTAACGGATGACAGATGGGTTCCGGAATATGCTGCTGCAGTGCATGGCATTGTCCATAAGCATGGTGGTAAATATCTCGCACGTAGCGGCAATATTAAGGTGCTTGAGGGCAAGCCGCTCGATACTACCCTCATCGCCATTTTGCAGTTTCCTTCAGCGGCAGCAGCTGAGGCCTTCGCCAACGACCCGGAATACGACCGTTTCGCCAAGGCTCGCCAGGACGGCAGCGAAAGCCGTTTCCAGCTCATCGACGATACCGATATCGCGGGAACGATTCCTTATCTTGGCAAGGGGTGAGGACCGAGGGGTTAATCCGCTTCCAGCTGCACGCGCAGGCGCGAACCCGTCGCCTGCGCTACCTTTGCTAGTGATTTTTTTGAAGGCATAGTTGTCCCACGTTCCCAGCGGGCCACCATCGCTTGGGAAGAGCCGATTTTTTCTGCCAGCTGTGCCTGAGTGAGTTTTGCGCGGTGACGTGCTTCGGCAATTGCAAAAGCAATTTCCATTTCAGGACTTACCTTGTCGTAAGCCTTGCGAAATGCTGGGTCACGGCTCCAGCGCTCTTTCAGTGTTTGGACGGAAATGGTCATCAGATCACGCCTTTTGCTGTTTCTTCTGCCAGATCAAGCCAGGTGTTTTTTGGCCCTTCTTCATAAATGCCGCCACGATGATAATCCTGGAGCCTTTGGCGGTTACACAAAGAGCTCGACCATCGTTCCCACCTGCGCTTGGGCGCATTTCCCAGAGCTTCCGCGCAAATGCTTGACAGACGGCTTCATTGAGAACCTCTATCTCATCAAAATCACCTAATATCAAAAAAAGCATAAAATTAATGTTGGCAATAATAAACTCTTCACCTGCGCCATCCGAGCGCGGCCCATTTTGTCAAACGCCATTTTGTCCAGTCAACCAAAGTCACGAATAGCTATCATAACTCGCATTGTCAGTTTCCATCAGCCGGCGCAGGATCGTGAACCCCTGCGTCACTTCTTGCCGTGTCGTGGGCACGGTCAGGCCGAGGCGCACGCGGTGAAACACTTTGTCGGTGCGGCCTGGCTTGAACTCGTCTTCGTCGTCAATCAGCACGCCTTCATTGAGCGCTGCACTTTTGAACGTGCCTGAAAGCCAGGGGTCCGGCAGCTTCATCCACAGAAACGGTGACAGGGACTGCGAAACGAAATCCATGCCGGCAAATACCGATCGGGCGATCGCCTCGCGCGCTGAAACCTCTGCCCGGACCTTGGCGCGGATCGTGTCGGCCTCGCCGGAATTTACCAGTTGCGCGGCCAGTTCCGACATGACGAAGGGGAGGCCGCCCGTGACCATCTTGTGGGCGGTGAGAACGCGTGGCGCAAGATGGGGAGGGCAGGCGACCCACCCGCCGCGCACGCCCGCCGCTACAGATTTGGACAGACCGCCAATGTGGAATGTCCGCTCCGGCGCGAGTTCGGCGATTTTGACGTAGTCATGCGTCAATACCGAGCCGTAGATCTCGTCCTCGATGATCCAGACATTGTAACGCCGGGCGATCTCAACGATCTCGCGGCGGTGTTCCTCCGGCATGGTGGTCGCGGTCGGATTGTGCAGTGAAGGCATCAGGAAGACCAGCTTCGGATGCTGGTGTGCGCAATGCCGTTCGAAGTCGTCGGGCGTCAAACTTCCATTCTGGGTTTGCATTATTATGCTGCGTCGCCCCATGAGGTTGACGCTGCGCGCCGCAGAACAATAGGTCAAATCCTCGAAAGCGATCTTGTCGCCCGGAACTGTAATTGCTGCGATCACTGCGAGAATTGCCGAATGGGCACCAAGTGTGGGCACAATTGAGGAAGGTTCCGGCGTCCAGCCGGCGGCGGACAGCCATTGGCTTCCTGCCTGCTGCCAGGATGCAGGCAGGATGCGGGAGTAGCTGGCGATCTCACTCGGATACTGTTTCGTGATCTGCGCAAGCAGCCGTTCCATAGCATCGGATTGGCCGACTTCGATTGCCGCCGTACTGTCCATGCGAATTTTGCCGGGCGCGGCAACCGGACCGCGGGTGCCGCCGAAGGGTTCGGTATGCGGCGGGGGCACGAGTGACGTTTCCTTGTGATCCGTCACATAGGTGCCACGTCCGACCTCGCCGCTGACAAGGCCGCGCTCGCGGATGAGGTTATAGGCGCGGCCCACCGTGCCGATGGTCACGCCGATATCGAAGGCAAGGTTGCGCTGCGGCGGGAGTTTCGTGCCGGGCGCGAGAACGCCCTGCGCAATATCAGATTCAATTCTTTCGGCCAGCCGCAGGTATAGCGGGCCTTTGCCATTGTCCAGGTCAGGGAGCCAATTTGTCATGGTGACAATTATTACATTGCGATTCCAATTGAGTCAATGCATACAACAATAGCACGAAATTAAGACAAATTGGCCCCTCCCAAGGACAAGACAATGAGTACAATCGATACAATAAGAAGGTGCGATGGCTCAGAAAGTCATAAAGCATCGACAGAAAACGGCAGATTGTTACCCTCCGCAGCGACGCTGGTCGACTGGTTCAACAGCGCAATGTTGAAGCGTCGAACGCGTATGCATCTTAGCGAACTTAGCAATGATCTACTGGAAGATATCGGGGTTTCGCCGGCCGAAGCTCGGCGCGAGATCAAGCGCTTTTTCTGGGATTGAGATGGAGACGATGATGAACACTGCTGCCAATTCCAATATGCCCGCACGGCAGGGCCTGGCATGCGGACTGCAAAGCACGGGTATGATGCGCGTTGCTACGTGGGTGGAAAATGCTCTGCTTAGACGTCGTACCCGGCTGCAACTTGCCGAGCTTGGTGATGATGGGCTCAAGGACATCGGTCTGACGCGCGACCATGTCGAAGCGGATCTTGGTAACTATTTTTCCGCTTGATAGCGATGAAGCCGGCGTGATTGCACCGGCTTCACCTTATTTCAGCCGTGCGCCGAGCAGGATGACTGCCCGTCTGCCCAGCGGCGAACATCAGCCGCGATACGGTTGCCGGCAGAATGCATCATGAGCGGACCGAAAGCCTCGACTTTCGCCGGATTGCCCTCGGCATGAACCACCAGAAGCGGGCGCCCACCTGGATTGCTCGCCGGTACGACCAAAATACGCGGCCGCCCGGAATAAGAATCGAGTTCTGGGGCCAATCGATAGGGCTTGAAGCTTGAATCGCCCGATTTAAACCAGCAATTATTGGCAGCAAGAGCTACGCGCTCCATCGTCGGCAGCGCAGCCTTTTCGGAATTGAAGGCAAGGGAACCCGGTCCCGGTTTGCTCTTCGATTGGCACCCGGCAAGCACCGCAAGCGCGATCATTACGGCGATACCGATCGTCGGCGTCTTCATGCGTCATTCTCCACTGCTGCGCCGTGCGCCCCTTGGCGCACAAGGGACGCAACAGCACTTGAAATTGGGGGTGATCAGGCGGACTCGAGTTCGCCCTGGAACACTTTGAGGCCGTCCGTCATTTCGTACCAGACCAGCGATAGCACCGGATCCTGAACAATCAGTTGCTGATAGGCATCAAATTTTGGATAGGGATCGAGCAGGTCTTTTCGGCCCGACATTTCACGGAAACCGTTGAAGACGAAGCGTGTCGGCGTCAGCCATGCGTCGGCAAGCGTCATCGTGTCACCCAGCGCATAGGGGCCGTGGCACAGGCGCTTCTCGACTTCCGTCAAGCCTATCTCCATCTGTTGGAACAGTTTGGAAATGCGGGCTTCATCCTTCGATTTGAGGTAGAGAAGCTCGAACAGCTCCATCACGGGGGCCAAGACTTCGAGCTCCGCGGCCCGCGCCGTCATGCGCACGATGGCGCGATCGCGTGAATCTGCAGGGAGCAATGAAGGTTGGGGGAAATGCTCTTCCAGATATTCGGCAATCACCGATGCCTCAATGATGGTGAGGCCAGAGCCGGTAATCAAAACAGGAATACGTTTGAACGGCGAGATGGCCCGGAATTCTTCCGGTATCGGAAAGCCCTGCGGCGGCGCGACAATCTTGATCGGTGCCTGTTTGTAGTAGGCGATGCAACGGACGATGGAGGAATAGGGAGATAGCGGCCGCGAGTAGAGTTTCATTCCAGTTTCCTCCGTTTAAGCGCAATCCCCCTGTGGTGGCGGAGACTGCTTCGTCCAACCGTATAGGAATGCCTGCAGAGATCAAGGAAGACGGAAGGGATCGATGATTTGGAGTCGATCGTCGATGATCATGCCATCTTGCATGTCGTCGGACCAGAGAACATCGCATCTGCAATGCTTGGCGGATGCGACCATGAGCGCGTCGACAATCTGCAAGCCATACCGTTCGGCAATAACGAGTGCTTCATCATGAATATCAAGGTCCATGGGAACCACGGTTGGGCAGAGAATTCGGATCGACGAAAGTGCATCACCAACTTCACCCCAGTTCATTTTGAGTTTGCGCCGGGCAACATTGGTGAATTCGTTCAGAACTTGCACCCCGATCGTACAACCTCGGGCAAGAAGCTCCTGCGCCTTGTGGCTGCGCGAATCATCGGTAAAGGCATAAATCAGGACATTGGTATCCAGAAATTCACCGGGCATTGGCTTCGTCACGATCGAACTTCCAGTCGGCAGGCAGTTTCTTGCCAAAAGCGCGGATGCGTTCCAGCGCGCGCTCGCGACTACGATCGTGTGCGATATCGAAGGTGCGCTCGTCCGCCACGCGGATTTCGATCTCGGTACCCTCCTTGAGACCCAATGCGTCTACAACCGTTGCGGGCAATCGGATGGCGAGGCTATTACCCCATTTTGCCACGCGCATGACGGCTCCTCTGGATATACGATCATAATGTATATCCAGAGGGGTGTTCCGTCAATATTTGGAGGGGGTGATTCAGGCAGCAACCCCGAGAATGCCGCTGAACAACGCGCGGCCGTCGGTTCCGCCATGGGCGGCTTCAATGAGGTTTTCCGGGTGTGGCATCAGCCCGAGAACATTGCCGTTCTCGTTGATGATACCGGCGATATCATTGATCGAGCCGTTCGGGTTGGTACCTTGCGCATAGCGGAAGACCACCTGGCCATTGCCCTCGATACGCGCCAGTGTCTCTTCATCGGCAAAGTAGTTGCCATCATGATGGGCGACGGGGCAGCGGATGATCTGACCGTGGGAATAACCGCGCGTGAAACCGGTATTGGCGTTCGTCACCTCGAGCTTCACTTCGCGGCAGACGAATTTCAAAGAAGCGTTGCGCATAAGAGCGCCAGGCAGCAGCCCTGCTTCTACCAGGATCTGGAAGCCGTTGCAGACGCCCATCACCATGACGCCCTTATCGGCCCTCTTGCGGATCGCCTGCATGACCGGCATGCGCGCGGCGATCGCGCCGCAGCGCAGATAGTCGCCATAGGAGAAGCCGCCAGGGATGACGATCAGGTCGACATCCGGAATTTCCGTGTCGGTTTGCCAGACCGTGTGCGGCGCAACGCCGGAAATCTTCGTCAGCGCCGCAATCATGTCGCGGTCGCGGTTAAGGCCGGGAAGGAGGACAACTGCTGATTTCATGGGTGTGATTCAAACCTTGCTTGTGCTTCTGCGAGTTCCCGAAGTTCGAGACGGT
>NZ_JBBNAN010000304.1:0-12293 GCF_037994405.1 Phyllobacterium sp.
AGTGTTGCGTAGCGAGAAGACCATAACCGGCAGTTGATCGCATTGATCGAGATCAAGATTTCATGTCGGGCCAGTAGTTGCGGCCGTCCGCCTTGACCGCCTTTCGGCCGCCGTCTTGCGAAGACAGGCTGCAATTCTCTGACACGGTAAGGTACGATCGTCCTCACGCCGGCGAGCCCCACCCCTTGCCGGTATCGTGGACGACAAGACGTCGTCCACGATACCGTGCGGGTTGGCCATTATAGGCGCAGGCAAGCTGCAAAATTTTGGCGATGATCACATGAAGTTATCCATGTGATCACGAAGGACTTTCGATGCTTGATGGGATCGATTCCGCTCAATGCACCATTAGAACGGGCACGCGTGGGGTGTCGATCATCGATGCGGTTACCCCTCCGGATACACGTCCAAACATCTGGGAATGTCGGTGGTTACCAATGACAATCAAATCGGCGCAAATTTCTCTCGCATGTTGCTTCAGCACGCCCGCGACTGACTGTCCGCCGCACTCCAAGCGATCCAATATGGCCGTGATTCCGTGGTTGGCGAGGTAGGCAGCGATATGGGCACCCGCGTCTCGTCCGACTCGGCTGGAACTTTTATCAGCATCAACGATTGTAACGTGCACTTCTTCCGCACCGAGCATGAGGTCGAGCACCTCATGTGCTGCGCGGGTGCACTCCACGCTGGAATCCCATGCCAACAAGATGCACTTCGGCTGAAGCGGTGGCTTGCAACCGCGCGGGACAATCAGGATCCGGTCGGATTCAAAGAGACGGCCCGCCCTCTCCTTTAGATTTTGGCTCTCAAGCAAATCAGGACCTATGACGGTTGTATCGTCGTACCGAGCGCGTCTTCCGATCAAATGTCCATCCCATGAACTGTCGGGCAAGTCATCAACAAGGGTTCTGGACTTGTCAGCATTGTTCAGCAGCGTTTCGACCTCGTCGACGAACTTCTTGAGCGCATCAATATCCGACCGGAGTTCAGCGGCGTTTACCGGATCAGTTCCGACCTGACCGCTGTCAACGATGCTCAGGAGGGGGTTGAGGTTCATTTTTCTTCTCCGAGTGTAAAGCTGAAAATGGTGCTCGGTGAATACTCCCCGGTGCGCACGTCGTCATTGCGCTGGAACAAATGAAAAATAAGGGTTGAATGCATCTTTCCCAACGACAACGTCCTGGCCATCCGACGTCGATCCATTGTCCGCCGTCTCTCCGCAGGAACGGAACGGGCGTTGGCGACTTCCCGCGCGGTGTTGACACTCGAAGGTGCTCTGGAACCGCGCTCCGGTCTGGAAAGGCAGGGTCCACGTGATGCATCAAATTGAGACGACCCGTCCCCGGAATGCTAGTGCATCATGAACACGGGAAGCGGCGGGGCGTCGATCATTGATCTTGTGACGCCGCCGAACACCCGCTCGCGCAGGCGCGAATGCCCGTATGCTCCCATGACGATTAAATCGGCGGAAATATCAGCAGCGTGCTGCCGGATGACTTCGGTAGCGGCCCGCCCGTTGGCAAGCAGGCGATCCGTCGTCACTTTGGCCCCGTGGCGTGCGAGGTACGCGGCAATACTGGCCGGGAGCACGGAAATGCTCTCATTCGGTTTGTCGCCTGCCTCAACGATCGTGACGTGCACCTCGATTGCCCCAGCCAAGACATCGATTGCTGCCCGCGCGGCCCGCATGGCTTCCATCCGGGAATCCCAGGCGAACAACACTTTTCGCGGCCGCAAGCTTGGTGCCGCGTCAGCCGGCAGGATCAATATCGGACTGCCCGAGTGAAAGAGAACTCCCTCGATGGCGGAGGTTTTCAAATCGGGTTGACACAACAAGTCGGGACCAACGACGGTGAGATCAGAATAGCGGGCACGTTGACCGATCATCTCATCAGCCCAGCGCTCCCCCACATAACAAATGTCAACGTCCGTCGACACGCCATAGGCGATCGCAAGTGATCTGACCCGTTGCTCGCGAGCCTTCATAGCAGCAACGTCTGCCTCGCGCTCCAGCGTCCAGGCATCCGGAAGGACGGTCCCGTATCCGCCCATAGGAACGGGTGTCAATCCGACGACCAACACACTCAGATGGGCATTGAGCTCGTTGCATAGGTTGATCGCGTTCATGATGTCGCGGTCACATCGATCTGTCCCGATGATGCAGAAGACGCTCTTGCACGGCATGACGTGGTCTCCGGTCCTACTCCATCTGTGCATAATACTTGCGCAGATCGCAGTCTTCCTTGCGCTGGATCAAAGCAACTGGAGATTTGCGCCGATAGATTTCAGCCCGAAAGGAGAAATCTACGATGAGCGAAACGGCGCAACTAACCGCCAAATTCCGGCGCATCCGCATGGAACTCGCGCAGAAAAAGGGCCATCCGGTAGGCAATCCGCACGAAGGCTACGACCTTTTGGTTCCGCTTGATGATTGCGGAAGGCTGGATGCGGACGAATACAAGCATCACCAAAGCTTGTGCCGAATTCGCCGCTTCCGGCCCAAGGGGGCGGACTTGTATGGCCGACTGGTCCATAAGCCAGACGGCCAATGGTATTTCGAGTATGCGAACGGAGACCGCGACGAACTCGCGTTTCAGTGGAGCGGCGAACATTTCCTCTGGGGCGAATACATGTCAGTCCAATCCGGCGGAACGATCCACACCTTCAGGATCACCCTTATCGAGAAACCCTAAAACGCATTACCCCATACGACATAAATCGAGCAGATCAAGCACCGGCCACGTCGGGCAAGACAATGCTCGCCGACGTACATCTCGACGGGCCCGTCGTTTTGTCCATTAAACAGGATGGCCGATCATGAACGAAGCAAACCAACTTACCCGCAAATTCCGACGCGTGAGCCTGGTGCTCGCGAAAGGAGGCCGCCATCCCAACGGCGATCCGAACGAAGGATATGATCTCCTCGTTCCGCTTGACCGAAATTCGCGCCTTGATCCGATGGAGTGGGAGACGCACCGGCACTTATGCCAAATCCGTCGCTTTCGCGCAAAAGATGGCCCGTTGTATGGGCATTTGCGGCGTAGGCCGAACGGTCAGTGGTACATCGAATACTCGGACCGTGAAGCTGATGATGAAGTCGCGTTCAATTGGGGCGACGAGCGTTTCGTTGAGGAAAAATGCGTTTCGATCAAGACCGGGGAATCGATGCATACCTACCGCATCACCCTTGTAGAGAGGCCGTGAACCCGCCGGATCCAGGAAAAGGTCCTCAGCCAGCTATACTGGCACACTAGAGACGGCCTTCGGCCACGAACGTATGTCGCAGCCGAACTGGTTTCGTTTGTTGTTGAAAAGAGCTCATTTATGTTGCTCTGTGTTGCCGGATAGTATGACTTCGCATTCCAATCTGGAACCCCCACAGCATGCCAGCACGAGACATACCCGGCCTCAGGGGACGACTTCTGAAAACCGCTCTTTCCCCACATTTTGAAGGGATCCGGGGATATGTGCTCGCCAGTATGGCTGTTGCAAGTGCTTTCTTAATCCTTCTTTCCCTGCAGAGCTTGCTCCAGGATGGGGTTGTTTTCAGTTTGTTCATACCGGCAATCCTGATCGCCTCCGTTGCGGGAGGGATCGGTCCTGGGCTGGCCGCCGTCTGTCTGTCCCTTCTGTCGGCTCTTTATTTCGATGGCCTGCGATTCGACCACTCGGAAAACGTCGTTGAGTTTGGCATTCTGATCGTCATCGGTTTGGTGATTGCATGGATGGGGGGACTGCTTCATCGCGCGAGGCGGGTCACCGATAAGACGGTGAGTGACCTCGACGCTCGAGAAGCCCATCTACGATCGATACTGGATACGGTGCTCGATGCGACGGTCGTCATTGAAAAGGACGGGACAATCACATCATTCAACGCTGCAGCTGTCCGACAATTCGGCTATACGGAGGCCGAGGTCGTTGGCCGGAACGTCAGTGTCTTGATGCCCGAACCCTATCAACGTGAGCATGACGGCTACATTAGCAGGTATCTGAAAACAGGCGAAAAACGCATCATCGGCATCGATCGGGTCGTTGTCGGCAAACGCAAAGATGGCTCGACCTTTCCGATGAAACTTGCGGTGGGAGAAATAAAGACCGGAGATAAAGTCTTCTTCACCGGGTTTATCCGCGACCTTACCGAGCGCGAAGAATCCGCAGCCCGATTGCAGGAAATCCAAGGCGAGCTGGCGCGGCTGGCGCGGCTCAACGAGCTGGGCGAAATGGCTTCGACGCTGGCGCACGAGCTCAACCAGCCACTATCTGCCATCGCGAACTATGCCCAGGGATGCACGCGACTGTTGCGCGATATGGACGACGCCCTTGCTTCGAAGATGCGCGAGGCTTTGGAAGAGACCTCAAGGCAGGCCCTGCGTGCAGGCCAGATCATCAGGCATCTGAGGGAATTCGTGACGCGCGGCGAAACCGACAGAACAGAGGAAGATATCCGCAAGCTGGTTGAGGAAGCTGGAGCGCTGGCACTCGTGGGTTCGCGCGAACGTGGAATCAGGTCCGTGTTCGAGTTCGACCCCGAAGCGAAGTTGGTGATGGCCGACGGCGTGCAGATCCAACAGGTCTTGATAAACCTGATGCGCAACGCCATGGACGCGATGCGGGAGAGCGAAAGACGTGAGCTGCGGGTACAAACGAGCTTGGACGGTGACGGGAGCGTCGTTGTGGAGGTTGCCGATACCGGAGTCGGCATTCCCGACGAGATTGCCGCCCAACTCTTCAAGCCATTCATGACTACAAAACCCGGCGGCATGGGAGTCGGTCTGTCGATATCCAAACGTATCGTCGAATCCCATGGCGGCGAGATAACGGCAAGGAAGAACGAAGACGGGGGCACCACGTTCCGCTTCACGCTTCCGGCAATCAAGGATGGGCACCCATATGGCGATTGATGACTACACTGTCCACATAGTGGACGATGAAGAGGCCGTCAGGAAGTCTTTGGCGTTTTTGCTGACCATGTCTGGCTTTACTGTTCGCGTGCACGAATCGGCGACCGGGTTTCTTGCGGTGGCACCGACAATCCGCAATGGTTGCCTGGTTACAGATTTGCGTATGCCGGACATGAATGGCGTGGAATTGTTGTGCAATTTGAAACTAGCCGACCTTCGTATTCCTTCAATCGTCATAACCGGGCATGGAGACGTGCCGATGGCTGTGGAGGCCATGAAGGCCGGAGCTTTGGATTTTATCGAGAAGCCATTTGAAGACGAGATCTTGATTGAAGCGGTAAAACGTGCGGCCGCGCAATTGACCGAAACACCCGATGATCTGGACGACACCTCGACGATCCGCGCGCGACTGGAGGAGTTGACCGACCGCGAGCGGCAAGTCCTTTCAGGCGTGGTGGCAGGTCTGGCCAACAAGACGATCGCCTATAA
This sequence comes from Phyllobacterium sp., assembly GCF_037994405.1. Taxonomy (GTDB): domain Bacteria; phylum Pseudomonadota; class Alphaproteobacteria; order Rhizobiales; family Rhizobiaceae; genus Phyllobacterium. The sequence goes on from NZ_JBBNAN010000304.1 coordinate 5,391, forward strand.
TCTGAACATCAGCCCGCGTACGGTTGAAGTCCATCGCGCCAACGTCATGGCAAAAATGAAAGCCAAGAGCCTGCCAGAACTCGTGCGCATGGCGCTCAGTGTCAAGCTCGGCATCGATTGACGGCTTCGCGCGGTCAATCCGCTGATTTGACCTAGCGCAATGCCGAGCCTCGAAAACACAATTAAACCATTCGGACCATTTTCCCGCGTTCGATCGCTCAGTCATGTTTCGAGGGAGTACCATTGTCCAGTTCAAGTCAAGTCCTTGTTGTTGCCCCCGACCGCGGGTTGCGACGGTCGCTTGAATTTGCGCTCGAGGTTGAAGGTTTTGTGGTTGTTTCGTTCGAGGATTTGACCGCTGCGCTTGAATCGCCTCGTGCCGCAGAGGGTACTTGCGTCGTCATAGATGAAGATGCGTTTTTGAACGACCCGCTCGCGATGACTGCGGTGCGACGATTCAACAAACCCGCATTTCTGCTGATCGACCGCACTCGATCCGTGCCGGAATCATTTGGTATCAGGGCCCTCCGAAAACCCGTCTTGGGAAACGCCCTGATAACGGCCGTCAAAGCGGCGGAAACTGACCGCACGGTCTAATCTACGCAGAAACCCGTAGGTACATAACCGAATTTCGCATCCCGACGATTTCAGCAATTGATGTCCCATCAGATCGAATGGGAGATCGTCATGCCAGCCTACACCACAATGCCAATTTCAGCGCAGCTCAGATCAGACGGCATCGACCATCAAATCGTCCCCTTGCCGTTCGGTCCCGCTCATCCGCAACAGACATTGTTTTATGCCCCTGGTTCTGAGATTTACGGTCAAGGCGAGAAGGCAGGAACCATTTACCAGGTCGAGTTTGGTGCAGTGCGTGTCTATCGGCTGCTTGCCGACGGGCGGAGGCAGATCAGCGCATTCTATCTATCCGGCGAAGTCTTCGGTCTCGAAGCCGATGCAAACCACCATTTTTTTGCCGAAGCGATAACAGGCACCAACCTGCGCCTGTTTCCGCGTTCAAAGCTCGGTGACATTTCCCAGGAGCTCTTTTCATTGACACTGCGCAGCCTGACACGCGCACAAGAACATTTACTTGTCCTCGGCCGTCAGACAGCAGCCGAACGCGTGGCGGCATTCTTGATCGATCTGGCGGAACGGCAAGGCGGATTGGACCAGATTGATATGCCGATGTCGCGGATGGACATCGGGGATTACCTTGGCCTCACCATCGAAACCGTGTCCCGGGTATTTTCAAAGTTGAAAGACAAGGGAATCATCGCCCTTCCTACTCTGCGAAGCGCCGAGATCAAAAAGTGGAACGCCCTTCAGGCAATGTGCGAGTGAGCCTCAACTATTAATCCATAAGGCCCTCGGCCCAATCATGAGAGATTACTTGCGACGCCTGACGGGGCGAGTAAGAAGCGACACTGCCGACCGCCACTTGGCCTACATACTGACGTTTGTCGCAGGCGCGGCCAATGCCGGCGGTTTTCTGGCAGTTAAGCAGTATACGTCGCATATGTCGGGCATCGTTTCGTCGATGGCCGACAGTTTTGCTCTAGGCGACGTCAAATTTGCACTCTCCGGATTGGGCGCTTTTGCGTCGTTTGTCGCAGGGGCGGCCATTTCGGCTATGCTGGTCAATTGGGGAAGGCGGCAATCACTCCAAAGCGAATACGCCTTTCCGCTCATGATCGAGGCCATTCTGCTGGTTTGCTTTGGCCTCATGGGCAGCAATCTATCGCGGCACGAATGGCTCTTTGTTCCTGCGACGGTAATGCTCCTATGTTTTATCATGGGCCTGCAAAACGCTGTTATCACCAAGCTTTCCAACGCTCGAATTCGGACCACCCATGTCACGGGCATGACCACAGATATGGGAATTGAACTGGGGAAACTGTTCTATTGGAACATAGCGCGCGAAGACATTACGAGACCCGTCGTGCGAGCGGACCGCGCAAAATTGAAGGTTCACGCGTCGCTGGTTTTCTTGTTCTTTGCCGGAGGCATCCTTGGCGCAGTCGGATTCAGGTTCGCCGGCTTTGGCGCAACGATCGTTCTTGCGTTTGTCCTTCTGGCCGCCGCCGCTATCCCGTTTTTCGACGATGTGAAGACAAGACTTGCCAAAGTTCTCTCATGGTGACGGCGCTCGCTGCGGTTTGACCAGGATCAATGCGTTCAACGGCCTACGGATCGACAGTTTGCCCACTACGAATTGTGGATGATTTCCACCTGATCGATCGGAAAAACCTTAGGATGTCATACCCTCGACTAACGTTCCATGGAGCCGCACACGGCGTCACCGGCTCCTACTTCGAAACCGAGACGGAAAATTCGCGTATTCTGATCAATTGCGGGATGTTTCAAGGCCCGAAATCAGAACGCGCTCTGAGCTCCTGAAGGCCCTCGCCGCTCCGAACGTCCACTTCACCGAAACCGTGGAGCAGTGCAAAGCTATCAACAGGATAAGCGGCTATTTCATCGTCATAGCAGCCAGTGGCGTGTGTGATGCGGGGGATATCATCCGTCATCACCTCAGGGCTCACCTATGGCGTCGGGAAGGCGCGTTGCTGCTCGTAGGCTTCCAGGCCCAGGGTTCCTTGGGCAGGATACTTCTTGATGGGGCCACACGTGTAAGAATTCAGGCCGAGGAGATTAAAGTCAAGGCACAGGTTCGTCAGCTCGACCTCTATTCGGGGCATGCAGACGCGCAGGAACTTCAAGACTGGGTGCAAAAACGTTTTCCAATACGGCATGAGATTTTTCTCACCGATGGTGAAGAAAGCGGGCTCAATGTGTTGAAAACGCGTCTTTCAACGCCCTCGCCAATGACAGGGATCATAGCTCCCGTTGTCGATGAAGCCTTCGAATTGACAAAGGACGGAGCTCGCCGCGTCGTAGCGCGCCTTGATTGGCACAACGATCTTTCGCGCCTGTTGCTAGACATCAACCAAGCTGGCAACCAGGCAGATGAGCGAGGACGGGTAATCAGTCGCCTTCGGCGTGCGCTGGGACCGATCCCGCAAGCTGAAGGACAGTAACTGGCTGCCACATGTTCTGGCCGCCCCGGCCTCAGAAGATCAGGCGACGGTGAGCAAGTCCTCGACCATTTTAACCCCTGGTGCCGACCATGCCGCCCGCGTGGCGAGGCTGCGTTCCGCCCAGACCTTCACCCGCCCTTCGAGCGTTACCTTGCCAAAATCGTCGACCTTCACCCTGATGTCGGATGCCGCGACCCGAGCATTTCTCTTCAAGGCGTCCTCGATCCGCCTTTTCACATCAAATGACGACACATGCGGTTTGACGTGAATGTTGTTGGCCACGTCGAATACACCCGGCAGCGTTCGGACCGCTTCCGTCGCAGCGATTTTCTGGTAGTTCCATTCGACCGTGCCGGTGAGCACCACCCAGCCGTCCTCGACCTGGACCTGGACGGCTCCCTCGGGAATGGCTGTGTTCCAGTTGAGAATGTTCAGTGCCCGCTTGGCGATTTCATCATCGGCGGTGCGATGGCTGCCGACAGGACGCACTTCCATATCCTGGGCGATACCACGAACTCCCTTGACCCGGCAGACGACGTCGGCGGCGGTGTTTTTTTCCATGTAGGTGGGCACGTGACCCGTCAAAGTGACAACGCCATTTTCTACCGACACGCCGATATTTGCAGCGTTGAGGCTTGGTTCGAATTCGAGCTCGTCGAGGATGTTCTGTCTCAAAACCATATCGTTCATCGTGGTAATCCTATTATGCAGCGGCCATTACCGAAGCTCCAATTATCGCGTTTGCGCGCTGTCCACGCATTGATCGAGGTCAATGCGCACACACCGGCATTCCACCTATTGATCTATCGAATGGGAACGGGATTCCATTCAACAACCAATTTGGGAAATTAAACTCAGGGGAACCGGGATCTGCCGTCGCTTCCGGGCGTCTCCCCATAATACCAAGCGGAAGGCCGCAGCAATTATGCCGCGGCCCTTTCACTTGAAGTCCGGATGAAACATCCCCACGTGATATATGTAAGTGGAATCAGCGCTCTTGCTGGTTCTATTGGCAGGAACCGAAACGCAGAAAGGAGCGAGACGGTGCGTATGAAGCGACGGGCTGTCATCCTTCCGATATACTGAGCACAACTACGCGCCCCTGTTGCTGGATCGGATTCGGCCAAGGAGGCGCGTTATGAAGCGCATTCACAGAACCATCATAATATCCGTGTTTGCGGCAGCATTGGTTGCCGCAAGCGGCACGGCTGCCAACGCGCAGGTAATCGTCTGCGCAAAGCATGCCCAGATTGTCGAGTATTTGAAGGATGAGTTCCAGGAACTTCAAGGGGCGTTCGGCCTGGTTGGAGATAAGGCAATTCTTGAGCTTTTTCTTTCTCCCCATGGAGCTACCTGGACCATCGTCATAACAGATATTTCCGGCAAGAGTTGCATTCTTGCGGCAGGGGATTCCTGGGAGCAAAAGCCTGACATCGGTGGGTTGGAGACGTGAGGGTTGCCGCTGAATCCAATAGCAAGTTCGTCAAGATCGCCGTGCTTTCAACCATGGGAGAGTAGATTGGCCTGGGTCGTTCGAGGTTGCGACCCTGATCGCAGTCGTCACAGCGCCTTCCCGCTCGAAGCGTCCACCGTTGCCTGCATTGTTGAAATATAGTCAGTTCTAGCATAGGCGCTTCAAAGCGCTCGATGATAAGAGGCGCTATATTGCTAGTATGGCAGGCGAAAACACAACGGTTCTCTTGGGCATCCCGATACCCTCCACCGATCCGGTCTTTCTCACCGTAGTCGGCGTCCATATCGCGTTCGGGCTGGCATCGGTAGTCGCAGGGGCTGGTGCGATGCTGAGCACCAAGGGGCGTGGCCGGCACTCGAGTTTCGGGACAATCTACTTTTGGTGCCTGTTCGGCGTGTTCGTCACCATGGGCGCTTTGTCGTTTATGCGGTGGGCAGAGAACTACCACCTTTTCATTCTTGGGGCGCTCTCATTCGCGCTTGCCTATTTCGGACGCAGCGCTGCCCGGCGACGCTGGCATCAATGGCTCAGGCTGCATCTCACGGGCATGGGTGGGTCCTACATCGTCACGCTTACCGCGTTCTATGTGGATAACGGCAAGAACTTGCCCCTCTGGAAGGAGCTTCCAGAAATCGCATTTTGGCTTCTGCCTGGTGTGATCGGTGTGCCGCTGATCCTCCATGCTCTGTTTCGGCACCCTCTGGTTCTGGCCTTCGACCGCCGACAAGTGGATGTCGGTCGTCCCGGGACTACGATGTGAAGCGCTGCTCCGCATCCCAGCTCGTTCTGTTATCCCAAGACAACGACTGTCGTTCCGATGTGCACTCGCTCGTAAAGTTCGATGACGTTATCATTCGTCATGCGGATGCATCCATTGGAAACCGCCTTACCGATGGTCCAGGGTTCAATGGTTCCGTGGATGCGGTAGTAGGTATCGCGCCCGTTCTGATAGAGGTAAAGGGCGCGGGCACCCAGTGGATTGTTGGGCCCGCCGTCCATTCCAACTGCGTATTTCCCATACTTGGCCGGCTCCCGCTTTATCATGTCCTTGGTCGGAATCCATCGTGGCCACGTAGCTTTCTTTCCGATGACCGCATCGCCCGACCATTCGAGACCCGCACGACCAACCCCAATGCCGTAGCGGCGGGCGCTGAACGGACTCTCGATCAGGTAAAGGAATTTGTTTCTCGGATCGACCACCACCGATCCGGCCGGCAGGTCGGTTTCGTAAGAGACGCTTTGCGGCTGGAATACCGGATCCAGCACAAATTTCTTTTGCTTCGTCTGAGCCAAGGCCGAGCCCGGGGCAAGCACAACCGCCCCGATTCCTACGGAAAACCGTCGTCTCGTGATCATGTCATCCTCGTTTTGAATATCGTTTCTTCAGTCAAATCCTAAATCGACGGACATCCTAGCCGCTGGAGATGGCGAAAATGCTACGCTGGCTGTCCTTTCCGTGCGAACAAACGCACCGCATTGGTGGTTCAAAGCGCGTGTGGCACGCGCTGTGATTACCCGACGCAAAAAATCTTGGGTGTCGTTGTTACAAGACCAAACGACTTAATATCGAACCTATCGGATTAATATCAGATCAATTGTAGTTGCGGATCCAGGAGATGTCGGGAACGCCACGATGTCGGCGGTTGTCAATTGCATCATCGCCTATCCTCATATCGCAGTCCGGACTGACGTGCTTGAGAATATCAGAGCAGGTTTGGGCATCTCGGCAGCGATGGCATGGGGATATTTGAGAACTTGATGCAAGCCGGTCGTTCTGGTTCGTTGAACGTGTGGCGGCATTTTGAATGGGAGAATGCCTCCAGGCCCAACAAGCAAACAATCGGACGAGGAAAAACCATGAAAAGGAAATTAAGATTGCTGAATTAGCAGTCGCACTTTCGTTCCAACACTCGAAAGCCCCAGTGCAGGAACAGTCGGATGCCACAGGGCGCGCGACAGAGACCCTGAGATCCGCCATGCCGTATCTCGAACCCGTACTGATTGTGCTCAGCTCCGTACGAGGCCACATCAACGGCGGACAAACGCTCGGACACCGGGTTTCTTTCAAAATCTAACCTGGAGGCCCGGTGTACCCGGTCGCATTCGGCCCCCCGTTCATCTCGCGAAGCTTGATTACATAGCTTCGCGGGCGCAGCCAGATGCCGGGCGTTTTATATCCCATGGAGCGCGCGATTTCTCCCACGAAGGCATTGCAGTTGAAGACCGTCGCCTGCCAGAGATGGGAACGGGCCTGGAGCTTGCGTATGTAGGCAACGACTTGCCTGTATTCGGCTTCGCTCAGCATGACGCGCCAGCTCGCCGATCTGTATCTGTCGTCCAGGTCACCATCGCTCGCCCCGGTCTCAGCTGGCACAGGGATGTAATGGC
>NZ_JBBNAN010000305.1:0-4350 GCF_037994405.1 Phyllobacterium sp.
ACCCTAACCTTGCGGTTCCAATTGGCTCAACCCCACGTCATCGCCATCAACCGAAATCTTCTTTGCCCGGGAATTTGGTCCGGTTTCTGACTTGCGTGCTGCATCTGCCGTAGCTCTAATACTTTTAACGCCCTGTTTACGTTAATATTTTTCTCCATTCTGTACTTAAAATCGACTTAGCTTCGCCTTATCGGACTATATTTTCCCGCCGAGCACTGCCACGCGTCGCTTACACCTGGCCAACCTTCGCCGCATTAGGCGATTCCTCGGTCAAGAATCTCTCGATCGGTCGAGAATTTCCACTTCGTGGTCCATCCTCGACCGGTCATTTCCCAGTCACCAATTGGACATGGGTACCGTTCGCCCTGAGTTGCGCTAGTACCATCGGCCAGATGGAGAATTCGCCCTTCGCCGCCTTGTCGGTCAGCGACCGCAAATAACCCCCGGCCGAATTGATCTGGTCCGCCCTTTCGAGAATGCACGCAACGGCAATCGCCGCATTTTCTTGCCCAAGCACATCGCAAGCCTCTTCATAGGCCGATGGGCTGACGCCGAGCATGGACCGAACAACGACTGCCGCTGCCATCAAATCGGTCCAACTGGCGATCCCTTGTTTGGTATAAGCCGCGATTTCCGGACAAGCCTGCCGCACAAGGCCAAGCGGAACCGGTTTTGCATCGCCGCCGGCCATATCACTGGCGTCCTCGATCCTCCTGCCCGGCCGGAAGGTTCTTGCTGGTTCGTTTTTACGTTCGCCTTCTACATATGGTTCAGATGTCTGCTCAGTTTTTGGCCCCTGGTCCTTTCTAAAGCGAGGTTCAAGGTCAGTTGGGGAGTTGGTATTTGAATTTTGTTTGTGGCGCTCAGAATGAGACTCTTTGGCGCTTGTTTTTTGAGAATTCAGCTTTTCTTCCAATAGATTGGATACTTCAAGATGGATGCACTCCAATCCATCGACGACTGGCTCAAGGTCGCATGCCATCGCTTGGCGCGGTATCTCATCAATGACAGCGCGAAAGCGGGTGTACTCGCTGCTCCAGTCGAGCTCTGGCAACTCTTCGAAGCCAAGCTCGATCAGCTTGGTGATATTCCGGCGCAGAAGAGTGACACGTTCCTTCATGAGCTTCAACTGCAGCCGCTCGCACCGCACCTGTTCGGCCATAGCGTCGAACTCAGAGGCACGCGCCACCAGGGGGGCCAATGAGAAGCCGAACGCCTCTCCGCCCTCCCCTGCCCTCGCCCTGCGCGCATAGCGCTTGCCGTTGGGACTATCCTTTCGAAAGATCAGCCCGGTTTCCACCAGGGCGCTCAAATGCCGCCGCAACGTTGCCGGCGCCATCCCGTGTGCGCGCAATGAAAGTTGCACGTTCGATGGAAACACTACGAGGCCGTTCGCCTCGGTGAGTTCCGCCTGCGGGTAGAACGTCAACAAGGCGTTGAGCACCACGAGCGCACGATCGGAAATGCCGATCAGCGCCCTCGCCTCGCACAGGCTGCGAAACAGTTTCCATTTGTCGATAGACGCCCCTGGATCGATCCCTTGCACCTGTGCCTGCGTTGCCAGCATGCCAAGCGACAGCGACCGCCGCCCGAAGGGCGTCGTGAATGCATTCCCCGTCTGCATTGTCTCTCACCTTTTTAAAGGCAAAAGAAATCCGCTCGCCAGAACGACGTCAAAAAGTCTTGACACTGATTCGGGGAAATGCGATTCTCGATCCTGCTAGAGATATGAGAGAAGCCTTCCGAGACAGCGATGTTGAGGTGGGCTTTTTTCTTTTGCGGATTAGTCTCCTGTTTTTGCTACTGTTTCCGACTCCTTGAAGGCCCGGTAGAGTTCTTCGAGGTTATCGGCAATGTATGCACCGAAGCGCGAAGCATTCTTGGCCCTCAGCGCCAAGGTAAACGCCTTGCCAGTGTCCTTGATATCGACGCTTACCGACTTGTCTTTCGGCGCCCACGCTTTTATCGCCGGCGCATTTTTTACCGCCCGGCCGGCCTTGTTGAGAAAATCCAACAGCCCGTTGAATCGCTCATCGCCGGTCTCCGCCACAAAATCAGCGGTCGCCACAAACGCTACCGCTCGCTGCTGGTTGCCTGGCACCTGCAGGAGCTTGGACAATTGCCACCAACGATCGCGTCCCGTCGCCTTCGCCGAGCCGATGGCGAGGATAATCGCTTCCGGAACGTGTGCTGAAACAGACTGCATCTTGGAAAACGTGGTTGCATCCAGCGCCAACGCTGACCTGATCACCGTCTGGTCGTAGCCGAGATCCGCGAGGCGCTTGGCAAACAGCGTTCGCTCGATGAACGAGAGGTTCGAGCGGGCAGCATTCTCCTGGCCCTGCGCGATCACATGGTCCTGATCCGCGAGGGGCTTGACGACAGCACGGACTTGACGTCCCAACTGCCTGGCAACTTTGACGCGGCGATGGCCGAAGACGATCTGGTATCGGCCAGAGGCGGTTGGATGCGGGCGCACCAGGACCGGTGAGTCCTGTCCCCTCTCCCTGATCGCAGCCAAGAGCTCCTGAAACGCTTCATCGTCCTGGTCAATCCGGTCCGAGACGAAGGAGCTGTCCACCAGTTCCGGATCAAGCTCAACGACGCTACCCTTGGCGAGCTCTTCGAACGAACTCTTGATCGACCGCGACGCGCCACTGACGACATAGGACAATGCATCATTCCGCTCTGCCTTTGGCGGAGCGGGGTTCATCACGCTGCTGAAAATGTCCTTACGAGCCATCTATCGGGCCCCGCTTGTATATAGTCGTTTGATTTCATGGATAAAAATCGTTGTTTTTACCGCGGTAAATAGTTTCGCCATGTCAACGCCCCCATGCTCTGTGCACGAGAGCCGTAATCTCGGAGTTGACGGCATCCAGAGATTCAATCGCGCGTTCATAGGTCGTGCGGGTGAAGCTGTTCTTCTCCACCTCGTACAATGTTTGCTTGGTCAGTCCCGCATCCGAAACCGCAGTCGATTTCAGCATCGGGTTGCTGAGAATCTCTTCTGCGAGCATGGACTGCATGAAGCCGACCATTTGCGCCTGCGGTATGTCCGTAGGCTCATAGCGGGTGATCAGGTAGCGAAACCAGTCGAGCTGCACCTTGGCTCCCGCCTGCTTCACGGTCTTGAGGATGCCACCAAGCATCAGCAAGAACTGCGACATCGACATGAGATCGAGCATCTGCGGATGAACTGTGATGAGCACCGAGGTCGCAGCCGACATGGCGGTCAATGTCAGATAGCCAAGTTGCGGCGGGCAATCGACAACGACGACATCGTAGCGGTTGTCTACTTCCTCGAGCGCCTTGCCTATGCGCGTGAAGAACTGCCGGCCTTCGAGCGACGCCCGGTCCTGCATCGCAAGCGGCGTATCATATTCATACTCCTGCAGTTCAAGGTTAGCCGGGATGATATCGAGGCCAGGAAAATTAGTCGGCAGAATGACGTCGGATATCGGCTTGCGCTCGTCGTCGTAGCGGATCGACTCGTAGAGCGAGAGATTGCGGTCGAGTTCCGGCTGGAACCCATGCAATGCCGACAACGATGCCTGCGGGTCCAGATCAATGGCAAGCACGCGGTGCCCGGTCAGCGCCAGATATTGCGACAGATGCGCCGCCGTCGTCGTCTTGCCGGACCCGCCCTTGAAATTGACAACCGCAATGACCTGCAACTTGTCGCCCGGCTTGCGGTGCGGAACGTATTTCTTCACCTCGGTACGGCCGTTGCGATCGAGATAGTGCCGCAGTTCCAGCATCTGCTCGGCGTTGTATGAGCGGCGCCCCGAAGGCGCCTGTGCCGGTACCGGTCCCTTGCCTTCCAGATGCAGGCGCTTCAGATTGTTCTGCGTGACGCCGAGATAATGCGCCACTTCAGCCATGGAGAATGAGCGCAATGTCTTCTTGGCGTTCGGCGGAAACTTTTCCATCCGAAGCTGATCCAGCCGGCGTGAAATCTCCGCACCCTGATCGAGAATCTTGTCATCAAACTCGAACTTTGGCAGAGGCATTGCGATATTCATCGGAATCGAAACCTCTAATAGCGCTTTTTCAAAGCAATCCTTTTAAGAACCGCCATTAAGCTCCGATTCGATTGATACGGCAAGAATTTTTGGGTTAACAAAAGGTTAACGCGCGGGAAGCTAACAACTTTGCTGGCAAGGTGCGGGTTTGACAAGGCAGTTCGTCGAGATGACAAATATCAGGCGATTGTTTTCACTATAGATTTTTATCCTTTTTACCGCAGTAAATCTCGCGATCCACTGCGGTAAAGAAAGCGGGGGAATACCGGTCCTTATTTCCCGGAATTCTCCTTGCGGGATTTGTCGTCTTCCACCAGTTCGTACC
>NZ_JBBNAN010000306.1:0-37935 GCF_037994405.1 Phyllobacterium sp.
CGCCTTAATAGTCGACGGAACCGCTCGTCGTTCTTTGGAAGCAGATGACCACTGTGAAGAGCCCGTCTTAGAAGCGACGTGATATGAATTTTTGATCAATGTGAGCGGGACGAAGAGATCATTGCAACGATCGCCAGCGAACAGGAAAGTCACGTACGGCCACGTGGGGATGCCAGCGCCGCTTCTTCCAAAGAAGCCCGGCAATGACAGTGCCAGGCCAATCGAACGGTTTCCATAGCGTCTCGAATTCATGGTTCCGTTGCGGACCGCCTCGAGCTCATAGGGAGCCACGAAAAAATCACCTTCCGTGAAGCAGAGTGTCTTCACGTTGATGTTGCCGAATTCGTTCACGTGCTGGTTGAGCGCATCCTCGGGCAGTCGGGCTGCACATTCATAGGTAAGCTCCCGCTTGATGGAGGTTTGGCTGTCATCGCTGAAGCGTTTCCACACGCCCCAGGCGTGCCAGGCTGCGGCGACAAGGCCAATTATCACGGCGAGGCGCAAACCTCTCCCAAACCAAGGCGATCTGAAGATTGTGCGCACCTGTTTTCCCCCACGAGCCGTGTTGCTCGAATACTCCACCATCCGGCTTGGGTAACACGTAGGGTCACGGCAACATTGGCCGTTGATCAGAATTGCGGCCATGCCGCCCACTCATCATGGTTCAAACTCACCGAGGCGAGCCAAGTCCATGCATGACGGAACCCAATGCCAATGTCGGCAAAATCGTCCTGACCATGCGACGAGAACGACCCTCTTGAACCCCGGATCTGGGTCACTCCTATCACATGAATGGCCGGCACCTTCGATCGAGGTGCGGAGCAGACAAGTAGCCAGCACCGCCTCTAAAACGAACCCGCTGTCCACAGGGCGAATTCAGTGTAAGATGCGGGCATGAGTGAAGCTCAACCTTTATTCGCACTGTTGCGCCAGTCGGTGCAGCCGGGCATCGCCGATGCCCTGGAGCGGCTCGTTCGAGAAGCACCTGACCGCAAGCTCAGCCGCATTAATGCGCTCGCCTTCGCCGCCAGCGAGAGCCTTGATGAAGAGCAGACGATAAATGGGTTCTTGCACGCATCCAGCCTGGGTCTGTTCGAGATGTCGTGGAACGTTCTATGCCCAGGCTGCGGCGGCGTACTCGATGCCAATACCTCGCTGAAGACCGTGCAGAGTGATAAATATACTTGCGCGCTCTGTGCAGCCGGCTATGAACCGACGTTGGATGAGATGGTTGAGGTGACATTTACCGTCAGCCCGCGCGTTCGTCGCATCGAAGCTCATAATCCACACCAGCTGCCTCCCTCGGAGTATTTCCGTCAGATATATTGGGGCTCGGGCATTGATCTGCCTGACGAGGATTTTGAAGCAAGGATCGACGAGTTCGTCATGGAATCCCTTGAGCTGCCGCCAGGAGAGAAAGCTGTCATCTCCCTGCAATTACCGGCCGAGTTCGTCATCGTCTTTGAACCCGTTACACATGCAGCACAATTCCTCGAGGTGAAGGGCGAGCCGACGAAGGAGCGGCAAAGCCTCGTGCTCGTGTTCGACCGTGCACATCGGCACAGCGAGACCCTCACATTGCGGCCGGGCCCATTGCGTATCCTGGTGGAAAACCACACTGAGGTTCGCGTATTGCCGTCAGTGTGCCTGGCCAATGATGCACTCCATGCTCTGCTCGGCCGTCGCCGCTCGTTCCTGACAGCCAAACGATTACTCTCTAATCAAACGTTCCGTGATATCTATCGCGCCGACACAATCGATGTGGACCAGCGACTGAAGATCACCAGTCTTACTTTCCTTTTCACCGACCTGCGCGGTTCGACCGCGTTGTACGAAAGGGTCGGCGACCTTGCAGCGTTTGATCTGGTTAAAACCCATTTCAGTATCCTCAACGACATTGTAGGTGCAGAGGCCGGTGCTGTTGTGAAGACGATCGGCGACGCTGTGATGGCTACCTTTCCCACTCCGGATCGGGCGGTGGTCGCGGCAATGCGGATGCGCGATGCGATGTTGCGGCTCAACAAAGAACGAGGCAGCGAGGATCTCCTGCTGAAAATCGGCATTCACGAAGGGCCGTGCATTGCCGTAAGCCTCAATGAGAGGCAGGACTATTTCGGGCAGACTGTCAACATTGCCTCGCGCGTACAGCACCTTGCCACATCGCGCGAGATCTTTGCCACTGGGGCAGTGCTCGAGGACCCCCGCGCCTATGACCTTCTGGCGGAGCGTGGCCTGAAACCAAGGTCGCACAACGTCTCGCTTCGAGGCATTACGGACCAGATCAGTATCTTTACGATTCCGTGAACATTGCAATCACCGAACCTGCGGGAAGAAGAGCGTGTCTTGCTGCCGGCGCAATGTTAGAAGGCTGGATTCCCCCAAGGCGATATCACTGAGACATATCGGGCTGCCGGCCCTCACCGGGCGTACCAATCGACGGTTAGCAGTAAGGTAGAACGGGGCCGGGTGCTCGGCTTGCAGCGGACTTGCCGGCACGAGGACTGCCGATACATTTTCAATGGAGTGGTGGTGGCCGGTGGCTGATAGTACTGTTCCCGCGCTGATATCAGCTTGTGCGATGGCGACGAGATCGAAGCGCGGCCGCGGGCTTTGCGCGCCTGTGGAACGGCCGTTGATCCCCATTTCCAGGACACTTGTCGCTGCCTCAAGCCCGAGGAGATGGCGTGGCAGATAGATCATTGCCGTTGCGCCATTGCGGCTGACGATATGTCCTTTTGCGGCGAGAAGCTCCCAACTCGCCGCATCGTGACATCGAATGATAACGAAGACGCCACCGGCAAAGCTGACCTCGCCGGGAAGGCGCAGGCAATGAAAAACGTCCATTCGCCGCTCGCCCGCGAGCAACCCTCCGTCCGCCTTTGTGGAAAGGAGGGTTGGTACTTCCGAAATGCGAGCAATGGGGCAATGAAGATCCGGCCGGTCTGGCACGAGTTCGACGCAATGCGATACGACTGCGAGCTCACAAAGGTCGGGAACGGCACGCTGGGGCAGCTTTGATGCAGCTTGTGATCTCGAGGCGACAAGCCCGGCAACTCCACGTTTGCCAAGCTCGAGATGATTGGCGAAATCCGGTGCATAGACGGTGGCGCCATTGCTGGTCAGTGTTTGCGTGACAGGATCGAAAACAAAATCATATTCGCTCGACTTTCCGGCACAGACGATCTCGAAACCGAGTATCTCAGCCCAGGTAATCAGTCCAATCAGAAGACTTGGCTGATCGCCGTCAACCGGCGTAACCACTTTTCCGGAACGGGCAGCCAGTTTGGCAAGGCCGGGGCCCACGACACTATCGACTTCCTTGGAGACAAGCGCGAGATGCTTGCCAGCTTCAATCGCAAGCGCAGCATGACGTGCACCGGCTTCGGGATGGCCTGTTGCTTCCACCAGCACATCAAATGGCAAATGGACAACATGCGAAATATCCTTGGCGGCAATGGACAGACCGTCAGCCCAGGCCCGACTGGCCTCCACCCTGCTGTGGCATTCAGCTACCAGAGTGGCTCCGGCGGATTTCATGGCAGCGGCGGCCGCGGCGCTGTCCAAATCGACTGCGATGCGCACATTCATCAGCGGGGTTCGCAAGCCTTGCGCCAAAAAGCTGCGGCCAAACCCGCCAGTGCCGACAATGCACACTTCGACTGGCCGGCGCGCGCCGGCGAAGTGATCATGATAATTCACGAAGTTCTTCCTTTCGAGCGGTAAAGGCCGGTTTGCGCCTCAGATCTTGGCCGAAGGTTCAAGGGCGCGACGGCGAAGGCTGCCGAGGCCGATCGCTTTTGCGATTATCGGCCAGATGAGCATCAAAAGTCCGAGCACCATAATTCCCGCAACCAGAGGGTTTGACCAAAAGATCGTCAGTGAGCCATTCGACATCAGCATGGACTGGCGAAAGGCGTCCTCCGCCTTGTCGCCAAGGACCATCGCAAGGACGAGAGGGGCAATCGGGTAGTCCAACTTCTTGAACAGATAGCCAAGAAGACCGAAGCCGAGCACGAGCCACATATCGAATGTTGAATTGGCTATCTGATAGGCGCCCGAAAAAATGATCGCAACGATTACTGGACCGACGATCGAGAAAGGCACCCGAAGGATGGAGGCATAGAGCGGAACCGTTGCCAGGACCAACAGCACGGCAACGACATTGCCGAGATACATCGATGCAATGAGCCCCCAGACAAAGTCCGGCCGCTCGATGAAGAGCATGGGCCCCGGCGTCAAGCCCCAGATCATCAAACCGCCCATCATCACAGCAGCGGTAGCCGAGCCGGGAACCCCCAGAGCCAGCATCGGCAACAATGCCGAAGTACCGGCCGAATGATCAGCGGTTTCCGGCGAGACGATGCCACGCGGGTCGCCCTTGCCGAATTGCGACTTGTCCCTGGCAAACCGGCGAGCCAGTCCGTAACTCATGAAGGAAGCCGCGGTCGGGCCGGCCGGCGTAATGCCCATCCAGATGCCGATCAGGGTGGAACGCAGTATCGACCAGCCGTAACGGGGCATCTCCTTGAGCGCCTTGAGCACATCGATGGCCCTGACGCGCGCCTTGATCCCGTCGAAACGCAAACCTTCCTCCGTCGTCAACAGGAGTTCCCCGATCCCGAAGAGGCCCATGACGGCAACGAGGAAGGAAACGCCTTTAATGAGATCGGGAATACCGAACGTAAGGCGCAAGCCACCCGAGATTGTATCCATACCCACCGTGGCGAAGGCAAACCCAAGCATCATCGTAACAAGGGTCTTGGCGGGCGCATTGCCGCTCATCCCGATGAAGCTGGCGAAAGCCAGAAAATAGACCGCAAAGAATTCCGGCGAGGAAAACTTTAATGCGAAGCGGGCGACCCAGGTGGAAAGCAGTGTGATCATGACCACGCCGGCAAGAGCTCCAATGCCCGCAGACATGAAGGCCAAAGTAAGCGCCCGGGTTGCTTGGCCATTCTTCGCCATCGGATAACCGTCGAATGTCGTTGCGACCGAGGAGGGTTCGCCGGGTATGTTGAACAATATCGAGGTGGTCGAGCCACCGAACAGAGCACCCCAATACATGCACGACAAAAGAATGATGGCCGAGATCGGATCCATCGTGAACGTCAGGGGCAGGAGAAGTGAAACACCGTTGGGGGCACCGAGACCCGGCAGGACGCCAACGAGGATGCCCAGCATGACACCGATCATCATGATGACAATGTGGTGCGTGGTGATGATGGTGGCGAAGCCATCCATCAGGAAGCCGAAATTACCCACTGTCTGTTCCTCCCAAATGGTTCCGGCAATTGCGGAATCAGTAAATGCCGAGCCAGGCTTCGATTGGCCCTTTGAGTAGCGGCACCTGAAAGCCGATCTCAAAAACGAGATAGAAGAGTGCGGTGACACCTAGTGCCGCAAGTGTCGAAATCCACCACCGATAGCCTCCCTGCCATTGCATCGAGCCGAGGATGTACAGCGCCGTGCCGGCGTAGAGGCCGAGAAGCAGCGAAACGATGATGAAGGCGACGATCGGGAGAAAGAAGCCGAGAACAGGCTTTGCTTTCCCGATGTCGAGGAAGACCTCGCCATCATGGTGGTAAAAGAACGTGCTGCGCAGCAGTGTAACCAGACTGCCAAGGATAATCAGAACGCCGACATAGAACGGGAAATACCCCGCATCCGGTCCCATCTCGCTCCAGCCAATTCCACTTCGCCATGCCCCATAGCAGATTGCCAAGCCAGCTCCTGCGGTCAGGAGTGCAGTGAATATTTCCATCGCTTTGCGGGATACCGATCGTTTTTCAAACCCGGCCATGTTCGCCTCCCATGCGCTGCCAAAGCAGAGGCGCCCGGTCTCGGGCGCCTCGAACGTTACGTTACTCGACCAACCAACCTTCGCGTTTGAGCACCTTGCGAACGTTCTCGCGATCACTTGTCTGGTAGGTCTTGAACTCATGGCCGGCCATGAATTGCGACGTCTGCGAGGTCTTGGCAACGTAGTCTGCCCATTCTGGTGTTTCGCAGACCTTCTTCAGGACGTCGCGATAAAAAGCAACGGCTCCCTCGTCAACACCAGCTGGCAGCCAGACCGTACGGGGCATGCGGTAGCTGTCGATCGCCAGACCAGCCTCGGCGCATGTCGGGATATCGTTCCAGCCTTTGCCATCATGCACTGGCTCACTTTTTGGAAAGCGGTCGGGCCGAAAAACGCATAGCGGTTTCACCATTCCGGCCTGCCACTGGCCGCGATTCTCGTTTGGATTGTTTACATTGGCATCGATGTGCCCGCCGGCAAGCTGAACGGCTGCCTCGCCACCACTCTTGAACGGAATGTAACGAAAATCGGCACCGGTCACACCAGCGATGATCGAAACGAGAATTTGATCGGTGTCCTTGGACTGGCTTCCGCCAAACTGTATTGCCTTGGGCTTTGCCTTTGCTGATTCAACGAACGCTTTGATATCGCCAATCTTGGATTGGCCATTCACCCAGACGAGGAATTCATCCAGTGCAAGTGCGGCGACGGGCGTTAGATCCTCCGGCTTGTAGGGGACGGCGGCAACGCTCGGCAGTAAATACTCATTGTTGGTACCAAATGTCAGTTTGTAGGGATCGCCCTTGTACCCGGCAGCATAGACAAATCCCTCGGCACCGCTGCCACCGCCTTTATTGGTGACGACGACGGGAGCGTTCATCAGCTTGTGCTTGGCGATGATGGCTTGCACCGTTCGGGCAAAATTGTCGGTGCCCCCGCCCGGGCCTGACGTTACCACGAACTCGACCGGCTTTGTCGGTTCGAAGGCCAGCGCAGGGGCAGCGGCCGTTATCGCAAACAGCGCCATTGTGATTTGTTTCAGCATGGTGGTTCCTCCCAATTGTCGGACCGTGCGCCGCAAGCTCCTACCCAGACGGTACGGTCCTGTCCTCGTTAAAACGTGCTATGCTCCGTCTTCCTTGGCGCAGCCTGGCGTTTGGCCATTTTCGCCGCAAGGAGTACCGCTTCGCGCGAGGCACCAACGTCGGCGATACCGCGGCCGGCGATATCGTAGGCGGTGCCGTGGGCAGGGGTACACAGCGGAAATGGCAGACCGCCCATCATCGTCACACCCTTGTCGAAGCCCATCATCTTCATCGCGATCTGACCCTGGTCATGGTACATGGTCAACACGGCATGAAAGCCCTCCTTCAATGCGCGCAGGAATACCGTGTCGGCGGGGAACGGTCCGTCCACCGCATAACCCGCGGCCTTCGCTTCGATCACGGCAGGCTCAATGACCTCGATTTCCTCCATCCCGAAGCTGCCCCCGTCACCGGCGTGTGGGTTGAGCCCGGCCACCGCAATTTTTGGATTGTCGATCCCTGCAAGGCGCAGGCAGGCAGCGGTCAGTTCGACCTCCGCCAGAATTGCCTCGATGCTGATATGAGCGGAAACGGCGGAGAGCGGGATGTGGGACGTTACCCGCGCATTCCAGACGCGCTCCAGCACGTTGAACTCACGCATTTTTCCCTGGAAAGACAAAACGTCAGAAACGAACCGGATTTCATCATCATATCCGGGATAGGCGTAGCGCATCGCCTTTTTGTTGAATGGTGTGAAACAGACACCATGGACGCGACCTTCATGGGCAAGGCGAAGCGCGAAACGAAAATTCTCGCTCGCAAAGGTGCCACCGGCAAGTGTTGCCTCGCCTCGCGTGACGTCGGCAGGATCGAGATGGCCAAGATCCACAAAGAAAGGGCGCTCAGCCAGATTGGTCGAAAGGTCGTTCGCGCTGCCATAAACAAGATCGAGCTCGACATTTGCGATTGCGGCGCCCTCGTAAAGGATACGGCGATCGCCGATGACGATGAAATGAGCGCAACTGCGAAGTTCCGGCAAGGAGAGTATTCGCGCCGTCAATTCGGGACTGATACCGGCCGGATCACCCATGGCAAGCGCCAGGACGGGGCGGTCTGTCTGTGTCGCGGTAGCATTCCCGCTAATGGCCATAAAAGCTCCTCCTCTTCAACGATCCATAAGAGGCCTACAAGCAAACGTTTCTGTATGCAAGCATTTTGTATACAGTATAAAAAATAACGTATGAAAGGTTGTATCAATTTGGCGCGACCAGTGCGAAAATGAATATTGAAATCTCAACTCGCTCGTTGAGCGGACATATGAAATGGAGAGCCACGATGGCTTCGGAAGTGACCGAACCAGTTGGGCGGCGTAACGTAGCCACGATCTCGCGCCAATCGCTGCATGGGGAAATAGTCACCCGGCTGCGCGATATGATCATTGAGGGTGATCTGCAACCCGGCGAACGTATTTATGAGAACCAGCTTGGCGAAGAGCTGGGCGTCTCGCGTACGCCGCTGCGCGAGGCTTTGAAGTTTCTGGCGAGTGAAGGATTGGTTGAACTGGTGCCGAGCCGCGGTGCCGTGGTCAAACGCTTTTCAGCCAAGGATGTGGAGGACATGCTTATTGTTCTCCGGTCAATGGAGATGCTTGCGGGGCGCATCGCCTGCGTAGCAGCAAGCGATGAAGCGATCGGGCAAATTAGGCTGCTGCACGATGCAATGGTGAAACATTATGAAGCCGGCGAGCGGCTCGAGTACTACAAACTGAACCAACAGATCCACACCGGTATCGTCGCCCTTGCCAACAATGCCCCCCTCGCCGAAGTTCACGGACTGCTGCAATCGCGCGTGAAGCGCATCCGCTTTATCGGACATGAAGGAGCGGAACGATGGGCGGGCGCCGTCGCCGAACATGAGCGGATAATCGCAGCGCTCGAAGCGCGTGATGCGGAAACCTTGGCCCGCGAGCTCGACACGCATCTCGCCAACGGGTGGGAACGGGTGAAATCGGTCGTTTAGGCTTGAATTTCCTGGGCGCCACAGGCCCTGACACCGTTACGCCCAATCTCACGTGTGGTCGTGGTCATCATGGTTGCCGGACAAGGGCAGTTGCAGGCCGAACGTCGTGACCAGATCCGCCACCTGTGCCGGACTAAGGTAGCGCGGGTTGAGATTTCGCAAAATCAGATAGAGCTTTGCGGTCTCTTCCAGCTCCTCGGTTGCAAAGACCGCAGCTTCAAGACTGTCGCCCGCTACGACTGGGCCGTGGTTGGCAAGAAGCACCGACGAGTACTTGCCTGCAAGTCCCCGGATCGCGTCGGCCACGGCGGGATCGCCCGGACGGTAATAGGGTATGAGTGCAGTTTGGCCGGCGCGCATGAGATAGTAAGGTGTCATGGGCGGAAGCGCAGCGCGCGGGTCGATCTCCGGGAGCATCGTCAAGGCGACTGCATTTGTGGAATGGAGGTGAACGACCGCGCGAGCGCTCCCCCTTGTTTGGTAGAGGGCGGTGTGAAGCGGAATTTCCTTGGTCGGTTTATCGCCCGAAATCAATTGGCCTGCACCATCGAGGCGCGAAAGCCGGGCCGGATCGAGGAAACCCAAGGATGCGTTCGTGGGGGTCACCAGCCAGCCCCCGTCGTCCAACCGAAAGGAAATGTTCCCCGACGAACCGGGCGTTAGCCCCCGCTCGAACAGCGAGCGTCCGTAACGGCAGATTTCCTCGCGCAGACGCGTATCGGACATTAGAACTCCTCCGGTCTCAGGCGGTTGCCCCTTCAATCAATTGGAAACCCAGATCGACAACCTGTGGCGGTGCGTTATCCACGACGAGTTTGGCCGCCACCTGCCCTGTCGCGACGCGCGGCGTGCGTATAGTCGAAAATGGCTGTGGCGTTACCCGGCCAATATCAAGGCCATTATAGCCGAAAATAGCCAGCTGAGAGGGGATTGAGATCCCCCGCGCCAGGCAATGAAAATAGCCGCCCAAGGCCATATCATCGTTCGAAAAATAGACAGCATCAAGATCAGGGGTTCGAGTCAGCAACTGTTCCAGCCCCAAACGTCCGTTCTCGACGGACGATGCGGCAGCGTGAATTTCGCAATCGACAAGCGGCGCCCCACCCGCGCTCAGCGTTTCACAAAAGCTGGAAAATCGTTTGCCAGCACGCGTGTCGCGATTGAGATCATGACCGACATAGCCTATCCGTCGATATCCCCGTTTCAACAGGAATTGAGCGCTCTCGTGACCAGCCGCGCGATTGGAGAAACCCACCGCCAGATCCAGCGCTGTTCCATCTACGTCCAGCAATTCCACAGAGCGGCAGTTCGCGGCACGCAACATTTTGACCGTGCCCTGCGTATGTTCGTAGCCTGCCAGCATAACTGCGGTTGGTCGCCAGGCCAGCATTGAGGCGACAAGCGCCTCCTCCCTCTGAGGGTCATAATCGGTCACAGCGAAAACGGCCTGGTGCTGGTTTGCTTCCAGAATGGCGCTCGCTCCGCGCAGTACGTCGGCAAATACGATGTTTGAAAGCGAGGGAATGACAAACGCGACAAGACGCGAGCCAGCGGAAGCCAGCGTTCCCGCAATTCGGTTCGGCACATAGCCCAGCCGCTCAACCGCCGCAATGACGCGGTCTCTTGTCTTGCCGGAGAAGGAACCATGGTTTCGCAGGACGCGTGAAACAGTACTTTCTCCGACACCGGCCGCCTCCGCAACCTGTGCAAGCGTCACTGCCGACTGGTATTTGAAATCCATATTCCCTCTTGAACCCTGCACTCGGCAGGACGCGCCGGAGGGTGGCGACATCCGAATGCGGTGGCCCCCTACCGACTATGCAACCATCATTTTCACGGCTCTCTTCCCATTAATCAAATTTTTTTGGCAGCGCTACCAAATTATGGTTGGCAGCGCTGCCAAAGTGCGTTAAAGAGAATGGTAGCGCTACCATTCTTGGTTGGACGCGCCGTGGGAGAATTTATCGGAGGGCCCACGGCATACCCCTGTCGGAGGAGGAAATCATGACGCTGCAAACGCAGGCGCCAACCGTTGGCGCGCACCCGATCCAAGCGGTGGAAGACCGCGCCTACGCCAAGGTATTTTGGAGGATCGTACCGTTTTTGATGCTGTGCTACGTGGTCGCCTATCTCGACCGCGTCAATGTCGGTTTCGCAAAGCTGCAGATGTCAAGTGAGCTTGGGCTGTCGGAAGCGGCTTACGGCGTTGGCGCTGGCATCTTCTTCATCGGATATTTCCTGTTCGAGGTGCCTAGCAACATCATCATGAACAAAGTCGGCGCACGTGTATGGATCGCCCGCATCATGGTGACATGGGGTCTCGTCTCTGCGGCCTTCATGTTCACAACGTCGGAAACCGTATTCTATGTCTTGCGATTCCTGCTGGGTGTTGCAGAAGCGGGATTTTTCCCCGGAATCATTCTCTATCTGACCTCATGGTATCCGGCCCACCGCCGCGCCAAGATCATCGCCACGTTCATGTCCGCAATCCCCGTATCGGCTATCTTCGGCAATCCGCTTTCGGGCCTGCTTATGGATAGTTTCCATGGAACGCACGGTCTTTCCGGCTGGCAGTGGATGTTGCTGATAGAAGCGATTCCAGCTATCGTTTTCGGCATTGTCACCTTCTTATATCTCGACGATTCAATCAGAACCGCGAAATGGCTGGATGACTCCGAGAAGGACGTGCTGACGGCAAATATCAGCGCCGAAAACCGGGCCAAGGCGTCGAGCCCGCACAGCATAGGCGCAACACTGACCGATCGCCGCGTCTGGCTGATGTGCCTTATCTATTTCTGCTTCGTGCTCGGGCAGTATGGCCTGAATTTCTGGATGCCAACTATCGTAAAGGCGACGGGCGTGACCGGAAACCTGAATATCGGCCTTATTTCTGCGATCCCCTACATTTGCACCTTCGTTGCCATGCTGGCGCTCGGACGTTCTGCCGACAGGCTGCGCGAACGGCGGTGGCATCTCGTCGTCCCTGCCCTGATCGCCGCCGGCGGTTTTGTCGCGGCAACGACGGCAACAAGTACGACTGTCGCCATTGCCTGTCTCTCGCTGGCTGCGGCAGGCGCCATCAGTTGTGCACCGCTTTTCTGGTCGCTGCCAACGGCTTTCCTCACTGGTACGGGTGCCGCGGCCGGTATCGCCTGGATCAACTCCGTCGGCAACCTCGCCGGCTTCCTTGGACCGTTCCTGGTGGGCTACCTGAAGGATTTCACCGGCAACAATAGTGCTGGAATGTATCTTCTTGCCGTTGCTCTCGTTGTCGGCTCGCTGGCCGTGCTTGCGGTACCTGCGAAAACCGTCAATCGCTAAACTGTCAAACCCTCCGGGTCGTCGGCGTCCGGAGGGTATTGCACCTTTCCCTTACCAGACTGGAGAATATCGACATGTCATCGCTCACTGAAAACCCGGGACGCGCCGTTGTAGCGGCAGTAATTGGCCTTGGCTCCATGGGTCTTGGAATGGCCCGCTCGATGAAACGTCAAGGCCTCGACGTCGCTGGCTATGACATTACGCCCGCGGCGGTCGACCGTTTTATTGTAGATGGGGGGCGCGGTAGTGCCACGCCGGCCAATGCGGCGGAAGGTGCGGATATCGTCGTTTCTGTTGTGGTCAACGGTGCGCAGACCGAGGCCGTACTGTTCGGACCGCAAGGCGTCGCAGGCGCCATGAAGCCCGGCGCGGTTTTCGTATCCTGTGCAACGATGGACCCGGCCATCGCCCGCGATTTGGCCCAGCGCGTTGAAGCCCTCGGTTTGAACTACCTCGATGCACCCGTTTCTGGTGGAACGGCAAAAGCGCAGACCGGTGAACTGACGATCATGGCTTCCGGCTCCAGGCAGGCTTTCGACGCCGCCCGCCCGGTCCTTGATGCCATGGCCGGCAAGGTTTACGAACTCGGCAATCAAGCCGGAACCGGTGCGGCCTTCAAGATGATCAACCAGCTCCTTGCCGGGGTGCACATCGCTGCTGCCTGCGAGGCCATAGCCTTCGCGGCCAAACAGGGGCTCGATCTCGACAAGGTCTATGAGGTGATCACTGCGTCGGCCGGCAACTCCTGGATGTTTGAAAACCGGGTACGCCATGTGCTGGCCGGCGACTATACACCGCTCAGCGCAATCGAGATTTTCGTCAAGGATCTCGGTATAGTCCAGGATATGGCACGTTCGGAGCGTTATCCGGTGCCGCTCGCTGCCGCCGCATTGCAGATGTATCTGGCCGCTTCAGGCGCCGGCATGGGCCGCGACGACGATTCCTCCCTGGCACGGCTTTATGCTCAGCTTTCCGGTGCGAAGCTGCCAGGCGACCAACCGCACCGTTAAGAGGGAGCAGAAAATGCCGGTATTTGCCGCCAATCTGACGATGATGTTCAACGAGTGGCCATTCCTCGACCGGTTCGACGCTGCGGCAGATGCAGGGTTTTGCGCAGTCGAATATCTCTTTCCCTATGAAGCCACGCCGCAAGCCATCGCAGAACGGCTCGCTCGCAACAAGCTGCAACAGGCGCTGTTCAATCTGCCCCCAGGTGATTGGGCCGCGGGCGAGCGTGGCATTGCGGCCCTTCCCGGACGGTTCGATGAACTGAAATCAGATGTGGACCGGGCGTTGACATACGCCGCGGCGACTGATGCCAAACGCTTGCATCTGATGGCCGGCCTTGCCGATCCGCGTGACGAAGTAGCCATGTCCTGTTACCAGCAATCGGTAACCTATGCTGCAGGGCGCCTGGCCGAAAAGGGAATCGATCTCGTCATCGAGCCCATAAACAGCCGCAATATGCCGGGCTATTACCTCAATGATTTCAATTTGGCCGAAACGCTGCTTACCAAACTTGCCCTGCCAAACCTGAAACTCCAGTTCGACATCTATCATCGCCAGATCATGCATGGTGACGTGGCAATCGCCCTGCGGCGCCTCATTCCCATGATCGGCCATATCCAGATCGCCAGCGTCCCTTCACGCCAAGAACCTGATGGCGAAGAATTGAATTACCCCTACCTGTTCGAGGAGCTGGATCGGCTTGGCTATGATGGTTTCGTTGGCTGCGAATACAATCCTCGCGCAGGCACACTGGACGGCCTGGGCTGGTTTAAACCTTTTGCGCGGAGCTAGATGATGGCCATATTGCTCGGATCGATCGCCGATGACTATACAGGGGCATCCGATCTTGCCAACACACTGACGAAAAACGGCCTGCGCACGGTGCAGACCGTCGGCATTCCCGGTCCATCCTTGGTGCTGCCTGAGGTGGACGCAGTCGTCGTCTCCCTGAAGATCCGCTCGGTCGCCGCGCCCGAAGCCGTGAGGGCGGCGACAGCGGCTGACACATGGCTGCGCCAGCGCGGTGCAAGCCACGTCCTTTACAAAATCTGCTCAACTTTCGATTCCACCGATGCCGGCAATATTGGCCCGGTCACTGAGGCATTGAAAAGCGGCAGCGATCAAATGGTGCTGGTCACTCCCGCCTTTCCGGAAACGGGCCGTACTGTTTACCTTGGACACCTATTCGTTGGCGAACAACCGCTGAACGAAAGCCCGCTCAAGGATCATCCCCTCAATCCCATGCACGACGCCAATCTCGTGCGCGTCTTGGGCAGGCAATCAAGTGGCACCGTTGGATTGGTCGGCCTCGCGACCGTCTCGGATGGCCCGGAAGCCGTGAAGGCCAGGCTCGACACTTTGCGCGCCACGGGTGTCACCGCCGCGATTGCTGACGCGATTTTTGAACGCGACCTCGAAACACTGGGTACGGTCGCCCTTAAGACATGGGTTTCGACGGGGGCTTCGGGGTTGGGCCTCGGTCTCGCCAGGGCCCTCGTCCGCTCTGGTCAAGTGCCATTGCGAACCGGAGCCACGGCCGATGCCATTCGTCCGGTTGGTGGGTTGGCCGCCATTGTTGCCGGCAGTTGCTCCAGGGCAACGCTGCAACAACTGGCCATTGCCGAACAGTCAATGCCCGTGCTGCGGCTCGATCCCGAACGGCTTCTCGCAGGTTCGCAGGAAATAAACGCGGCAATCTCCTGGGCCGGCGATCGCATTTCAGCGGGGCCCGTCGTTATCGCGGCGAGTGCAACCCCGGAAGCGGTTTGTCAACTACAATCACGATATGGCCGCGACGCGTCTGGCCATGCAATCGAGAGCGCAACCTCTTTTATTGCAGCGGAACTGGTCGCGCGAGGCGTGCGGCGCCTGGTGATTGCCGGCGGCGAGACTTCTGGCGCGGCCGTCGACCGGCTTGGCATTCCGGCCTTTTTGATCGGCCCCGAGATCGCGCCAGGAGTGCCGGTGCTGCGAACGATCGGCAACGTACAAGGCGATATGCTCCTGGCATTGAAATCGGGCAATTTTGGCGGTGGGGATTTCTTTGCAGCCGCGCTGGCCATGATGCACTGACCGCGACAAAGCGGTAGATGGACGGCTCCTGGCCCTTTAGTCTGTCATCCGGCACGTCAAGCTCGATACATCCCGAGATAGCGTTCACGGCGTTTGGCAAGAACGGTAGTCCTTTCGGCATCGGGTTCGAAACAGGCCCGGATTGCCGGCTTGCGGCAGACGGCTTCAACTGTTCCCGCTCCGGCCGCTAGCATACCCAACCGGGCTGCCCCGAATGCCGCGCCGATCTCCGCGCCCTCCGGCAGATCGAGTGATAATCCCAGGACATCGGCCAAGAGTGCATTCCAGTAGGCACTGCGGGACCCGCCGCCGACCAACATGCAGGAACGCGGTGCGGCATTTGCTGCCTTCAGTACATCGAGACCGTCTGCCAGGGCGAAAGCCACGCCCTCGAGAACTGCATAGGCGAGTGCCCCGACATCGTGTTCTGCACGCAGTCCGTCAAATTTGGCAGTAGCGTTCGGATCATTATGCGGCGTCCTCTCGCCCGTCAGGTAGGGCAGAAACAGCGGAGCAGCCTCGCGCCGTCCTGCATCAGAGGCGAAATTCTCGGCCTTTTTGATCAAACCGACGATATCATGCGCCTGGAAAGTGACAGTTCCAAGCCAGGACAATGCTGATGCTGCTGAAAGGGCCACCACCATGCCATGCCAGCGCTGTGGAAGCGCGTGACAGAAACCGTGCAACGTGCGTTCCGGCAAAGATACCAGCCGGTCTGTCGAAACAAACAGAACACCCGAGGTTCCAAGCGACAAGAATCCGTCGCCGGAGCCGACAGCTCCGATACCGACCGCGGAGGATGCATTGTCACCGCCGCCTCCTGCAATCGCAATCCTCTTGTCGGCGAGACCCCACAAGGCTGCCACATCCTTGGACAGGTACGCTGAGACTTCGGAGCCCTCCACAAGATCTGGCATTTGTGCGCGTGTCATTCCGCCGGCCTGTAAAAGGATATCATCCCAGGTGCGGCGGCCGATATCGAGCCACAATGTTCCTGCCGAATCCGACATATCCGACACATAGTCACCGGTCAGGCGGTAACGAAGATAGTCCTTGGGTAACAGCACCTTGGCAGTTGCGGCGAAGATCTCCGGTTGGTGCCGCGCTACCCAAAGCAGTTTCGGAGCGGTGAAACCGGGCATGGTTGTATTCGATGCACGCTGCAAAAAATTCGGAACGCGTTCGATGAGTTCGGCGCACTCCTTGCCGCAACGTCCATCATTCCACAAGATAGCCGGGCGCAAGACCGAGCCATGCCGGTCCAGCAATGTCGCGCTGTGCTGCTGGCCCGACAGCCCGATGCCCTCGAGCCGCAAGAAATCTTGCGGGGCACTTGCGCGAACTTGCGACACCGCAATCTGTGCGGCCCGCCACCACTCGTCAGGATCCTGTTCCGACCAGAGCGGGCGCGGCCGCAAGACTTCAATCGGCGAGGATCCTTCGGCAATCACAGTCTGCTCCTCATCAAGGAGGACGGCCTTGACGGAAGAGGTCCCAACATCGATCCCAAGGAACGTCGCCATCAAATTCCAAGGCCCTGCTTGTCGAACAGATAAATGTGATCCGCAGCGATGCCGATCGGTAAATCCTCATTCTTGCTGATCGGGGGGCGGCCAGGAACGACGATCGTCATCAATGCGCCGCCATCCGGCTGCGCATAAATCTGGCTCGCACCTCCAAGATATTCGGCGAAATCCGCCTTGAGCGTCAGCACCGGACTGGCCGTTCGCAATTCGAGGTGTTCCGGCCTCATTCCAACTGTCACCGCATCGCCGAGGCGCAACTGATGCGGACGTTTGGTGACAACCGTCAACGCTCCGCCGGTGAATGCCGGGCTCGAAACCGTCAGTTGCCGGTCTGTTGCCGTTGTGACGGAGGCAGGCAGAAAGTTCATCCTCGGAGACCCGATAAAACCTGCTACGAACATATTGGCGGGGTTATCATAAAGTTCTGTCGGTGTTCCCACCTGTTCGACCAGCCCGGCTCGCAGCACGACGATCCGATCCGCCAGCGTCATGGCCTCGATCTGGTCGTGGGTGACATAGACCATTGTAACGCCCAGTTGACGATGGAGCTTTGCAATTTCCACCCGCATTTGCGTACGCAGCTCCGCATCGAGGTTCGACAGCGGCTCGTCGAACAAAAAGAGTTTTGGATTACGGACAATGGCCCGGCCAATCGCCACGCGCTGGCGCTGGCCCCCGGAAAGCTGCCGTGGCTTGCGCTGCAGCAACGCTTCGATCTGAAGGATGCGCGCGGCCTCGGCCACCCGTTGCTTGATTTCATCTTCACCGGTCTTCACCATTCGAAGCCCGAAGGCGAGGTTTTCGAAGACGCTCATATGTGGATAAAGGGCATAGGACTGGAACACCATCGCGACCTGACGGCGCGCCGGTTCCACATGCGTAACCACCTTCTCGTCAATGAACACGTCGCCGTCACTGATTTCCTCTAGGCCGGCAATCATGCGCAATAGTGTGGATTTTCCGCAGCCGGAGGGTCCAACGAAAACGACGAACTCGCCTTTTTCGGCCGAGAAGCTCACACCTTGGACCGCTGAGTGCTCGCCATAGCGCTTGACGACATTATCGAGACGAAGAAATGGCATTCTATAGGGCTCCGCTCTGTTTGTGGGGCAGAATTGCTTCAAGTGCCCGGCCCGAAACCTCCACCTCGTTCCTGACATTAAAAAGCTTAAGGTAGATACGGTAGGCGGCGTCATGCACCAGTTGCCAATCAGGATCCGGTTCGAGTGTTTCCTGTCGAGGTGCCATGGTTTCAAGGGCCGCGAACAGGTCGGGATAGAACCCGGCTGCAACTGCAGCCACCATGGCTGTTCCAAGCAGCACAGGCTCCTTGGTGTCACTGATGATGAGCTTTGCGCCGATCGCATCGCGATAGAGTCTGACCAGCAGGCGATTGTGCACATGCCCGCCGGCAAGAGCGACGGTATCGATGGCATAGCGGCCGTGCGCATTGAGATGGTCGATAATATGCCGGGTCTGCAAGGCAAGGGCACGCGCCGTGGCGTAGTAGGTTTCGAGGAAAGACCGCTCACTCGTCTCCGTGCCGACGCCGGTAATCAGCGCCCGAACCCGTCCATCGCCAAGCGGCGCTCTGTTGCCAAGCCAATCGGGAACAATGTGGCGTGTTGCAGCGAACCTTGATCCTTCCTCGTCCAAAAGCTTCAGGATTTGATCGGCGGTTTGCCGATGAAGCTCGCTTGTCGGTTTGCCAGGACTTGCCGGGTGATGCTCAAGGATCGCGTCGAGCGCCGTACCGGAGAGACTTTGACCTGCTTCGTGCATCCAATAGCCTGCAAATACCGCATCCTTGAATGGACCCCACACACCCGGTACAAACCGCTCATCGTCCGCAAAGGGCATGTAGCAGGTTGACGTGCCCCCGATCATGGGCAAAAGATTGTTCATCCGGCCAGGGTAATTGCGGCCGAGAACACCAAGTGCGCCGGCTTCTGCATCAATCAGGCCTATCGCCACCGGGATGCCGGCCGGGATCCCAAGCTCTAAAGCAGCCTTCTGCATCAGCGCGGCGTGAACGTCGCCAACCCTGCCCGGCCTGTCACGCAGGTGCTCCAGTTCTGTCAGGTCGCCAATGCCAAGCTCATCGAGGAGATCCTTGCACCACGGGTCCGGATCGTTGGGAAGGTAGGGCCATTTGCACGCCAGACCACAAACCGAATGACGACCAACTGAGGTCGCTCGCCGGGCAAGCTCGTCACAAAGGTCGCGGGCTCCCTTCACCCTTGCCCAAGTCTCGGGGCGATGTCGTTTGAGCCAGAGAAGCTTTGGCAGATTGGTTTCGGGCGAAAGCGATCCGCCAACGTGGCTCAGAAACCGGTGTCCCGTCGCATCGACTTCAGCGGCCTCCGCTTCGCCGCGATGATCCATCCAGCAGATCACGTCACCGCCGCCATCAAGCGGTGCCTCTTCCTCTGCATCAATATAGACGGATGATGTTGCATCAAATGCCACCCCGGCGATCGTCGATGCACGATCTGGGATTTTGCTTAAGCATTCGCCAACGGCCGTGCAAACAGCCTTCCAGATGTCGTCCATCCGGTAAATCGCGTGGTGCTCCGCCGGTCGCATCAGCTCGAATGAAGCAGACGCAGTTGCTTGCAACACGCCATTAAGGTCAAATACTCCGGCTCGAGCCGACAATGTTCCTACGTCAATTGCCAGGAGATGGCTCATCGCGTTTTCACCTCCCTTTCTCAGGTGCTGCTACCCTCATCCATCCGCCTTCAAAATCGTTTCTGCCACGTCTTCGTCGGTGACAAGACGGTTGACGTAGCCGGCCCGCAACACAGCCCTGATGATGGGCGCCTTGTGCATGGCCCCTGAGGCCAGAATCGATGATGGAATGAGCTTTAGATCCGCAGGGCGCATGGCCATGACACGCTGGTTCAGCGGATGGTCGACCGGCTGGCCATTCTCGTCAAGGAATACGCCGAGTATATCACCGACAGCACCAGCCGCTTTCAACGTGGGAAGATTCTCGGTGACGACCTGCGTCTTAACGAGCAGCGAATGATCGGAAAGGTCGCCGCAGGCAATGAGCGCAACGGATGTTTCGCGGCCTCGTTGCATGACCTCGGCGAGGCCATAATGCGTGAGCAAAGTTGTTCTGCTTTCGCTGGAGGGGCAATAAATCGGCGCAGCGACATAATAGCATTCCGCTCCCAAAATCCGGGCGAACTCTGTAGACACCTCAAACGTGTTCGTACCAGATCCCCTTGTCAGCCCGCCCATAAGAGCCGCGACCCACGCGTTGCCGAGACGTCGTGGCGTCAGGTGCCGCCGCGCTGCGGAAAGCGTCTGTCCCCAGCCGATACCGAATCCTATGCCATCAATGAGAAGCGGATCGAGCATGGCGGCAGTAGCACGCCCCAGAACCCGGTGGAGGTCCCCCATGTTTGGAACCGAAGGCACAACAGAGCAATCGATGAGACCGAAGCGCGCCTTCAATCTTTCTTCCAGCACCACGCAGTGCGCCAGCGGCATCTTGATGTCGACGCTGACCAGCCCGTCGCTTCGCGCCTGCACGACAATCTTGTTCACACGCAAGCGCGTGATCGACAACTTGTCGGCAATCTCCTGCTGGGTAAGACCGCCGACATAGTAATACCAGGCCACGCGTGCACGAATTTGCTCCGTGTCAGCTTGGGAGGATGTGGCTGTTTCTGCCTGAATGAATTCGCTCAATGGTTTTCTCGGGCAAAGGCCGGTTTGAGGATCGACATCGACCGGTTGAGCGCATTGAGGATTGAGGCGTCATCCCGTTCGAAAGGATAAAACACTTCAAGGAAAACCGGTCGGTCGGCAAGTCCGGATTCATATTGCAGCTGCGCTGCCTCACCCGGATCCACGGCGCCCTTTTCTGTAAAATCCCAGTGACGATCATACTGGAAATCGGTCTGCTGCAAATGAACCATGCCCACATGGGGGCTAAGAGTTTGAAACCATTGCGACATCGCAGCGTGGTGGCGCCCGTAGAGCGGCTCGTATGTCGCGTGTCCCCAGTCAAGGCAATACTTCCAGGGAACCGGTGTTCCGGCCAAATCGGCCGCCATGCGTTCTGCCTGAGCGATCGTCCATGGCCATTCCCGCCGCATCGGCGTCGGTTCCACGTAGAGTTCGGCAATCCCGCTTGCTTTCGCCGTCCGCGCAAGCCTCTCCATCCGGCGGATGAGGTCATCGTAATCCGATGCTGAAATGGTTTCGGCCTCAACACCATCGGTTCGCGATGCAATGGCGCCGAGTGGACCACCGACACGATCGATGCCCGCAAGACCCGCAAAGCGATAGGCTTTTTTCATCCATTCTTCCGCGACGTCGCGAAGACGCGGATCAGGATGGAGCAGCTGGTTGAAGGTATAGTGGGCCAGACCTATGAACGCGCTGTGAATCGTAATCGCATGTCGATCTTTTGCTGCGCGCAGGTCGCTCGCGCAATCCTCAAGGACATCGTTTGGCCACGTCGGGTCGACGAGATCAAACGACATTTGCACCAGATCAAGACCGAGCTTTTCGCGGACGATCGGCGCCCACAAGTCAGGCGTTACCCATCGCTTGACGCAAAAGGAAAGGTTGATCCCGAGCGGTATCGATGGCGATTGCCGGTCACTCATTTGGTTGCACCCATGGTGAGACCGCGCACCATATGCTTGGACACGAGCAGGGCAAAAATTGTCACGGGCAGTACAATCACCGTGCCCGTCGCCATGATCTTGCCCCAGGGCAGCTCATAGCCCGACATGAAGCTCGTCGCCATGACCGGCGCGGTCTGTACGCTGCGCCGGGTCAACACGAGGGCGTAAAGCAGTTCATTCCAGGAGAAGATGAAGCTGAAGATTGCCGACACCGCAATGCCAGGCAATCCGAGGGGAATGTAGATCTTGCGGAAGATCGTGAACTGATCTGCGCCGTCAAGACGTGCGGCTTGTTCCAGTTCGATTGGTATGGAGCGGAATTGATCGGTGCAGATCCATACCACGATTGGCAAATTGAATGTCAGGTAGATAAGGACGAGCACGACATGGGTGTCGAGCAGGTTCATCTGCAATGCGAGCAAATAAACCGGGAGAGCCAGGACAATCGGGCTGATCATGCGGTTGGAAATGAACCAGAACCAGAGATCTGATTTGCCGCGAAAATCAAAGCGCGCCAACGCGTAGGCGGCAGGGGCACCAAGAAGCACCGAAAGCGCGGTCGTCAGCGTTGCTATGATCAGCGAATTGACGATGGCGCCAAATACTTTCTCATCAGAGAAGATGTCGGCGTAATTGGCCAGTGTCGGTGTAAACAGCCAGACCGGCGGCGATGCCAGCAAATCAGCCTGATCCTTGAAGCTGGATGAGACCATCCAGTAGAACGGAAACAACGTAAAACAAAGGACGATCATCAGTCCCAGACCATGCAGCAAGCGGCGAAGCGTCGTCGACATCATTCGATCTCCCTGTAGATGAGCTTGATATAAAGCCGACTTAAGATGATCGTCACAATCAGGAGCAGGATTGCCTGGGCAGAGGCGGTTCCCATGTCAAAGATGCGAAAGCCCACTCTTTGAATGTAGACGGATACAAGATCCGTGGCTGCACCCGGCCCGCCCCGCGTCATGACGAAGACCATGTCGAAGAGCTTGAGGATGTCGGCCGAACGCAAAATCAGCATCGCAGTCAGTCCGGGCAACAGGTATGGCAGCTGCACGTAGCGCAGCTGTGCCAGTTTGGAGGTTGTTTCCAATCTGGCGGCCTCCTCAATCTCAACCGGCACCATCGACAATCCGGCGAGGAAGATAAGCGCGCAAAACGGCGTCCATTGCCAGATGTCCATTACCGCTATGGCGATGAATGCACCCGTTGTCGACCCAAGCCAGTCGAACCCACCGATCCCGATGGAATTAAGAAACTGGTTGGCGACACCAAAGTCACGATTAAAGATCAATCGCCCGATAAGGCCGACGACGGCATAGGTCGTCGCGAGAGGAACAACAAGCGAAACGCGAGCCAGGGCGCGCAGCATGCTGAGACCCGGCTGATGCAGGAGCAGCGCGAAAAAAACCCCGAACAGAAGTTGAAAAGGCAGAACCGTCAGAAAGAATTTTGCGGTGAGGCCCAATGATTGCCAGAAAGTCTGATCGGACAGGACGTTAATGTAATTGTCGAAACCGACGAAAGGAAATCCGTCGCGTGGACGGGTAATGTTGTATCGTCTGAATGACGTCACAAGCGCGGAAATCGTTGGATAGATCCCGATGACAAGCAAGGCAAAGACGGCCGGTGCCAGAAACCAGAAGGGCGTCCAGCGTCCGTAACCCGGATTGAGTTTGGTTTGTGTCTGCCCCACGAAGTCTCCTCCCGTCCTCGCCTGGATTGAGATTTCCCAGCCGCTTATTCCAGATTGGTGTGATTGGCGCGCATGGACTCTGGCGATATTCCGAGCCGCTCTTTGAGTTTCAGGACCATGACCTCGAAGAGTACATATTGGGCGCCCTCAAACAGCGATCCCATCGGCAGCACGGAGGTGCCTGGACCGCGATCGTCGGCCATCGTCTGTGCCGGTATTGCCAATACGTGGTCTGCCCGCAGCGCTGCCTGGCCGTTTGGCTGTGCAGTAATGACGAGCGTTTTTGCACCGGCCGACTTCGCCTCTCCCATCAAGCCGATGACGGTCGAAAAACTGCCAGGGCCGGCCGAAACGATCAGCAAGTCCCCTTGACCGACGGGAGGCGTCGTCATATCGCCAACCACCGACACCTTTAGCCCCAGATGATAGAGGCGCATGGCAAGACCTTTGATCTGCAAACCTTCGCGGCCAACGCCATAGAGCGCGATGCGGCCGGCATTGCTGATGGCGCCAACAGCCGCATCGACCGCTTTTTCGTCGATACGGTCGAACACTGTCGACAATTCCTGAAGCGCCTGATTGTATAAGCTCGGCATCACTGCCTCCCGAAGCGTAAACCTTCCTGGGCAAGCTGGGCGGAGGGAATTGCTTCCACCCCGCCCCCTTTTAAAGGCTGTTACGTTTACTTACTGCAGCAATTCCTTCTTGCCGTCATAGTAGCCTTCCTTGCCCAGGATGCTTTCCATGCGGGTCCCGATCTCCTTGGCACCGGCTTCAGTCGTGACCTCGCCGAGCATCATCTTGGAGCCCCATTCAGCAACGACTTCAGATATTGCCGGCCAGGCCGGGAAGCGCGGCCGGAATTCCGGCACGCCCTTTTGCCAAGACGCCACCATCGGTTCTACGAACTTGTATTTCGCCTTGATATCCGGCTGTTCATAAATCGAGGTGCGTCCTGAGACACCGCCGGCTTCAACATATGGCCGGGCAATTTCCTCCGACGTAGCCCACTGAATGAACAGCCAGGACGCTTTCTTCAAATCATCCGGAGCCTGTTCAGCAACGGCAAGGGAGAACCCTCCAAGTGCCGGCAGGCGCCCGGCGGGACCGGATGGCTCCGGCGCAACCGCCAGGCACTCACCAAGTTTCGACGTCGCCGGATCGTTGAGCGTGCCGTAAAAGGCAGACCACTCGGTGATCATGGACACCTGTCCCTGGGCCAAGGCGTTGACCGCTTCGGCATGATCGAAGCTCACGATGCCGGGCGGCATGTATTTCATCAGCTCTTGACGGAATGTCAGGCCCTTCTGGCTTTCAGCGCTAAGCAGGTTCGATTTGAATTCCTTGGTCAAAAGCGAACCGCCGAATGGCCAAAGGACACGCATGAAGCTGTCGGCGGACTGCGTTTCACCACGCAGGGACTGCAGGGCGAAAGCGTAGCGATTTTTGGCTGCATCCGTCAGCTTCGGCGCATAATCCTTCATCAACTCGTCCCAGGTCGCGGGCGGTTTTTCAAAGCCTGCTTCCTTCAATTGGCAGGAATTGTAGAACAAAAGACCGGAGTAATTATCGAAGGGCAGCCCGTAGGTCTTGCCGCCCCAGGAGCCGAACGCATCAAGCAGCAGCGGGAAAAACCCCTCAAGCTTGAGGTTTGGATCGGTGATGGATTTGTCTGTGGCAAACTCATCAATAGGCGCGATCCAGTTGTTCTCGGCAAACTCACCAATCCAGACAAGGTCGACCAGTGCAATCGTCAGGTCGCCGTTTGAGGTGAAGTTAAGTACCTGCTTTTCGCGGGTGTTTTCATAAGGAACAATCTCGTAATTGACCTTGATTCCGGTTTTCTTCTCGAACTCCGGCAAGAGCTTGATGATCGCGCGATAACCCGGACGATCCAGGAAAATCACGTTGATCTCTTTGCCTTTGAAAGGTTGTGCAGCAGTCTCGAGCCAGTCTGCAGCGAGCGTTACCGATGGCGACGATACGGCGCCAGCCAAGAGCGCCATCGCGCTTAGTGATGCATACAGAAGTTTCCTCACGTCATCCTCCCAGTTTTACAATCCATTCGGATAGATCAGACTCTTGATGTAGCCCGGCGCATTGTCCGCGTGGTTGCGGAATGTGTCGGGAGCCTCGTCAAGGCCGACTTGATGCGTCACCAATGACGTGACATCGACCTTTCCTCCAGCGACGAGTTCGATTGCGCGCGGATAGACCTCCCCCATCCGGCGTGCGAATTTGATCTTGAGCCCGCGGCGGCGGGCCTCTGCAGCAGGTAAAGTGTAGGTGTCGCCGTCCGGGATGCCGACAAGCACGATGCGACCGCCTATCTTTGACGCAAGAACAGCATCGCGGAATCCGAGGGGTGAATTGGTTGCCTCGATAACAAGCGGCGTCCCCTCACGGCTAGTCCATGCACGAATATCATTAACTGAGCTGCCCGTACGGGCAGCGCCCAGCCTGGCAGCCATATCCCGCCGGTGCTCTAGCGGATCGACTGCAAGGATCTCACCGGCGCCGGCCACTTTGAGCACCTGCAGGATAAGAAGTCCGATTGGCCCGCATCCAACGAGCGCCACCTGTTCAAGCAGCTTGGGCTTGGCAAGATCTACCGCATGGATGGCGACACCCAAGGGTTCCAGCATGACCGCCTCAAGCGGAGTGAAATTCTCCGGCAACGGGACGATTTGCGACGATGGAACCCAGATGCGTTCCGTCATTGCGCCGTTGAACGGCGGAGCGCCGATGAACTCGACATTGGGGCAAAGATTGGCGTAGCCCTTCTCGCAATATTCGCAGTGACCGCAGGCCTTGTTTGGGTCCACGGCCACGA
This sequence comes from Phyllobacterium sp., assembly GCF_037994405.1. Lineage (GTDB taxonomy): Bacteria > Pseudomonadota > Alphaproteobacteria > Rhizobiales > Rhizobiaceae > Phyllobacterium. The sequence continues at coordinate 25,951 of NZ_JBBNAN010000306.1, forward strand.
GAGCACCCTTGCTCAGGCCGCCGAAATCTTCGCACAGGTAGCCGCCAAATTCGTGTCCCGGAACGAACGGTTCCTTGACGACGGCTGACCCGATCCCGCCATCCTTGTAATAGTGCAGATCAGAACCGCACAGGCCAACCGAAGCCACATCAAGCAGCACCTCGCCAGGCTGGCCCTTTCGAAGATTGAACGGGGCGACATAGCCGTCATGGGCTCCACGGATAAAAAACGCACGGCTCATTTGATTTCCGAATGGTGCAGAAGGAATTTCAAACACCATACAAATGTAAATTTCGTTTTTCAAGTGTATTGTAGGCGCAAAAAACGAGCCCGCCGAAGATCAGCCTTTTGCACTTGTCATCCCATACGGATGCATCGTATGTTGTCACTGACAACATTGTGGATTTACCATGAGCACTGCTGCCGATGAGTTCCGTGCATTCAACCGCTTCTTCACCAAACAGATCGGGTTGCTCGACAAGCACCTGCTCGCCAGCGACTACACACTGGCGCAGGGCCGTGTGTTGTATGAGCTTGCCCGGTACGGCGAGCAAACCGCGGCCGATATCGGGCGCGGTCTGGGGATGGACAAGGCTCATCTCAGCCGGATTCTGGCCAGGTTCGCCAAACGCAACCTTGTTAAAAGCCGCGCCAACCCCCGCCATGGAAGGCAACGCCTCGTATCACTGACTGCGGCCGGACATCAGGCTTTCAGCGTTCTCGATCGAGATTCGCAATCCCAAATAATGGAGCTGCTAGCACCGTTGGACGACGCGATGCGCCAACGACTGGTTTCATCAATGCGTCAAATCCACGATATCCTCGATAACGAGAAACAGCTTCCGGACGATGTTATCTATCGCGGGCTGCGGCCCGGTGATATCGGATGGATTACGCACCGGCAAGCGGTGCTCTATCATGAGGAATATGGCTGGGATTGGACTTATGAGGGCCTTGTTTGCGATATCCTTGGCAAGTTCGTAGCCAATTTTGATCCCGCACGTGAAGCCGCCTGGGTTGCCGAGCGCGCAGGTAATATCGCTGGGTCGGTGTTTCTCGTAAGGAGCGAGGACCCGGCCGTCGCCAAGTTGAGACTTCTCTATGTGGAGCCGAGCGCACGCGGTCTTGGAATTGGGCGGGAGCTGGTAGCTATGTGCATCGATCGTGCAAATGAGCTGGGTTACCGCGAAATCAGGCTTTGGACCAACGATATCCTTCTTTCAGCCCGCCGCATCTATCAGGAAGCGGGCTTCCGCCTCGTCGAAGAGGAAAAGCACCATTCCTTCGGACATGATCTGGTGGGGCAAACCTGGGTACTTGGTCTTCGACAGGGTTGAGCGCGCCAGTCAGCTGATACAACCGGCCAATCACGACATGTTGATTGCGCGACTTGGTTTATTTGAAGCGAGGCAACTCGCCGCCCTTTTTTTGCCATAGCATGCCTGCTATATGCACAACTGTTATAAGCATCCTTACGAGTAGCATCCTCCTCGCCATGAACAATGCACCCACTCTTGGCTTCCTGCTGCACGACGTCGCTCGGCTGCTGCGCAAACGTTTCGAGCAGCGCGCAAAATGCCTGGGCCTGACCCGGTCGCAGTGGCAGACATTGGCCTATCTTTCGAACAATGAGGGTATCCATCAGGCTGGTCTTGCGGACATCCTCGAAATCGAGCCGATCACGCTGGTCCGCATCCTGGACAAGTTGGAGGAGCGCGGCCTTGTCGAGCGCCGCAGGCATCCGACGGACCGTCGCATCTGGCTGCTCTATCTGCGCGAGGAAACGCGGCCGTTGCTCGCCTCGATCCGCGTGATTGGAGAAGCCACCCGCGCCGAGGCTCTTGCGCATATCCCGGCGAAGGATCGTGAACATCTCGTGCAGACACTGACCCTAATGAAGACAAATCTGATCGACGCTTGCCAGACGCCGGTTGAGGACAAAGAGAAAGATCATGGCTGACGGTTCATCTTCCTTACGCATTCCTACCAATACGGACAGAGCCGACGGCACGGTGATGGAAAAGCGCGATCCCGCGATCGAGACGGCTCCACCTGCGCCTGCTGCCAAAGAAACCACACCACTGCCGACAGCTGCCCCTGCGCGCTCCGGCCGCAGCCTCAAGCGCCCACTGCTGTTTGCGTTGCTGCCCGCGGTGCTGATTGCCGGCGGATATACCTATGCCACCGGCGGGCAAATCATGTCCACCGACAATGCCTACGTTCAGGCTGATATCGTCGGCGTTTCCACCGACGTATCCGGCATCGTCCAGTCGGTGGAGGTGCGTGACAACCAAAAGGTCAAACAGGGGCAGGTACTCTTCCGCCTTGACCCGGCCGTCTATAGCATCGCCCTTTCAGGAGCCAAGGCGCAGCTCGGTGTAGTGCGCAACCAGATCCTCAATCTTGAAGCCAGCTATAAACAGTCCCTCGCCGAAATTACCCAGGCCGAAGCAGATGTTCCGTTCTTTGAAAAGACGTTGCAGCGCCAGCAGGACCTGACCGCCAGCGCCGCCGCTTCACGCGCGACCTATGATCAGGCGAAACATGATCTGGACGCGGCCCAGCAAAAGGTTGACGTTGCCAAGGCGGAAGCTGCGGCGACATTGGCACAGCTCGGCGGCAATGCTGATCAGCCCGTCGAAAAGAACCCATCCTATCTTCAGGCCCAGTCGGCCGTCGACAATGCCCAGCGCAACCTTGATCGCACGGTTGTCCGGGCATCCTTCGACGGGATTGTGACCAACGTCAGCGCGCTGCAGGTCGGCGCCTACCTCCAAGCGTCGCAAGCCGGTTTCAGCCTCGTATCGGCGACCCACATGTGGATCGCCGCGAGCCCGAAGGAAACCGAACTGACCTATGTTCGCGAAGGACAGCCGGTCGCTATCAGTGTCGACACCTATCCCGGCGTCGAGTGGAAAGGTACCGTATCGAGTATCAGCCCTGCTTCGGGTTCCAGCTTCTCGCTGCTTCCAGCTCAAAACACCACAGGCAACTGGGTGAAGGTCGTCCAGCGCATTCCCATGCTGGTCAGCGTTGACGACATGGCGGGAAAGCCACCCTTGCGCGTGGGTATGAGCGTTACTGTCGGTGTCGACACCGGCCACATCCGTGGCCTGCCAAAGTTTGCTGAAGACCTCCTCGGGATTTTCGGTAGCAAGGGTCATGTCTAATACGCTGGCAATGCCTGGCGCTCCTGCCGTTGCCAATCGCGGAGCGATCACCGCTTGCGTCATCCTTGCCGTGATCATGCAGGCACTGGATACGACTATCGCCAATGTGGCGCTGCCCTATATACAGGGCAGTGTCTCTGCGAGCGCCGACCAGATCAACTGGGTCCTCACATCCTATATCGTCGCCGCCGCGATCATGACGCCGCCGTCCGGTTTCCTTGCTGCGCGTTTCGGGCGGAAAAATGTGCTCTTGACCGCCATTGTCGGCTTTGTCGTCGCTTCGGTGCTGTGCGGCCTTGCTCAATCGTTGCCGCAGATCGTGGTCTTCCGCCTGATGCAGGGACTGTTCGGCGCGTCCCTCGTGCCGCTCTCACAGGGCATCCTCCTCGACATCTATGCAGTAGAGGAACGCGGCAAGGCCATGGCATTGTTCGGCGTTTCGGTGATGGTGGGGCCTGTTCTGGGTCCGGTCATTGGCGGTTGGCTCACCGATAATATCAGCTGGCGCTGGGTCTTCTACATCAATGTCCCAATCGGCATGCTGGCCTTCTTCGGCATCGTTGCCTTTGTCTCGGAAACGACACGCGAGGCGAGCGCGAAGCTCGACTGGTTCGGCTTCGGCACATTGAGCCTTGCCATTGCAACTCTGCAGCTTTTCCTCGACCGCGGCGAGCAACTTGACTGGTTTTCCTCCGCCGAGATTCAGATCGAAGCACTGATCTGTGTCAGTGCGTTTTACCTGTTCCTCGTCCACACGTTCACAGCAGACAAATCCTTCGTCAATCCGCGGCTGTTTCTTGACCGGAACTTCTCCGTCAGCATGTTCTTCATCTTCGTTATCGGTGTCACCTATCTCGCCTCTCTTGCCCTGATGACGCCCTATCTGCAGACTTTGATGGATTATCCGGTCATCACCGCGGGCATCGTCATGGGTCCACGCGGGGTCGGGACAATGGTCTGCATGTTCATCGTCGGACGGCTGATCGGCAAGGTCGATACGCGCCTGCTGCTCGTCCTCGGTTTCAGCCTGACCGCCTGGGCCATGTATGACATGACCGGCTGGACGCCCGATGTCTCGCAATGGACGATCGTCTCGGTCGGGTTTGTTCAGGGCGCGGGTCTCGGTTTTCTGTTCGTTCCGTTGACGACCATCGCTTTTGCCACCCTTCCGGCTCACATGCGCGGCGAAGGGACCGGCCTTTACAATCTGTCGCGAAACATCGGTTCAAGCGTCGGCATTGCGGTTGTCTCTGCATTGATCACTGAGAACGTGCAGACCAATCATGCATCGATTGCAGCTTACGTCACACCTTTCAACCATGCGTTCAGTGCCCCGGCTGTCATGCAGCACCTTGACCCGTTAAAGGCCGCGGGCCGTGCTGCGCTCGACGGAATGATCACCACACAGGCGATGATTATAGCCTATATGGATGATTTCAAGCTGTTGATGATCATGTCGATCGTCTCAATTCCGCTCGTCATGCTGCTCCGCAAGCCGGCGCCCAGCGCCGCGCCTGTCGATCACAGCGCTGTGATGGAGTAAGCGCAAGTCACTCACGCCACGCGCTTCAGATCGCCGAGCAGCGTCGGGATCAATTCAGAAACGGTCGGGTGAATGGGTACCGCCCACTTCAGCTTATCGTAGCTCACGTCCGCATTCATGATGTCGAGTATGCCATGGATCGCCTCGTCACCGCCGGTCCCCAATATGGCTGCGCCGAGAATCTTTTGGGTGTCAGCATCGGCTATGACCTTCATGAAGCCCTGTGTTTCGTCTTTTTCCACCGCGCGGCCGACACGGGTCATCGGCCTTTTGGAAACGAGAAGCGGCCTGCCAGTCTTGCGCGCCTGTGCTTCGCTCAACCCAACCCGGCCGAGCGGCGGGTCGATATAGAGCGCATAGCCGGAGATGCGATCGCTGACCTTGCGATTTTCGTTGTCGAGAAGGTTTGCGGCAACGATTTCGAAATCGTTATAGGCAGTGTGGGTAAAGGCACCGCGTCCATTGCAATCGCCGAGAGCCCAGACACCTTCGACATTTGTTTCAAGCTGGTCATCAACCGTGATGTAGCCGCGCTCATCAGTGCGGATCCCGGCCCTGTCGAGGCCAAGGTCATCCGTATTTGACCTTCTGCCGATCGCCAAGAGGACATGCGAACCGAGGACGCTTGGTGAACCGGCGCTGCAGTCGAGATTGACTTGCGTGCCATCGGCATGGGACTTGAACGAGATACATTCCGCATTGAGGCGGCATGAAATGCCTTCGGCCTCCAGAATATCTTTTATCGCGTCCGATACATCCTCGTCTTCGCGTGAAATGAGACGCGGTCCCTTCTCGACGATCGTTACGTTTGCGCCAAACCGCCGGTACATCTGGGCGAATTCGAGCCCTATATAGCTACCGCCGACCACCACCAGATGCTTTGGCAGCGTATCGAGCGCGAGGATGGAGGTATTGGTCAGATAGGCAATTTTCTCGATACCGGGCATGTCTGGGACATTCGCGCGGCCACCGGCGTTGATGAAGATGCGCGGTGCCGTGAAGACTTCCCCATCGATCTCGATATCGTGTGGTCCGGTGAAACGGGCATGGCCCTTCACGACGGTGCAGCCATCCATACCACGCAGCCATTTTTCCACGCCGTCACGCGCATTGAAGGATACCGTATCAGCGCGTTGTTTGACGCGCTTCATATCGATGCTGATCGGTGAGCCAATGTTGACGCCATAGTTGGCGCCACGCCGGGCAAGATGCGCGGCATAGGCGCTTGCAACAAGCGTCTTCGTCGGCATGCAGCCGGTATTGACGCATGTACCGCCAAACAGCTTGCGCTCCACCACGAGCACTCTCATGCCGGCAGCCGTCAAGCGCCCTGCAAGGGATGGTCCAGCTTGACCTGCCCCAATGATGATTGCGTCGAAAGCCTTGTTCATGTCGATGGGCCTTTGCTTGCGCGTGAAATAGATTGGCCCGCAGCATAGATCACGACCGATCCCGCGTCACCCATCATGGCGCGAGTAAGAAATTGGTAATCCATCAAAAGGTGAGCGCCCGGTTCAGGCCGTGTTCAGATGAAGCTGATTATCCTTGCCAGATCCACGGGGGGTATCCGTCATGCTTGTTCAGCGCCTTGGCATCGTCTTCGCCATTTTTCTTGCCTTCGCTTTGGCTTTTGGCAGTGTTGTCAACTATGCAAAATCAGGGCGGCTTGCGCATGCCGACAGTCACAGTGACCTGTTTAAGCGACAAAATTGAGCCACCTCAATCACGCTTTTTCTTGCGCGCTTCCGCCTGATCAAGTCTGTCGAGAAGGTCAAGAAAACGCTTAGGCACTTCCTTGTCGATCTTGACGGGGTTCGCACTTTTGATCGCCCGTTGAAACTCTGGCCGCAAAAACTGATTGCGAACGACATTCGTCATGGGGTGGCGCGAAGCCACGGGTTTTGCTGCCATGAACCCTCCAATCGCATTTGAGCGAGCTAACGCTCGCTTGTTTGGCGCCGGGCGCCTCCCGTATCAGTACATGCCCAACAAAGCAAAAAGGCTTTTGTTTCAAATTCTATGGGTCTATGGTCAACAAATACTGAAGATTACGACGTGATCGGCGACTGAACTGCACTTGGGCACCAGCGCACGCATTTTCGATTTTCAGGTGCGGAACCCTAATCCATCCCCCGGCGTTGTCCTCAAAAGTCCAAAGGATATGCCCATGTTGATCCGCGTCGGTTACGAGATTGCCATCAGGTGCAACGAACCAACCCCCATGACCACCTATCTCAATCTCGAATCGGCACGGATTTCAGATATCCAATGCGAGCGAGGCCCGGCAGCAATGCCGGACGTGTACCTCGAGATGTTTCGCGATCTTTTCGGAAATAGTTGCCTGCGGCTGTTGGCGCCGGCGGGCAACCTTGCTCTGAAGTACGATGCCGTCGTCAAGGACAGCGGTCTGCCTGATCCGATTGACAAGGATGCACAGGAGATTACCGTCGATAGACTGCCAACCAATTGTCTGGCCTATCTTTCCGCCAGCCGCTACTGTGAAACGGACGAACTGAGCAACCTCGCGTGGAACTTGTTCGGCCATGTCCAACCCGGCTGGAGCCGCGTTCAGGCAATCTGCGACTACGTCAACCAGCGCCTCACATTCAGCTATGGTTTTGCCCGGGCAACCCGGACCGCTGCGCAGGCACATGAAGAGCGCGTCGGAGTCTGCCGGGATTTCGCACATCTTGCCGTTGCATTCTGCCGCTGCATGAACATCCCCGCGCGCTATGTAAACGGCTATCTAGGTGATATTGGCGTGCCCGCCGACCCGGCTCCTATGGATTTCAATGCCTGGTTCGAGGTATTTCTCGGCGGCAAATGGCACACATTCGATGCCCGGCACAATCAGCGCCGTATCGGCAGAATCGTCGTGGCGCGTGGTCGCGATGCTGCCGATATTCCCTTGATTCATACCTTCGGACCGCATGAGCTGACGAATTTCAAGGTCTGGACGTTCGAAGAGCACGATCCATCCTTCGCCAGCCAGCGCTTTGAAAAAGTATCGCTGATCACGCCGTGGTTCAGCCCGCGCTGGTCGCGTCTGTCCCGCCATATCAGGGAAAGTACGAAAGCCGAACCGACCCCGTAATTAGTTCCGTGCACCTTGCTGGCAATGTTAGCAAGCCAGCCATTTCGACCGCTTTTCACCCATTGCCACATTTGTGCAGCGATGCGCTGCTGCTGCGATGCGGTAAGCCCTTTCAATTGCCGGTAAATTCTTTTCGATTTGCCATGCCACAATTGAGGAGCTATTTTTTCAAGGTCACCGGAGCGAAAATACAGAAAGGGTCTTGCCATGCCTTTCGACAACCCTCCCAATCCGATCTATTCCGAGGATGACTGGACTGTGATGCAGGCCGCCTACAACAAGGCCGCAGCGACGCTCGTGGTAAAGTCCAGCTCGGACGACGAAGCGAAGGTCATTGCCGAAACGGTCATGACCGCATTCAACCGCGGCAACAGGAACGTCAACTCTCTTGCCGCATTGGCCGTGATCACTGCTGTCAATGCGCACCCAGCGTCGAGCACGAGCGGCATTGAACCAGACAAACGCTGCGCCTAGGACAGCGATTTTTTCAACATGGGTCTGGTGTCCTTACAACTTTGACTTTCGTTCGCGTTTCCGGCAAATCAAGCTGCATGGAATCATTTGTGCAGCCGAGGTCAGGGAATGAAACTCATCACCATCGCAACTTTGTTGAGCAGTCTAATGTTGGCAGGGTGCGGGTCTTATTCAACGTGGACACCTCGAGAACCTGATACGACGCAATCGAGCCCGGTCGATTGCCAACGGGGTATAGGCATCTGCCCGGGGGCATATGGTCGCGCCAGACAAATGCGCAGAGAATCCTGAACACCACAGGTACGCCTATCTCGTTAAACTCAGCCGGAATAGCCTGTTCAGATCATCGACAACCATGGCCGCGTCATGGGTCCGGCAAAGTCCCTCATTGAGGCGCTCGGAAGCCGCCTGCTGGAAGTCCATGTAGCCATTGTGGCGCGGGCGTACCCAGGCGGCTTCAAGCGTCCTGCGTGTTGCCTTGTAGAAATCTGTCGTCGCCGCATTGACGATCTTATCTTCCCAAGCATCGGCGTGGCCTGGCTGCCCCCCCGCTGACGCATATGTCCCGCGCTGCACTTTTCCACTGGCGACCCAATAGGCGAAATCTATCGCGAGGCTGCGTTCTTGTGAGAACGCAGAAACGGCAATACCAGTACCCCCGAGCGCCGAACCCACTGGTCCATTTGTACCTGCCGACGGGATATCGGCAAAGGCCACAAGGTTTGGCCTGAAACCCTGAACCGCGTAATTGACGTAGCCATAGATCAACGGCGAATAAGCGATGGTCGAATAAGCTGCCGCCATCCTTTCCAATACTGCAATCGGATCCATGCCAAAGCAGGCCGGATCAATCAATGAACTGATCTCGCGCATCAGTTGAAACGTCTCTTCACCACTGGCCGCATCAATCAGATCGCCGAGTTTCGACGCCACGCAGGCAGACCCCATATTGGCGCTGAGCGTATAGAACGTCATGAGCGTATGTGGTGGGCGTAGCGGCAGAAGAATCCTGCCGTCCCGCGCGAGGGTCAACACGTCATCCCACGCTACGGGCGGCTGTTCGAGCAGGTCCGGTCGCCAGGCGGCGACTTGAGCTGCCGTATCTATCGGGAACGCCCATTGCCGTCCTTGCCAGCGATAGCTCTGATAAGATTGGCCAACACTGCCGTTCAAGAGAGCATCGCGCTCGGGCTGGCGCCCTGATATGTCGAGCGGCGCAAGGCAATTCTCCGCGGTGATCTGACCGACATGTGGATGATCGATGACGATCAGGTCATATTCCCGCGCCAGTTGCTTGACCGGAAAGGATTCAAAATCCTGGAGCGAGCGTTTTTCCCATTCGATATCGACGCCCGTTTGCTCTTTCCAAAGTCTCGAACAGGCAACCATAGGGTCGAAGCCACGCGGATGGCTCCACGTCATCCCTTTAAGCTTCGTTCCACTCACAGGCCAAACTCCTTGCGGATGGCTTCGCTGTGTTCGCCGATACGCGGCGCGGCGCGGTCGAACTTGGCCCGCTGCCCATTGACGCGGATGGGAGAGCGGGTGGTGAGGATGGAGACGTTGTCCTCGCGCTCCACCGTCTGCAGCATGTCGAGGACCTTGAAGCCTTCGCTGTGCAGCAGCTCTTCCCAATTCAGCACCTTGGCGCACCAGATGTCGGCAGGTTCGAGAATGCCGAGCCAATGATCGGTGGTATCGGTTGCAAGCTTGGCTGCAATGATGCGCTTGATCTCGTCACGTGCGGTGAACCACGAGGCAGGCACATCGCGATAGGGGGCTAGTCCGTCAAGCCCCAACAGGTCGGCAAGTTTCGGCAGTGGCGTCATGGCGAGCGCCAGATAGCTGTCCCTGGTTTGGTAGACACCATAGGGCGCGGAAAGATAGGCATGCGCGCTGCGGAAATCCGAACGCTTTGGCAAACGCCGCCCGTCATTCAAATGGGTTGTCAAAACTTCGAACTGGAAGTCGATCAGCGATTCCATGAGGCTGGTTTCAATGTGGGCTCCCTGCCCGCTGATGCCGCGCCGCACGAGCGCAGCAAGAATGCCCTGCACTGCAGCGGCCCCTGCAAGCATATCGCCGACAGCAAGACCGAACGGCACTGGCCCCTGGCTTTCGTCGCCATTGAGCCACATCAGGCCGGAGCGCGATTGGGCCAGCAGATCCTGACCCGGCCGGGACACCCAGGGTCCCTCTTCGCCATAACCACTGATGCCAGCATAGACGATGCGCGGATTGATCGCCTTGACTGCCTCGTAGTCCAAGCCAAGCCGCTTGATTACACCGGGGCGGAAATTCTGGATCACCACATCTGCATTGGCCAGAAGTGCTCTTAGCGCCGCGACATCAGCCTCACTCTTGAGGTCAATGGCGAGACTTTCCTTGGCCCGGTTGATCGCATGAAAGATGGTCGAATCGCCACCGATTTCCGTATCGCTCAAATAGAGTCGGCGCGAAAGGTCACCACCGTCGGGGCGTTCGATCTTGATGACTCGGGCGCCAAGATCCATCAGGCGCAGCGATGCGTATGGTCCTGAAAGAAACTGGCTCAAATCGACAACGAGCAGTCCGGCCAACGGCAGTTCATTCAAATCGGCAGTCATTATTTTTCAGTCTTTCCAATGAAATCGGCGGGGTTCTGGTATTTGACCGTCTGCAGATGTTCGCAGTAGAGGACGAGTTCGCCTTCATCCTTGAACACTTCATAACTGGCACGGATCAAGCCAAGTTCCTTGTAACGCCGCCACTTATCGAGGTTTGTGCGGATGGTGTAGATCGTGTCGTTGAAAAAGACCGGCTTGATGAAACGCAACTTGTCATAGCCATAGGAAAAGGCGTTGACGCAATTGGTTGCCACCAGGCCAAGCCCGGCGGACAAGACGAAGGCGCCGGCAAAAAGCCGCTTGCCGAAAATACCCTCGCTTTCGGCAAACATCTGGTCCTGCATGTAAGGATGGATGTCGGTGACAAGCATGTTGAACTGGTGGCTGTCGCTCTGCGATATCGTTCGGCGCAACGACCGGATTTTCTGTCCAACCGGCCAATTCTCATAGAACCAGTTTTCGGTATTCCAAACTGGCAAAGCCGCATGGTCGGCGGGCATGTTCTTCGGATGCGTGGAAGAAACGCCAACTGTCGGCGCAAACATGGTCATAACCACTCGCCTCCATTTGCCCACTTTCCGTTCACTCGCATTCGTCACCTTCCCATATCTTCTCTTGTGAATAATATTTTCACATATGGGTATCAATGACAAGTCTGTCGATCGTCAAAAACTGAAAACCCGGATCAGAGCGCTGATCCGGGTCCAAAGCTGCAGGAATTTTCCGATGTGGATGGCGAGGTCAGGACCTATTAATAGGATCGAAATGGCGCCTGAAACGGCAAGAAGATACATGCGCAGCTTCATTCATTGGAGCATGGTCTCGTCCGAAAAGTCTGACAACTTTTCGGGACCATGCTCCAAGAGGCGTGAAGGGCGGGGTCTTTCCACGGCCGAACGGTTCGACACTTGAGCTTGCCGCCGTTTTGGCGTCCGCAGGATAGGGTCTTTTCGCCCGGCTACGTCGTCGCAAAGGCTCGAAAATGGATAAACATTTCTTGTCCCTTTGCTCCTCGTATCCGAACGAAAAGCCAAATACCATTTCGAGCAGATTAACAGGTTCTGACCCTAATGCCGGAAGATCCCCTTGCTGAGCAAC
>NZ_JBBNAN010000307.1:0-3378 GCF_037994405.1 Phyllobacterium sp.
ATCAACATACGAAAACAGCGACCCCGTCCGATCATCCCCACCGCGCATCCAAATCAATCCTATCTGTTGCACCATCAGGGAATCATGCCGCAAACCCAAAAGCCAGAGAGTTTTTCAGCAGCCTGCTCTTATGTTCGTTTGCAAGCTCTTTAGTCATGATTTTTCCTTTCCGGCTTTGACGACGAAAGCACATGCGTGAAGCTGTTGAACAAAGCAGGAGACAGGGCATTTTGACGACGGTTGGCATACTCTTATGCGCGGGTTGGATACCGCATTTCCGTGTGTTCGTCTGGGGCTACCTCGATCTAGAATCGGGCATGGATTTTATCCGCCACATAGCAGGCTGCGAGGATTCCCCCACCGGAGCCCTGCCTCCATCTTTGCGCAACAGACAGATGATTTCGCTACTTTGGTTCGTTCTCTTCCTTTTCCGCCGACGATCGGCTTTTAGACCTTTGCTGCCGGAGTGACCTCCTGCCCAATCGCCCAAAGGAACGCTGCCATTTCCCGGGCAATGGCGGTGACCGCGATGACCTTCGGCTTGCCTGCCGCCACCAGTTTTCGATAGCGAGCACATAGTCTCAGCTGGCCTTTCCAGGCAATCTCTCGAACGGTCCTTGGCAATCCCTCCAGCCGTGCCTGGATCGTCGGGCTCACACGTGCGGGAAAGCGATATGTCCAGGCGCCTTCGATAAGAACCCGACGCGCCCTTGTGTTGCCTGCCTTGGTGATCCCACCGCGCTTGACCCGTTCGCCCGTCGAGCTTTCCGACGGCACGAGACCGAGATAGGCCATCAACTGACGAGGATTATCAAAGCGCCTGATATCGCCGATTTCGACCACGAAGGTGACCGCTGTCATGAATGCAACGCCGCGCATTGCTTGGTAGGCGGCCACAACCGGGGCCATCGACCAGGTTGCCGCGGTCTCCACCACCAGCTGGGTCAGCCGGTCCAGACGCACGCCGGCATCCTCGATGGCCTGGCAATATTCCGCCAACAGGATGTGGTGGGCGGGATGAGCGAATGCCTGGCATGTCAGCCATCTCGTATGGGCACGCGTCCATGGCTTGCGGCCGGTATAGATGCGGCCATGACGCAACAAGAAAGACTGAAGTTGCTGGCGCGCCTGTTTCAGCGCATCGCTGGCAGCCTCGCGAGCCCGCATCAGGTCGCGGATCGCCTCGTGAGCTTCATCCGGAACCCAGACCGGGGTCAGCTCGCAAGCGCGGTGCAGGCGCGCCAGGCTTACGGCATCCCGGCGGTTGGTCTTCACCCGGTCGCCCGCACGCTTGGGCACCAGCGACGGCGCCACGACCACGCAGTCATGCCCCAGTTCGACAATCTGACGGTAAAGACCGTAACCCGTGGGACCCGCCTCATAGCAAAAGTGAAGCTTGGCTCCACACTTGCAAAGCTTATTGACCATCGCTGCCACCGACGACGGCTCCGAGGAGATGTCGCCCAAAAACCGTACCTCGCCGTTGCGTGCTCCGTCGGCAATGGCCACCGAAATCTTCAACTTCGACGTATCCAGGCCAATGAAAATTGCGCTATCTTCTTTCATGGTTCGCCCTCGCTAAGCGTGGGGCTCGGCTCCGGCCAATCCAGAGCAACCCCCGAATTCAGCTTACCGCGGGGGCGGGCCACCTTCAGCCCACGAACATACGGTCTAGCAGCCTGTCGGACTTAGCGCATCAATGGGATATCGGCTAGAATTAAGAGATTGATTCTCCAGCCATATGACCGGTTCTGCGATGAGCAACTTTCGAATGGTAGATCGTACGACCGGGTTTTTGCTGCCGCCTTCGGTGGATGAATGGCTGCCCGAGCAGCATCTTGCCCGTTTTGTTGTCGAGGTTATCGACGGGCTGGACCTGCGGGCGATGAGCGGCAGCTATCGCGGCTCGGGCTCGGCGTCGTATCATCCGAAGGTTTTGCTGGGCCTTCTGGTTTATGGCTATGCGACGGGGGTGTTTTCGAGCCGCAAGCTGGAGCGGGCGACGTATGACTCGGTGGCCTTCCGGTTTATCGCGGCGAACGATCATCCCGATCACGATACGATTGCCGCGTTTCGGCGGCGATTTCTCGAGGAGATCAAGGGCCTGTTTGAGCAGGTGCTGCTGCTGGCGCGCGAGATGGGCGTTCTGAAGCTGGGCACGGTTGGGCTTGACGGGACGAAGATCCACGCCAATGCCAGCCGGCACAGCGCGCTTTCCTATGAGCATGCGGGCAAGATCGAAGCGCAGCTGCGGGCTGAAGTGGCCGAACTGATGGCGAAGGCCGAAGCCGCGGATCAGACCGATCTTCCCGATGGCTTTTCGATCCCCGATGAACTTGCGCTGCGGGAAAAGCGCTTGCGCAAGCTTGCCGAGGCGCGGGCCAAGATCGAGGCGCGGGCCAAAGAGCGCCATGCCCGTGAGCAGGCCGAGTATGAGGCAAAACTTGCGGCGCGGCAGGAAAAGGAAAAGCGCACGGGCAAGAAGCCCGGCGGCAAGCCGCCGTCTGCGCCGGCATCAGGCCCTTTGCCCACCGACCAGATCAACCTGACTGACGAGGACTCGCGCATCATGCCGGTGGCCGGCGGCGGGTTCGAGCAATGCTACAATGCGCAGGCCGTCGTCGCCGAAGGCAGCCTTCTGGTGGTCACGGCCGAGGTGGTGTGGGCGCCCAACGACAAACAGCAACTTGCGCCGATGGTCGACAAGATCGCGGCCTTGCCGGAAGAAGTGGGGCGGCCCGATGCGCTGTTGGCCGACAGCGGTTATTTCAGCGCTGCCAATGTCGATGCCTGCGCGAATGCCGGCATCGCGCCGCTGATCGCCACCGGCCGGCAGACCCATTATCCGCCACTCAGCGAACGCCTTGCCGAGGCGCCCTCGCATCCGGAAAACCCGACGCCCGTCGAGGCCATGGCCCACCGCCTGAAGACACCCGAAGGTAAGAAGCTCTATGCGCTGCGCAAGCAGACACCGGAGCCGGTGTTCGGCATCATCAAATCCGTTCTGGGCTTCCGGCAGTTCTCGCTGCGCGGCCTCGAAAAGGTTCGCGCCGAATGGAGCCTCGTGACCATGGCCTGGAACCTCAAGCGCATGTTCGCCCTGGTGCCCGCCTGATCGGCGTCGTCATCAAAGCGTAAACGCCGCCAAATCGTCCACAAGTCAAAAATCGCGAACAAAAGCCTTTCCCGGACCGGCTTCCGGCCATTTACGGGCTTCGCGACCAGCCAGCGCCTCCTACCTTCGACCAAAGACATCAGTCCGACAGGCTGCTAGAAAACACCGATCGAATTCGACAGCGACCTACTTTGTAACGTTGAACCGCATATTGACATAGGAAGAGCTGTCGCTGCCCGCGACGATGTGAGAAACCACTACTG
>NZ_JBBNAN010000308.1:0-11102 GCF_037994405.1 Phyllobacterium sp.
CCGTTTCGCCTTCCGCCAAATTAACGGCGTCGGCATCCGGCACAAATTCCCTTTCGTGGCTCAATGGCTGGCCTATGCACTCCCCTACCGACGCTTCGCCGGCATCCTCGCGGATGTCTGCGCACGGCTTGGGGCCGATGTGGATCGCTACTCCTTCATCGTAGTGGACTCTCACCACCTACTCCTTGCCGGTCTCCCGGCGCACTAATTTGAGAATCTTTGCGACTTCATTCTCATATTAAATGCAGCAGTGAAGTCTGAACGGCCGCATTCTTACGATTAAATACAGTGCGACAACGTCTTCAGCGGTTCACTCACGCTCGTCTCCTTGCATCTCACCTGACCGGATCAAGTCCGGCCTTTTCCTCAACGCTCACCACCATCGCTCTTTACGACAGCAGTTTGAGGTGGTTTGAAGCCTGCTCCTGCAAGCCGGCTCCGAGGGGCCAAGCCCTCATCTCCTGTGCAGCATAGCTGCTTGGGAAGTGCCTAAATCATAGCTCCTCCTTCGTGCCTCCATGGCGCACCTTCATCCAGATGCCAAGTATCGTTCGGCGAAGGCCGATTGCCGGGAAGACGACGGACTGGGACCAAACTTCCCCCATCGATGGATCGTTTCATAGGAGACGACGACGCTGCGCTCCAGCACCCGCCGTGAACCGATAATGGAGCCAGACAGCATGGGCGATGATCTGCGGTGGAAAGCGATGGTTCTTGTAGCTGCCGTCCCGTAGCGATATATTAAGGTAACAACAGAAAAAGGGAGGGGACAAATGACCAAAGAAATGCGGATGGGCCCCGCTTCCGGTTTGACTGGCAGTGCCGCGACGCGCCGTCAGGTTCTCATGACGAGCGCGGTAGCTTCTATTGCATTACTTGCTCTCGGTATTTCTCCGGTTTTTGCCGCTGGAAAGCCGAAAGTTGGTCTGGTGATGAAGTCGCTTGCTAACGAATTCTTCAAGGTAATGGAGGCAGGCGCCGAGGACTATGCGGCGAAGAACACCGACAAGTTTGACTTCAAGGCTGTCGGAATGAAAGATGAACGTGACTTCGCTGCACAAGTAGACTCCATAGAGAACTTCGTCACCCAAAAGTACGATATTATTGTGGTGGCGCCGGCGGACTCCAAGGCCATGGTCACGCCGATAGCCAAAGCGGTGAAGGCCGGGGTCGTCGTCATCAACATCGACGTCGAACTGGACAGCGACGCCAAGAAGGCGGCGGGGATCGACCTTGCGTTCTTCGGTCCCGACAACCGCGCCGGCGCGAAGCTGGCCGGCGACGCGCTCGCCAAGGCGCTCGGGCCGGGGGGCAAGGTCGTCATCCTGGAAGGCAATCCGGAAGCCGACAATGCCCAGCAACGCAAGAAGGGCTTCGACGATTCGGTGGCCGAAGGCAAGCTCCAGCTCCTCGACAGCAAGACGGCGCATTGGGAGACCGAGGAAGCAAACACACTGATGACGAACTTCCTAACGCAATATCCCGGTATTCAGGGCGTAATGGCGGCGAACGACTCGATGGCGCTCGGCGTGGTCAAAGCGCTTGATGCTGCCGGCAAGAGCGGCCAAATCAAGGTCGTCGCTTTTGACAACATTCCAGCAGTGCAGCCGCTTATCAAGAGCGGTAAGATGTTGGCGACTATCGAGCAATACGGTGCGCAAATGGCAGTGCTGGGAATTGGCTACGGTCTGCGGCAGTTAGCGGGAGAAAAGTTCACCGGGTGGGTCAAGACCGACATCAAGTTGATTACGGCTAAAGATCTTCCGTAAGCTTCGTATTCGGCACGAGGACAGAAGGGCGCGAGGTGAGTCGCGCCCTTCTCCCGGCATCCCGCATGCGTGACTGATCGGATTGCCGTGCTGCGACGTCGCTGCGTCCGCCAGAAATAACCGGCTCTCGGAGCCGAGAAGGGCGCGTCGATGGAGCACTCCGCAGTCGAATCGCAAACTCCCGACGCGCCAGCCGGCGCGCTTTTACAGCTGCGGGGCGTCAGTAAGCATTTCCCTGGGGTCATGGCCCTGCAGAACGTGTCGCTCGACATCGTGCGGGGCGAAGCGCACGTGCTGCTCGGTGAGAACGGCGCGGGCAAGTCGACGCTGATCAATGTGCTCGCCGGCATCTACGTCGCCGACGAGGGAGACATCACTTTCGACGACAAGCCATACCGGCCGCGCACCCCGACGGATGCGTACCGCGCTGGCATCCGCGTCGTGCACCAGGAACTGAACATGCTCTCGCACCTGACGGTGGCGGAGAACCTGCTGTTCGAAAGCCTGCCGCGACGCCACGGGCTGGTGAACTATGCGGAGATGAACAGGCGCGCCGCCGCCCTGCTGAAACAGGTCGGTTTGGACATCCCGCCGACCATTCCGGTCGAGCGGCTTGGGGTCGCACAGACGCAGCTCGTCGAAATCGCGAAGGCGCTCTGTCACGAAAGCAAGCTGCTCATCCTGGATGAGCCGACGGCTACGCTCACGTCGAAGGAGATCGAGCGCCTGTTCGGCATCCTCAGGCAGCTGAAGGCGAACAACGTCACCATCATATACATCTCCCACCGGCTGCACGAGATCTTCGAGATCGGCGACCGCGTCACTGTGCTGCGCGACGGCCAGCTGGTCGCCACGCGGCCGCTTGCCGGGCTGACGATCGCTGAGATCGTGCGCATGATGGTTGGCCGCAGCATCAAGGCGGAACACATGTTTGGCGAGGACGTGCAGGTCGGCGACGAGGTCCTGCGCGTCGAGGGCCTGCGGCGCAGTGCCTCTGCCCCCGAGGTGTCGTTCAGCGTCAGACGCGGCGAAATCGTCGGCGTGGCCGGGCTAGTGGGCAGCGGTCGCACTGAGGCGATGCGCGCCGTATTCGGCGCCGACCCGAGATTCGCCGGCAGGATCTTCGTTGACGGCGCGCCGGTGACGATCGCTTCGCCGCAGGACGCGGTTCGGCACGGACTGAGTCTGCTGACGGAGGATCGCAAGAACCAGGGCCTGCTGCTGGGCCTGTCATGCCTTGAGAACATCACCATCACTGACCTCGCCAAGGTGTCGCACCTGGGCCTACTGCACCGGTCGGCCGAGCAAAGCGCCGCCAGTGCCCTCGTCGACGAGCTGCACATCAAGACGCCGTCGGTGTTCCAGGCCGTGCGCAACTTCTCGGGCGGCAACCAGCAGAAGGTCGTCATTGCGAAATGGCTGTTCCGCGGCGCAAAAGTGCTGATCTGTGACGAACCGACCCGCGGCATCGACGTTGGCGCCAAGCAGGAAATCTATGAACTGCTGTGGAAACTGGCGGCCGCGGGCCAGGGCATCATCTTCGTCTCCTCGGACCTGCCCGAACTGATTGGCATCTGTCACCGCATCATCGTGTTCGCGAACGGCAGGATCGTGGGCGAAGTGCCGCGCACCCTCTTCGACCAGCAGCGGATACTTTCACTCGCGTACGAGGAATACGACCTTGAGCCAAGCAACTGAGCCTGCCCGGGAGCAGAACGCCGGCGGCCGCTGGAACGGCGTGTTGCGCTTTCTGGCGCGCGATGCCGGCGTCGCGGCGGCGCTGGTCCTGATCGTGATATTCTTCTCGATCACCGCGCCTTACTTCGCGACGGCAGGAAACTTCCTGAATTTATTCGTGCAGATTGCGATCAACACGGTGCTCTCGTCGGGAATGACCTTGGTCATCCTGACCGGCGGGATCGACCTTTCGGTCGGCTCGGTGCTCGCCCTCTGCACCGTTATCGGCGCACTGATCATGACGGATCGGGACATCCCGGTCGCGGCATCCATCCCGCTGGCCCTGCTGGGCTGCATGGGGACCGGGGCGGCCTGCGGTGCGATCAACGGGTGGGTATGCGAGCAGTGGAAGATCCCGTCCTTCATCGTCACCCTGGGTATGCTGAACATCGCGAGCGGCGCGGCTCGCGTGGTCAGCAACAACTCGACCATTACCGGGCTGCCGCAGTCCTTCATCGATTTCGGGAACATGATCGTCGGCGGTGTGTTCCCGTCGATCTTTCTGATCGCCGTAGCGGTCATCCTCCTCGGCTGGTTTATTCTGCGGTTCACCGTGTTCGGCCGCTTCATCTTCGCCATCGGCACGAACGAGGAAGCGGTGCGGCTGTCTGGCCATGCACCGCGGAAATACAAGATCGCGGCGTTCACGATCAGCGGGTTGACCGCCGGCGTCGCGGCGATGGTCTATCTTTTGCGGCTGAACGTCGGCAGCCCGATTGCGGGCGTCGGCTATGAGCTGAACGCCATTGCCGCCGTCATCATCGGCGGCACCAGCTTTAGCGGCGGCAAGGGGTCCATCATCGGCTCGCTCGTCGGTGCCTCTATCCTGCAGGTGCTCACCACCGGCCTGCAGCTGTTCGGCCTCGGCGACAACTTCAAGCCGATCGTCATCGGCGCGGTGATCGTGCTGGCCGTCGTGCTCGACGCCTACCGGGACCGGCTTCTACGCTCGTTGGAATCCCGCTGACATACGACGGAACGTCTTGATCCGCGACCGGATACTGGATCGCTTTAGTGTAGAGTTTTCCGCTTAGAATCCCCCTGCTGGAGACGCGGCAGACGATCAAGTCATCGAAGTTCACTGAAGCACGGCGTTGGCGCAGGGATACTTTATCAACGGTTCGGCGATGGCAAACAGGATCACAATCAGCTTGATCCGAGTGCTATCCCGTACAAACACAACACCGATCGCCGTCATCGCATTGCGAAGTTGAAATTTCGGATATCGAATTGGCGGGAATACGAGGCGGGTCTTCGACGGCGGGGCACCACTGGAGTACTAGCGGGTGCACGAAAAATGAGATTTCCAGGTCCTTTCACACCGTCACATAAAGGGTTCGGTTCGCGCATGATCGAGAGCGGTCTGGCCCACGAACTGGAAGGCACGGTCCACCTCGACTATCGGTCAGACGGCGTGGTCTGCACGATGAACATTCCCGCGCCACAAGGCGCTGGTGGAGTATAAATTGCTTTCTGGTCGCCGCGTCCTCGTGATCGAGGATGAAATGCTGATCCTTATGATGATTGAAGGCATGCTGGCGGACCTCGGATGCGAGTCTGTGACCTCTGCCGCCACGATCGATCGGGCCATTGCCCTGATTGACGGGCAAGTGTTCGACGCCGCCATGCTGGATATGAATCTCAATGGCAACAACAGCCGAGCTATAGCCGACGCGCTCACAGCGCGCGGTGTTCCGTTTGTCTTTTCCACCGGCAACAGCGTTCACGATATTTGGGACGGCTACAACGGCCATGCCGTTCTTCGGAAACCGTTCAGTAATGACGAATTGGTTGATATGCTAACACGTCTTCTCTCTCGCTGATCGCGTGATAATCCTTGATGGACGTGGGCGTTCCCACTGATTTAGACCAAATCGAAACCAGAGATCGATATCGGGCGCTAAAGCGAACGCAGGTCACAAAAAAGGCCAGGCTCTTCGCCTGACCTTCCATTCGCATTCTACTTCCCGGCGGTGCCATTACATCCGTGGTCACCAGGGCGGCGCAACGCGATTAGGCAGCCTGAAGCTGTTCTGCGGACATCTTGCCCGACTTGGCATCGCGAACCATTTCGTAGGTGATCTTCTGGCCTTCGACGATTTCGCGCATTCCAGCGCGCTCGACTGCCGAGATGTGAACGAACGCATCCGCGCCGCCATTGTCAGGCTGAATAAAACCAAAACCTTTTGTAGTATTGAACCATTTAACTGTGCCAGTGGTCATAACATACCCTTTCCTAGCAATATAATATAAGCATCGTGCAAATGCACGATTGCAGTTGTTTTCGATTTTTGAAGGGGAAGTTCGTTAGAGCACGCTCAACGCGCGAAGAAACAAAAGTCAAACGATCCAAAACTCAATGCTTTATTACTACAGTTATTAAAACCCAATGTCAACGCCTTACTGCCCAACGGATCCGATCGGTGGATGCCGACTCCGGCATCTGAGGCATGTGCCGGGCAATGGACCGTACGCGGTGAATACGCATGGAGGCTATCTGAAGCGCGGATCGAGGAGATCGCAGAAACGCACGTGCGCTAAGCTACA
Organism: Phyllobacterium sp.; assembly: GCF_037994405.1. Classification (GTDB taxonomy): domain Bacteria; phylum Pseudomonadota; class Alphaproteobacteria; order Rhizobiales; family Rhizobiaceae; genus Phyllobacterium. The sequence goes on from NZ_JBBNAN010000308.1 coordinate 6,054, forward strand.
GGGCAATGATGCCTTTTCCCCGGATCTATGGGCTTACCTAATGCGACAACAGGGTTCGATAACGAGCACCTAACGAGATTGGGCGATACAATGACCGCCCACAGTCCAATTCCTGGTGTTCTGCTATCTGGCAATCTGCCAAACGCCACCAACACCATCGCCGTTTGTTTCCCCGGCTTTCATGTCCTTGGCATACGTGTAAAGCGGCTTGCCTTCATAGGCCCACATGTCCTTGCAATCGGAAGCCTGCACCAAAGACCATTCCCCTTCAGCTTTGGCCGCGGCATCCGCGTAAAAAGCTGGCCACATTTTCCCATGCGGGAAGGGCCAGCGGAATGCCGGGTGCCCGATCGATGCTGCTGAACGCGCCGTTATGAAAAGCGGTTCCATCTCGGGGAAGCCGTCGCAATCACTGAATTCGCTGACAATCCCGCATTAAACCGCCGGGAAAACTTACGCTGGCCATTTACAGAGATTGGAAGAAATTGTACGTGCGCAGCCCGCTGGGCACCCGGTGCACTCGCTTCAAGTCCAACCTGCGAACGAGGCCCGAGCGGAAAAATCCGGCCTGGTGACGTCGGGTGTAGGAAACAGGTTTTTTGAACCGGAGAACCGAGGCAAACTTTTCTTAAAAGCTACTAATTTGGGACCTTCTACCGGAGCCCAAAATATCCGAGTATGAACAGAACAATGACGACTGCTCCGACCAGATGAGGTTGTTCATGATATGCTCCTTGTCTGCAGCGTCTTATCAGCAATGCTGTAGATGGATCCGACATCCACTCGATCAACAGGCAGCTTGCAACAGATGTGTAGGGGTTGCTTAATACCAGCGTCCCCGGCCGTACCAGCCGCCTCCGCCTAGCAAAACAATGAGAAGAACTATGATGAGAAGGGTGGTGATATCCATAAACGTCTCCTACGAGTGCTGATGGCACTCCAATCTTGAGTAACGTCCGCGTCGTGTAATTGTTCCAATGGAGCGATCTGCAATGCGAATGTCTGTTCGTGAAAATTTTCAGATGCTGGGTCGATCTGGGGGGTGAAGCCCATCAAGTCCTGGACGGCAGAGATAAGCCTGGCATTCCCGTCGGCCGTCCCGCGAACGACCTCTTCGGCATCGCCATTGACATAGGCAATGGTCTTGCCAGCCCGACATGTGCACTGGCGCTGATGCCGTCGGTGCAACGAATGACTTCCTGTCGCGTTGCAAGGGATCGGGACTATCCCGTTCCGGAGGGACTAGCATGCCATTGTTTCGATTTGAATTTCATGAAAAGACCAACGACATAACCGTTGAACTTGTCGACCACGAAGCAGCGTTGGCCGAAGCAAAACGCGCGGCAGGTGAAATGCCGGTCGATAGTGCCATCGATTCCGCCGAATGGCTCATCAGAGTTTACAATGATTCTGGCGAGTTGATCGGTACCATTTTTCGCAATGACCTGCGCGAGGGGTAGTCAGTCGTTCAAACAGCGCCTCTAAGGGGGAAGGCCTCCGATACGTCAATCTCTGGCGCGGGTCATGGGTTGGTTGGGGCCCGCGTCAAGTCTCTGCCGAACGGGTGGTCCGGCATTCCACAACAGTCCAGCCGGATTTAGGTTCCAATCATCGCGTGGCGTGGCTAACTATTCGGCTCCCGCCTCGCCAATTGACGCATTGCTTGCAATCACACGGCCAATTTCACTTCGCTTCCCGGTCGGCTTGGCGTTGTCATGGAGGATACCTGGCGAACAATGGTTTCTTGATCCCGCATGCCATGCTCGAGCGCATCCATGACCCACAGCGAGTTCATCTCTGTCCTTGCTCTGGATTACGGGCGAATAAGCGCCGATAAATTTTGTGATATCCATGATGCGCTCCTGAAAAATGGGCGGGAGCATGTATGGTCTCTCAAGCGTCAGTGGCGGAAAAATGCCTGACGGCAAGATCAGCTTATATTAACCTGCTTATTTAGCAAAATTACCGTTGGGCGACAGCTCCCGGACGGCGACAGGAGTGATTGGTCGTGATACCTCTCGGCAAGCCAATCGAACAGATTCTGGGGGTCGGCGCGCTTCTTTTGCTGGCGATCGGCTGCGTTGTTGTGCTTTGGCCCTTCCTGTCGGCAATCCTGTGGGCAGCGGTCATATGTTTCTCGACATGGCCCATCTACAAGAAGTGCGAGCGGATAGTCGGCGGCTATAAAGCACTGGCGGCCGCCGTGATGACAGTGCTGGTAGTCCTCGTTCTTATCGCCCCGTTTGCCGTAATGGTGGCGACACTGGCGGACAGCGTAGGCAGCCTGATCACGGGGACGCTCCGCATTCTCGAGCAAGGTCCTCCGGCGCCACCGCGTTGGGTCGAAGGGGTGCCGGTGGTTGGGGAGATCTTGGCTGTCTATTGGGAGAGCTTGGCTCACGACGCGCCCGCCTTCATCATTGAACTCAAGAAGTTGATCGGCCCCGTCACCGATATCGCCGTAGCTGGCGGAACGGTGTTCGGGATTGGCCTTGTTGAAATCGGACTGAGTGTATTCACCGCCTTTTTCTTCTACCTCCACGGCCGGCGGATGACGGCCCATATGCGCGAAATCAGCGAACGATTCGCCGGCTCCCGCGGCCGGCAGCTGCTCATGGTGGTCGGAGCAACCGTGAAGGGCGTCGTTTACGGCTTGATCGGTACGGCACTCGCCCAAGCCCTCTTGGCTGGCATCGGTTTCTGGATCGCCGGTGTTCCTCAGGCGCTATTGCTTGGATTCCTCACGTTCATTATGTCGTTTGTCCCGGCCGGCCCTCCGCTTGTGTGGGGCGCGGTGGCGTTATGGCTCCTTATGCAGGGAACGGTTTGGTGGGGCGTCTTCGTCGCGGCATGGGGTTTGCTGCTTGTCAGCAGCATCGACAATGTCCTCAGGCCTTATGTCCTCGGTAAGGCAAACAATCTGCCCGTGTTGCTCGGTCTATTCGGGTTCATTGGCGGCGTTCTCGCCTTTGGCCTCATCGGCATATTCCTCGGCCCTGCGCTGCTCGCGGTCGCCTACAGCCTCTTCCTTGAGTGGACCGACGCCGAGGTAGAGGCACGCAGGCATCCCACGCCGTCACCGACGGATCCCGACTGAGCCATCTCAGTCTGATCTCGATGGCAGGCTTGACTAGCTCGGCCATCGGGCCGGTGACGATCTTGCCCTTCGTATCGGTTGCGAGGGTGACGTCGGTTAGATGCCGATTGCGGGCGCAACAGAACCTTCATAGTCTCAGCCTCGTCAAGAGGCGCCTGGCCCTCCCCATCGGACCTGAGCAACCGCTTCGCAGCTGGCTTATACGAGACCGAATATGCTCGAACCCGCGAACCATTAGATCGCCCATTTTCATGCAACTCAATCTTCAAATACCTAGAATGAACTTAAATACCCGACGTTTGTAACTGTTCGTCCCGAGCGCGATCTGCTCACGTCAAGGGGTGCTCCCAGACCGCTAAATCAACAAGTTGGGCAGGCTTGTCTATGGAACGCCATGGCCCGGCTGGCAACGCGCCTTCTGTCCATGCAGCTCAAGCTCGTTCCGGAACAAATCGGCCTGAGCGCCGTTCCTTACCAGCTCCATTTCAAGGAATAATTCAATGGCCGACGCACCTGAGCCTGCAACCCCGAATGCCGACGATATCCAAAAATCCCTGGAGAAACAGATCGCAGCCCTTCGAAAGGAAATCACGAAAATCAACAGAACCATTGCGGAGCGGAGCACCAAAGTTTTGGACAATGCGAACGAGCAGGCCTCGGACCTGTCTGACAACGCATCGTCGCTGGCATCACGGGCAACGCAGCAACTGCGCACGCAAGCTCAAGCGGTTTCCGAGATCGCCCGCGAAAACCCCGGCATCACGACTTCTGTACTTGGCATCGTCGGCATTGTTGCTTTCCTGTTGGGCGTCGCCGTCGGACAAGCTTTGACCGACACGCGTCGTCGATGGAATTGATCTTGACATTGAAAAGTTGAAAGGCGGGTGACATCGCAAGCACGCGGCCCCTATCGATATCCCGACTGCGCTCATGCACCACGGTACGTGGAAAATTCAGCGCTGCTTGGCTTTGCGGGCAGCATACCGCCGATCGCGCTCCGCCTTCCGTTCGGCTTTATCGGTCGCCACGCGCGCGATGCGATTTGTTGCTTCAGCTTCGAGCGCATCCGCCTGCGCCGATGCAGCACGAGCGACTGCCGCTGCCTCTACGATCTGACGATCTCGTTCTTCCTGGACTGATCGTTCGCGTTCGACACGTCGTGTTTCGCGGGCAGCGGCAACCGCTTCGCGTTCGGCGCGTTTTGCAACCATGTCAGGGTCGCTCGGTTTCGGTGCGGTCTCGAACTTCTTTAGAAGCCGTTTCTTTGCCGCCGCTGCGGATGCACGGCGCTCCGCCAATTCTTTGAGAGTTTTCAATCGATAGTTTGTCCTATGGTTGCAAGCCTTCTGTTCTGAATGATTGTAAAATAAATAAACGCCGGGCACTAGTCCGGCCTTTGCTCTGACCGATGCAGCAACGTTTGCCACTCCGGCTTTGGCAATGCCGCAGCTGACCAGGCACCGCTCAATTGATCAACTGACATTTTGCCTGATCTGCTGTCGGCGTGAGTTCGTAGTTGATCTCCTGACCGCATGAGGCTGCGCCTGTCAGCCTACTCAACGGCAGAGATACGGACGAAGACATCAGCCCCTCCTCAGGTTGAATGACGCCAAAACCTTGGTCGAACTGAGCCATTATACTGTGCCCATGGCCATGATGAACCTCCCTGCAGCAAAGCCAGAGGGCTAACCGCTTCAGGAAGCCGACATTTTGCCTTTCGTCTCATTCGCAGATTCGCCAAGTGTATCGGCAACCACGGCTCCGCGTTCTCCCATGGGAGCCGGAGCACCAATGGTCGTATCGATCGCCGTTTGATGTTCCAGTTCAGCGTTCAGTTCCGCGCCGAGAATGAGGATGATCACCGAGATCCAAATCCAGGCCGGCGACCGCACCGAGCGCGCCATAGGTGGCATTGTAGTCGGCAAAATTGGCGAGGTAGAATGTGAAGCCCG